>NZ_CP023692.1:5707500-6007500 GCF_008704935.1 Streptomyces vinaceus
AGCACGGGGCCCGAGAAATCCCGTGTGAATCTGGCGGGACCACCCGCTAAGCCTAAATATTCCCTGGTGACCGATAGCGGATAGTACCGTGAGGGAATGGTGAAAAGTACCGCGGGAGCGGAGTGAAATAGTACCTGAAACCGTGTGCCTACAAGCCGTGGGAGCGTCGCGTTGCATGCTTGCATGTAACGTCGTGACTGCGTGCCTTTTGAAGAATGAGCCTGCGAGTTAGCGGTGTGTAGCGAGGTTAACCCGTGTGGGGAAGCCGTAGCGAAAGCGAGTCCGAATAGGGCGTTTGAGTTGCACGCTCTAGACCCGAAGCGGAGTGATCTAGCCATGGGCAGGTTGAAGCGGAGGTAAGACTTCGTGGAGGACCGAACCCACCAGGGTTGAAAACCTGGGGGATGACCTGTGGTTAGGGGTGAAAGGCCAATCAAACTCCGTGATAGCTGGTTCTCCCCGAAATGCATTTAGGTGCAGCGTCGTGTGTTTCTTGCCGGAGGTAGAGCACTGGATAGGCGATGGGCCCTACCGGGTTACTGACCTTAGCCAAACTCCGAATGCCGGTAAGTGAGAGCACGGCAGTGAGACTGTGGGGGATAAGCTCCATGGTCGAGAGGGAAACAGCCCAGAGCATCGACTAAGGCCCCTAAGCGTACGCTAAGTGGGAAAGGATGTGGAGTCGCAGAGACAACCAGGAGGTTGGCTTAGAAGCAGCCACCCTTGAAAGAGTGCGTAATAGCTCACTGGTCAAGTGATTCCGCGCCGACAATGTAGCGGGGCTCAAGCGTACCGCCGAAGTCGTGTCATTGCAGCAATAAGCCCCAACGGGTGTTGTGATGGGTAGGGGAGCGTCGTGTGCCGGGTGAAGCAGCAGCGGAAGCTAGTTGTGGACGGTTCACGAGTGAGAATGCAGGCATGAGTAGCGATACACACGTGAGAAACGTGTGCGCCGATTGACTAAGGGTTCCTGGGTCAAGCTGATCTGCCCAGGGTAAGTCGGGACCTAAGGCGAGGCCGACAGGCGTAGTCGATGGACAACCGGTTGATATTCCGGTACCCGCTTTGAAACGCCCAATATCGAATCAGGCGATGCTAAGTCCGTGAAGCCGTTCCGGACCCTTCGGGGAAAGGAAAGTGGTGGAGCCGACGAACCAGACTTGTAGTAGGTAAGCGATGGGGTGACGCAGGAAGGTAGTCCAGCCCGGGCGGTGGTTGTCCCGGGGTAAGGGTGTAGGCCGAGGGGTAGGCAAATCCGTCCCTCATTAAGGCTGAGACCTGATGCCGAGCCGATTGTGGTGAAGTGGATGATCCTATGCTGTCGAGAAAAGCCTCTAGCGAGTTTCATGGCGGCCCGTACCCTAAACCGACTCAGGTGGTCAGGTAGAGAATACCGAGGCGTTCGGGTGAACTATGGTTAAGGAACTCGGCAAAATGCCCCCGTAACTTCGGGAGAAGGGGGGCCATCACTGGTGATCGGACTTGCTCCGTGAGCTGGGGGTGGCCGCAGAGACCAGCGAGAAGCGACTGTTTACTAAAAACACAGGTCCGTGCGAAGCCGTAAGGCGATGTATACGGACTGACGCCTGCCCGGTGCTGGAACGTTAAGGGGACCGGTTAGTGACCTTTCGGGGTTGCGAAGCTGAGAACTTAAGCGCCAGTAAACGGCGGTGGTAACTATAACCATCCTAAGGTAGCGAAATTCCTTGTCGGGTAAGTTCCGACCTGCACGAATGGCGTAACGACTTCTCGACTGTCTCAACCATAGGCCCGGTGAAATTGCACTACGAGTAAAGATGCTCGTTTCGCGCAGCAGGACGGAAAGACCCCGGGACCTTTACTACAGTTTGATATTGGTGTTCGGTTCGGCTTGTGTAGGATAGGTGGGAGACTTTGAAGCCCCAACGCCAGTTGGGGTGGAGTCGCCGTTGAAATACCACTCTGGTCGTGCTGGATGTCTAACCTCGGTCCGTGATCCGGATCAGGGACAGTGTCTGATGGGTAGTTTAACTGGGGCGGTTGCCTCCCAAAGGGTAACGGAGGCGCCCAAAGGTTCCCTCAGCCTGGTTGGCAATCAGGTGTTGAGTGTAAGTGCACAAGGGAGCTTGACTGTGAGACCGACGGGTCGAGCAGGGACGAAAGTCGGGACTAGTGATCCGGCGGTGGCTTGTGGAAGCGCCGTCGCTCAACGGATAAAAGGTACCCCGGGGATAACAGGCTGATCTTCCCCAAGAGTCCATATCGACGGGATGGTTTGGCACCTCGATGTCGGCTCGTCGCATCCTGGGGCTGGAGTCGGTCCCAAGGGTTGGGCTGTTCGCCCATTAAAGCGGTACGCGAGCTGGGTTTAGAACGTCGTGAGACAGTTCGGTCCCTATCCGCTGTGCGCGTAGGAATATTGAGAAGGGCTGTCCCTAGTACGAGAGGACCGGGACGGACGAACCTCTGGTGTGCCAGTTGTCCTGCCAAGGGCATGGCTGGTTGGCTACGTTCGGGAGGGATAACCGCTGAAAGCATCTAAGCGGGAAGCCTGCTTCAAGATGAGTATTCCCACCTCCTTGAGAGGGTAAGGCTCCCAGTAGACGACTGGGTTGATAGGCCAGATGTGGAAGCCCGGTAACGGGTGGAGCTGACTGGTACTAATAGGCCGAGGGCTTGTCCTCAGTTGCTCGCGTCCACTGTGTTAGTTCTGAAGCAACGAACAGTTGCTGGTTTCTAGAGCTGGAACACAACTACAAAGTGTGCTTGTTCGCTCGAAACCGATAGGGTTTCGGTGGTCATAGCGTTAGGGAAACGCCCGGTTACATTCCGAACCCGGAAGCTAAGCCTTTCAGCGCCGATGGTACTGCAGGGGGGACCCTGTGGGAGAGTAGGACGCCGCCGAACAATCTTTCAAAGGACCCTTGGTCCAGCGTTCAACGCTGGACCAAGGGTCCTTTTTGTTTTTCACCTCTTTACGCCGAAGCGCGGCCATGGGTTGGTTGCGCGAGAATGACTAGCGGTACCCCGAAGACAGGAGTCACACCCATGTCCAACTCTCCCGACGATCGTCCGGAGCGCGAGCCTCGGCGCAACGACGGCGGTGACAGGGGCGGCTACCGCGGGGGCCGTGACGACCGTGGCGGTGACCGTGGTGGCTTCCGCCGCGACGACCGCGGTGGCCGTCCGACCGGTGGCGGCGCAGGCGGCGGCGGTTTCCGCCGTGACGACCGCGGCGGGCGTCCCGCCGGCGGTGGTGGCGGCGGCTTCCGTCGCGACGACCGCGGTGGCGACCGTCCGTCGTACCCCCGTCGTGACGACGACCGCGGTGGGCGTCCGTCCTACCCGCGTCGTGATGACGACCGCGGTGGTTTCCGCGGCGGTCGTGACGACCGTGGCGGCGACCGTCCGTCCTACCCGCGCCGCGACGACCGGGGCGAGCGTCCCTCGTACCCGCGTCGCGACGACCGTCCCTCCGGTGGTGGCGGCGGTTTCCGTCGTGACGACCGCGGTGGCGACCGCCCGTCCTTCCCGCGTCGCGATGACGACCGCGGTGGTTTCCGCGGCGGTCGTGACGACCGCGGCGGCGACCGTCCGTCCTACCCGCGCCGCGACGACCGCGGTGAGCGTCCCTCCGGTGGTGGCGGTGGCTTCCGCCGTGACGACCGCGGCGGCGACCGCCCGACCGGTGGCGGCTTCCGCGGCCGCGAGGACCGTCCGTCGTACCCGCGCCGTGACGACCGGGGCGAGCGTCCCTCGTACCCGCGTCGTGACGACCGGCCCTCCGGTGGTGGCTTCCGTCGTGACGACCGGGGCGACCGGCCTTCCGGTGGTGGCGGCGGTTTCCGTCGTGACGACCGCGGTGGCGACCGCCCGTCCTTCCCGCGTCGCGATGACGACCGCGGTGGTTTCCGCGGCGGCCGCGACGACCGTGGCGGCGACCGCCCCTCCTACCCGCGCCGTGACGACCGGGGCGAGCGTCCCTCGTACCCGCGTCGCGACGACCGGCCCTCCGGTGGTGGCTTCCGTCGTGACGACCGGGGCGAGCGTCCCTCCGGTGGCGGCGGCGGTTTCCGCCGCGATGACCGCGGTGGCGACCGTCCGTCCTACCCCCGTCGCGACGACGACCGCGGTGGTTTCCGCGGCGGCCGCGACGACCGTGGCGGCGACCGCCCCTCCTACCCGCGCCGCGACGACCGCGGTGAGCGTCCCTCCGGTGGCGGCGGCGGTTTCCGCCGCGACGACCGCGGTGGCGACCGCCCGTCGTACCCCCGTCGCGACGACGACCGCGGTGGGCGTCCCTCGTACCCGCGTCGTGATGACGACCGCGGTGGTTTCCGCGGCGGTCGTGACGACCGTGGCGGCGACCGTCCGTCCTACCCGCGCCGCGACGACCGCGGCGGCGACCGCGGCGGCTTCCGTGGCCGTGACGACCGTGGCGGTGACCGCGGTGGCTACCGTGGCGGCCGTGATGAGCGCGGCGGTGACCGCGACTACCGTGCGGACCGCGACCGTGACCCGGTCAAGCGGCTTCCGATCGACGAGGACGTCACCGGTCTCGAGATCGACGCCGATGTCCGCCAGGAGCTCCTGAGCCTGCCCAAGGGGCTGGCCGAGGAGGTCTCCCGCAACCTGGTCATGGTGGCCCGGCTGATCGACGAGGACCCGGAGCAGGCGTACGCGTACTCGCGCATCGCCCTGCGCCTGGCCTCCCGCGTCGCCGCCGTGCGCGAGGCCGCCGGCTTCGCCGCGTACGCCACGCAGAAGTACAGCGAGGCGCTCGCCGAGTTCCGCGCCGCCAAGCGCATGACCGGCTCCGTCGAGCTGTGGCCCGTCATGGCCGACTGCGAGCGCGGCCTCGGCCGCCCCGAGCGCGCGCTGGCCATGGCCGGCGAGCCCGAGGTGCAGAAGCTGGACAAGGCCGGCCAGGTCGAGATGCGCCTGGTCGCCGCCGGTGCCCGCCGGGACATGGGGCAGCTCGACGCCGCCATCGTGACCCTGCAGAGCCCGGAGCTGGCCTCCAACTCCGTGCAGCCGTGGACCGCACGCCTGCGGTACGCCTACGCCGACGCCCTGCTGGCCGCCGGCCGTGAGGACGAGGCCCGCGAGTGGTTCGCCAAGACGGTCGAGGCGGACAAGGACGGCGCGATGGACGCCTCCGACCGGCTCGCCGAGCTGGACGGGGTCGAGTTCGTCGACGCGCTCGGCGGCGATGAGCCGGACGACGTCGACGCCGACGACGAGGACGACGAGCAGGACGCCGCCGAGGTGGCCGCCGCCGAGCGCGCCTCCGACCAGGCCGAGTACTACGACGAGGACGACGAGGAGTACGAGCCCCTGGAGGGGTCCGCTTCCGACGCCGACGTCGACGTCACCGACGAGATCGCCGTCGTCGAGGACGAGGACGACGAGCAGGACCGTGACAAGGCCTGAGCGCCTGACCGGCTGAGTTGAGAAAGGGCGGTACCCCTCCGGGGGTACCGCCCTTTCTCGTGTCCGAGGCTGCGCCGGGCCGGGTCAGTCGAGGCTGCGCAGGACCAGGCCGGTGGCCGGCTTCGGGCCGAACGAGGTCGACTTGCGGGGCATCGTGACGCCCTGGCGGGCCAGGTCCCGGACGACCGCCTCCCGTACGGGGTGCAACAGGACCGCGGTGCCGCCGTGGCGCTCGGCCATGGCGACGGTGGCCGCCGCGTCGTGGATGTAGGTGATCTGGTCCGGGGCGTCCGGGATCCGCCACAGGGTGTCCAGGAGCGTCGCGTGCAGGACGGTAGCGTCCAGCCGGCGCCAGGCCTCGGGGCGGTCGCGCCGTACGGTGCGCTCCAGCAGGTCCAGGTCCGGGTCGGTGACCAGGTGGAAGGTGCCGTCGCCGGCCAGGAGGAAGGCGTTGCCGCGCTCCGCGGCGTCGGCGAGGGCCTCCAGGGCGAGCGGCAGAGGTCCCTCCACCGGGCGGACCAGGAAGTGGCCCTCCACGGCGGCCAGGGCGTCCGCGACGGGGAGGCGGCGCAGCATCCGGTGGATGGCGCGGACCTGGAGCGGGTAGCGGGCGGTGTCGACGAGGAGGACCAGGCCGAAGTCCCAGTCGGTGGGGGACTGGTGCTCCTCCTGGAGGCGCAGGTACGTCGCCCAGCGGTGGTGGCCGTCGGCGATGAGGGCCTGGCGGTGGCCGAGATCGGTGGTGACGGCGGCCAGGTCGGCCGGGTCGGTGATGGCCCAGAGCCGGTGCCGGAAGCCGTCCTCGGTGGTGGTGGCCAGCAGCGGCGGGCGGGCGGCGGTCCGCTCGACGACCGCCGTCGCGCCGGCCGCGGGGTCGCCGCCGAGGTAGGTGAGCAGGAGCGGTTCAAGATTGGCCGAAGCGGCCCGCATGAGACCGGCCCGGTCGGTGACCACGTCGGGCATGACGTCCTCGTGCGGCAGGACGATGCCGGCGTCGGGCTTCGAGAGGGCCAGGGCGCCGATCACGCCGCGCTGGAGCACGCTGCCCTTGCGCTGCTCGTAGACGTACAGCGCGGGCTCGGGGTCGGCGCTGAGGACGCCCTTGGAGAGCCAGTCGTGCAGGGTGTGCGCGGCCTGTTCGTTGCGCTCGGCGGGAGTGTCGGCCTGGGGGAGGATCAGGCGGACGATGTTGTGCGGGTCGGCGGACTCCAGGTGGTCGACGCCGTCGGGCCGCACGACCACGTCGTACGGCGGTGAGGTGACGGCGGCGAGGCTGCCGACGCGCTCCGGGTCATAGCGCAGTCCATGGAAGGGGATCAGGCGCAGCCCGTCGTCCGCGGTACCAGATGTGGTCATTGGTGCATGGTAAGACGCGTCTCGCGATGCGGGATGATCGGGTGAGGAAGACAGCAAGTCGCATGCGTTCGGTATCGGTCACGGGCGGACGGATGTGACGGACGGACCGTCGTGGATCGAGTGGACAGGGAGCCGACAGGATGACCCGGCAGAGCAGGACGAGTCCGGCGGGCAGCGAGCGCAGCCTGCACCAGGCGTACGACACGGCCCTGCTGGACCTGGACGGGGTGGTGTACGCGGGTGGCGAGGCGATCGCGTACGCGGCGGAGTCCCTCGCCGCGGCCCGGGACGGCGGGATGCACCTCGCGTACGTCACGAACAACGCGCTGCGCACCCCGGAGGCGGTCGCCGAGCACCTGGGCGAGCTGGGGATCCCGACCGAGGCCGGCGAGGTGATCACCTCGGCGCAGGCGGTGGCCCGGCTGATCTCGGAGCAGGTGGAGCCGGGGTCCAAGGTGCTGGTGATCGGCGGGGAGGGGTTGCGGGTCGCGCTGCGCGAGCGGGGGCTCGTACCGGTGGACTCCGCCGACGAGGAGGGGCTCGCGGCGGTCGTCCAGGGGTACGGGGGCCCGGACCTGCCGTGGTCGCGGTTCGCGGAGGCTTCGTACGCGATCCACCGCGGGGTGCCGTGGTTCGCGTCGAACACCGACCTGACGATTCCGGGGGCGCGGGGGATCGGGCCGGGCAACGGGGCCGCGGTGGAGGTCGTACGGATCGCGACGGGAGCGGAGCCGCAGGTGGCGGGCAAGCCGCTGCCCCCGATGCACCGGGAGACGGTGCTGCGGACGGGGGCGGAGCGGCCGCTGGTGGTCGGGGACCGGCTGGACACGGACATCGAGGGCGCGTTCAACGGGGACGTGGACTCGCTGCTGGTGCTGACCGGGGTGACGGACGGGGCGCAGCTGCTGCGGGCCGAGCCGGCGCACCGGCCGACGTACGTGGACCGGGACCTGCGGGGGCTGCTGACGGGGCAGCCGGAGGTCGTGGCCGCGGGGGAGGGTTTCCGCTGCGGGGGCTGGACCGCGGTGGCGGCGGCGGACGCACTGGAACTGCGGGGCGAGGGCGAGCCGCTGGACGGGCTGCGGGCGCTGTGCGCGGCGGCGTGGACCCGGGCCGGGGACGGCTCGTGCACGCTGGACGCGGGCAAGGCGCTGGCCCGGATCGGCCTTTAGGCCGGGCCGCCGGGCCCCCTTGGACCAGGACGGAGGGCCAATTCGGGTGCAGGGTAGGCTAACCTAACCTCGTGTTGGTCGAGAGTCCCCCTGAACAGAGCGCGGCGCCGGTCGCCGCCATCCGCCCGCGGCACGCCGCGCGCGCCGCCGGTCTGCTCGGCGCCCTGGCGGTGCTGGCCGTGATCGCGGTGGCGAGCATCGCCGTGGGGGCCAGGCAGATGCCCCTCGACCAGGTCTGGCACGGCCTGTTCCACTACGCGGGAACGCCCTCCGACGTCGTGGTGCGCGATCTGCGGGTCCCGCGCACCCTCCTCGGGCTGATGGTCGGGCTCGGGCTCGGCCTTTCCGGGGCCGTGATGCAGGCGTTGACCCGCAACCCGCTGGCCGAGCCCGGCATCCTCGGCGTCAACGCGGGCGCGGCGGCCGCCGTGGTCTCGGCGATCACCTTCCTCGGGGCCTCCTCGCTCAGCGAGTTCGTGTGGTGGGCCTTCCTCGGCGCCGCCGTCGTCTCCGTCGTCGTCTACGTACTCGGCGGAAGCCGCAGCGCCACCCCGGTGCGCCTCGCGCTCGCCGGTACGGCGGCCAGCGCGGCCCTGGTCGGCTACATCAACGCCGTGCAGCTGATGGACAGCAAGGCGCTGGACAAGCTGCGCTTCTGGACCGTGGGCTCCCTGGCCTCCGCGAACATGGACACCGTCCGGCAGGTGGCGCCGTTCCTGGTGGTGGGCGCGCTGATCGCGCTCACGCTGGGCCGGTCGCTCAACGCGATGGCCATGGGCGACGACACCGCACGGGCTCTGGGTGCCCATCTGACGCGGACCCGGATCGGCGCCATGGTGGCCATCACGCTGCTGTGCGGGGCGGCGACCGCGGCCTGCGGGCCGATCGTCTTCATCGGGCTGATGATCCCGCACCTGGTGCGGATCATCACCGGTCCCGACATGCGCTGGGTGCTCGCCTACTCGGCGGTCCTCTCGCCGGTGCTGCTGCTGGGCGCGGACGTCATCGGCCGGGTCGTCACGCGGCCCGCCGAGCTCCAGGTCGGCATCGTCACCGCGCTGATCGGCGGGCCCGTCTTCATCTACCTCGTCCGGCGCAAGAGGATGGCCCAGCTGTGACCGTCGACCTTCGGGCGGACAAGCCCGGATCCCGTGCCCTGTGCGGCCCCGCGGGGCTGTCCCTGCGGCTGGAGCCGCGCGCGCTGACGGTCGGGCTGCTGCTCGTCGCGGCCGCCGTGGCGATGGCCGTCGTCCTCATCGGCACCGGCGACTTCGAGATCGCGCCGTGGGACGTCGTACAGACCCTGCTGGGCAACGGCACCCCGGCGAACGACTTCATCGTCAACGACCTGCGGCTGCCGCGGGTGGTGGTCGCGCTGCTGGTGGGCGCGGCGCTGGGGATGGCCGGCGCCGTCTTCCAGTCCGTCTCCCGCAACCCGCTCGGCTCCCCGGACCTGCTCGGCTTCAGCTACGGCTCGTCGGTCGGCGCGCTCGTCGTGATCGTCCTGTTCAAGGGCGGCGCGACGGAGGTCGCCGCGGGCGCGCTGGTGGGCGGGCTGATCACCGGCGTCCTCGTCTACCTGCTGTCCTACCGGCGCGGCATCCACGGCTACCGGCTGGTGCTGGTCGGCATCGGTGTCTCCGCGATGCTCGTCGCCGTCATCAACTACCTGCTGACCAAGGCCGAGCTCGTCGAGGCGACGCGCGCGATGGTCTGGCTGACCGGCTCGCTGGCGGGCCGGGACTGGAGCCAGGTCTGGCCGCTGCTGGTGACCTGCGCGGTCCTGTTCCCGCTCGTCCTCGGGCAGGGCAGGGCCCTGCGGATGATGGAGATGGGCGACGACGCCGCGTACGCCCTCGGGGTACGGGTGGAGCGCACGCGGATGCTGCTGATGCTGGCGGCGGTCCTGCTGACCACCGCGGCCGCCGCGGCCGCCGGCCCCATCTCCTTCGTCGCGCTGGCCGCGCCCCAGCTGGCGCGGCGACTGACCCGCTCGCCCGGGTCGAACCTGCTCACCGGCGCGCTGATGGGCGCCGTCCTGCTGCTCGTCTCCGACTGGGCCTCGCAGCGCGCCTTCGGCGCCGACCAGCTGCCGGTGGGCGTGGTGACCGGGCTGGTCGGCGGTGTCTACCTGCTCTGGCTGCTCGTCACCGAGCGAAAGGCGGGGCGCATATGAGCACGGATGCCGGCACGGATGCCCGCACGGACACGAGCACGGACACGAGCAACTCAAGGAGTACGCAGGTGCAGCAGCGGCTGACCGCGCAGAACGTGACCCTCGGCTACGAGCAGCGGGTCATCGCCGAGAACCTGTCGGTGGAGATCCCCGACCACTCGTTCACGGTGATCGTGGGACCCAACGCGTGCGGCAAGTCCACGCTGCTGCGCGCCCTGTCGCGGATGCTGAAGCCGTCCGCCGGGCAGGTGCTGCTGGACGGGCACGCCATCGGGTCCATGCCGGCGAAGAAGGTCGCCAAGACGCTGGGCCTGCTGCCGCAGTCCTCGATCGCGCCGGACGGGATCACGGTCGCCGACCTGGTCTCGCGCGGCCGGTACCCGCACCAGGGGCTGCTGCGGCAGTGGTCCCCGGAGGACGAGCGGATCGTGCGCGAGTCGATGGCCTCGACCGGGGTCGCCGAGCTCGCGGACCGGTCGGTCGACGAGCTGTCGGGCGGGCAGCGCCAGCGGGTGTGGATCGCGATGGCGCTGGCGCAGCAGACTCCGCTGCTGCTGCTGGACGAGCCGACCACGTACCTGGACATCCAGCACCAGATCGACGTGCTGGACCTGTGCGCTGAGCTGCACGAGGAGCAGGGGCGGACCCTGGTCGCCGTGCTGCACGACCTCAACCACGCGGCCCGCTACGCCACGCACCTGATCGCGATGCGCGGCGGCGAGGTCGTGGCGGAGGGGCCGCCGGCCGAGGTGGTCACGGCGGAGCTGGTGGAGGAGGTCTTCGGCCTGCGCTGCCAGATCATCGACGACCCGGAGACGGGCACCCCGCTGGTGATCCCGGCCGCGCGCAAGCCGAAGACGGCGGCCGGGCGGCTGACGGGGACCGCGGCAGGGGCTACAGCAGGCTCTTGAGGCGGAGCAGGTCGCGGAAGCCGGCCTCCAGGCGGACCCGCCCGGAGGCCCAGGCCTTGGCGAACTTGAGCTCGCCCGCGACCATCGCCACCAGGTCGTCGCCCGTCATCGCGAGCCGGATCTCGGCCTTCGTGGCGGGCGGGCCGGGGGAGACCGCGTCCACCCGGATCCGGCCACCTTCGAGGCGGCCGGTGAAGGTCTGGTCCAGGTCCGTGATGTGGCAGCTCAGGGAGCGGTCCATCGCGGCGGCGCCGCGCACACTGCCGTCGGCCTGCGCGAGGTTGCCGGAGAGTCTGTCGAGTGCGGCGCGGCACTCATCGATCGTAGCCATCGTGATCTCGACCGTACCGCAGAGCCGTGCGTGGCCGCCCGGGGGCTTCGGGGTAGCGTCGGGGGCATGACCGACGACATGGCCGACGACGTACCGGACACGGCCGGCGTACCGGAAGCGGCGGACGCACCGCCCGCGGCGGACGCGCCCGCCGGGTCCGGGCCGGCGGCGCCCGAGCCCCTGGGGCTCGCCCGTACGCCCACCGGCCACGCCGGGGTGGACGCGCACCTGGAGCGGCTGGCCGACGCCGACCACCTCACGGCGGACGGACACGTCGCGGTGTACGAGGATGTGCACAGGGGGTTGCGTGACACGCTGACCGCGCTGGACGCACCGCCCGCCCCCGGACCGTACGAAAACAGGAGCTGAACCGAACGTGGCAGGAGTGGCACGCCGCCGCCTGGACGCCGAACTGGTACGCCGCAGCATGGCCCGCTCGCGCGAGCACGCCGCCCAGCTGATCGCCGCGGGCCGGGTGACCGTCGGCGGCGCCACCGCGACCAAGGCGGCCACCCAGGTCGAGACCAGCGCGGCCCTCGTCGTCCTCAAGGACGACAGCGACCCCGACTACGTCTCCCGGGGCGGTCACAAGCTGGCCGGGGCGCTCGCGGCCTTCCGGCCGCGGGGGCTGGCCGTCGAGGGCCGCCGCGCGCTGGACGCGGGCGCCTCCACCGGTGGCTTCACCGACGTGCTGCTGCGCGCCGGCGTGGCCCACGTGATGGCCGTCGACGTCGGCTACGGGCAGCTCGCCTGGTCGCTGCAGAGCGATGACCGGGTGACGGTCAAGGACCGTACGAACGTCCGGGAGCTGACGGTCGAGCAGCTCGACGGGGTCCCGGTCGACCTCGTCGTCGGAGACCTGTCCTTCATCTCCATCGGCCTGGTGCTGCCGGCCCTGGTGCGCTGCTGCGCCCCGGACGCGGACCTGGTGCTGATGGTCAAGCCGCAGTTCGAGGTCGGCAAGGACCGGCTCGGCAGCGGCGGCGTCGTGCGCAGCCCGGAGCTGCGCGCGGAGGCCGTGCGCGAGGTGGCGGCCCAGGCGGCGAAGCTGGGGCTGGGCGTGCTCGGGGTGACCGCGAGTCCGCTGCCCGGTCCGTCGGGGAACGTCGAGTACTTTCTGTGGCTGCGGGCGGGGGCACCGGCACTCGACCCGGCGGATGTTGACCGTGCAGTGGTGGAGGGGCCTCAGTGACTGATTCAGCGGACAGCTCGTCGTACACCTCGGACAGCTCGAACGACTCGGACCCGGCGGCCCCGGGGCGGGGGCGGACCGTCTTCCTGCTCGCGCACACCGGGCGGCCCGCGGCCATCCGCAGCGCCGAGCTGGTCGTCCAGGGGCTGCTCAAGAACGGCCTGGGCGTACGGGTCGTCGAGTACGAGGCGAGGGACCTGCCGCTGCCGCCCGAGGTGGAGCTGGTGTCCGAGTGCACCCCCGAGGTGCTCGAAGGCTGCGAGCTGCTGATCGTGCTGGGCGGCGACGGGACCCTGCTGCGCGGCGCGGAGTTCGCGCGCGGCTCGGGGGTGCCGATGCTGGGGGTGAACCTGGGGCGGGTGGGGTTCCTCGCGGAGGCCGAGCGGGAGGACCTCGACCAGGTCGTGGAGCGGGTCGTGACGCGGGCGTACGAGGTCGAGGAGCGGATGACCCTCGACGTGCTCGTGCGGACCAACGGTGACGTGCTCCACCGGGACTGGGCGCTGAACGAGGCCGCCGTCCAGAAGGTGTCCCCCGAGCGGATGCTGGAAGTGGTCCTGGAGATCGACGGGCGCCCGGTGTCGGGCTTCGGCTGCGACGGGATCGTCTGCGCGACCCCGACCGGCTCGACGGCGTACGCCTTCTCGGCGGGCGGGCCGGTGGTCTGGCCGGAGGTGGAGGCGCTGCTGATGGTGCCGATCAGCGCGCACGCGCTGTTCGCGAAGCCGCTGGTCACCTCGCCGGACTCGGTGCTGGCGGTGGAGGTGCAGCACGGGGTTCCGCACGGGGTGCTGTGGTGCGACGGCCGCCGGATGCTGGAGCTGCCGGCCGGGGCCCGGGTGGAGGTCCGGCGCGGGGCGGTGCCGGTGCGGCTCGCCCGGCTGCACCACGCGTCGTTCACGGACCGGCTCGTCGCGAAGTTCGCGCTCCCTGTCTCGGGGTGGCGCGGGGCGCCTCGCTGAGAGCCCGGAGTGACCCGCTAATAGCACATGCGTTCGGGAAACTCCCGACGGGTGACGTCACATGGCACGGGTGAAACCTCGGTATCGTCGTCCCGTGCTTGAGGAGATGCGGATACGGTCGCTCGGGGTCATCGACGACGCGGTGGTCGAGCTGTCGCCCGGTTTCACCGCGGTGACCGGCGAGACCGGCGCGGGCAAGACGATGGTCGTCACCAGCCTCGGCCTGCTGCTCGGCGGTCGCGCCGACCCGGCCCTGGTGCGGATCGGGGCCAAGGCCGCGGTCGTGGAGGGCCGCATCGTCTTGCGCCCCGGCGCGCCCGCCGCCGTACGCGCCGAGGAGGCCGGGGCCGAGCTGGACGACGGCGCCCTGCTCATCAGCCGGACGGTGTCCGCCGAGGGGCGCTCGCGCGCCCACGTCGGCGGCCGCTCCGTGCCCGTCGGCCTGCTCGCCGAACTCGCGGACGACCTGGTCGCCGTACACGGGCAGACCGACCAGCAGGGGCTGCTGCGGCCCGCCCGCCAGCGCCAGGCCCTCGACCGGTACGCGGGCGACGCCGTCGCCGTACCGCTGGAGAAGTACGGGGCCGCCTACCGGCGGCTGCGCGCCGTCGCCGTGGAACTCGAAGAGATCACCACCCGGGCCCGGGAACGGGCCCAGGAGGCCGACCTGCTGCGCTTCGGCCTGGAGGAGATCGCGGCCGTGGAGCCGCTGGCGGGCGAGGACGCGGAGCTCGCGGCGGAGGCCGAGCGGCTCGGCCACGCCGAATCGCTGGCTTCGGCGGCGCAGATCGCCCACGCGGCGCTCGCCGGCGATGTCGAGGACCCGGAGGGCGTCGACGCGAACACCCTCGTCGCGGGCGCGCACCGGGCCCTGGACGCCGTACGGTCGCACGACCCGGCGCTCGGCGCGCTCGCGGAGCGGATCGGGGAGCTCGGGATCCTGCTGGCCGACGTGGCCGGCGAGCTGGCCGGGTACGCGGACGACCTGGACGCCGATCCGCTGCGGCTGGCCGCGGTGGAGGAGCGGCGTGCGGCGCTGACCCAGCTGACGCGCAAGTACGGAGAGTCGATCGACTCCGTACTGGAGTGGGCCGAGCGCGGTTCGGCGCGGCTGCTGGAGCTGGACGGCGACGAGGAGCGGATCGCCGAGCTGACCGCCGAGCGGGACGGGCTGCGGGCCGAACTCTCGCTGCTGGCGCAGGCGCTGACGGACGCGCGGGTGGAGGCGGCGACGCGGTTCGCCTCGGCCGTCACGGCGGAGATGGCCTCGCTGGCGATGCCGCACGCGCGGGTGACGATCGACATCCGGCAGGTGGAGGACCCCGAGGGGGTGGAGGTCGACGGCCGCCCGGTCGCGTACGGGCCCTCGGGCACGGACGAGGTCGAACTGCTGCTGGCCCCGCACCCGGGCGCCCAGCCGAGGCCGATCGCCAAGGGCGCCTCGGGCGGTGAGCTCTCGCGCGTGATGCTGGCGGTGGAGGTCGTGTTCGCGGGCTCGGACCCGGTGCCGACGTACCTCTTCGACGAGGTCGACGCGGGCGTGGGCGGCAAGGCGGCCGTGGAGGTCGGGCGCCGCCTCGCGAAGCTGGCCAAGTCGGCGCAGGTGGTGGTCGTCACGCACCTGCCGCAGGTGGCCGCCTTCGCGGACCGGCAGCTGCTGGTGGAGAAGACCAACGACGGATCGGTGACCAGGAGCGGGGTCAAGGTCCTGGAGGGCGAGGACCGCGTCCGCGAACTCTCGCGCATGCTGGCGGGCCACGAGGACTCGGTCTCCGCACGCGCGCACGCGGAGGAACTCCTGGCGGCGGCCCGCGCGGACGCGTAGCCTGCTGCTGCTGCTGCTGCTGCTGCTGCTGCTGCTGCTGTCGCTGCTGTCGCTCGTTCGTGAGGGCCCGGGACGGATGCCGTCCCGGGCCCCCGGCGTGCGCCCGTAGGCGGCGCGCGCTACGCCGTGTGGGTGAGGCTCGGGGGTGTGGGGCGGTATCTCCTGCGGGATCCGTACCCGTATGGTCCCGGAACGCGCGTGCGGACTGGCATTCTGGGCGACGACTCTGCCTCCCTCACCCTGGAGCTTCGGCCAGTGAGCAGCTCCCCGGTCTCGACCCCGGTCCCCGCACAGCCGTACGGGCGGCCGCCGCTCCGCACCGTCCAGGTGCTCGGCGGCGCCGGCGCGGGCAGCAGCGCGCACGTACGGTCGCTGACGACCGGGCTCGCCGCGCGCGGCGTACGGGTCACGGTGTGCGCGTCCGTGGAGGCGGAGGGGGAGTACGACTTCACCGGCGCGGGGGCGCAGTTCACCCCGGACGCGGTGAGCGCGCTGCGGGCCGTGTGCGCCGGGGCGGACGTGGTGCACGCGCACGGGGTGCGCGCCGGGATGCGGGCCGCGGTGGCGCTGCGCGGGCGGCGGGTGCCGCTGGTGGTGACCTGGCACGGCGGCGGACCGGCGGAGCAGGGCGCGTTCGGTCGGCTGGGCCGGGTGCTGGAACGGCACGTGGCGCGGGCGGCGGCGGTGGTGCTCGGGGCCTCCTCGGACCAGGTGGACCTGGCGCGGGCGCGGGGCGCGCGGGACGCCCGGCTGGCGCCGGTGGCCGTACCGATGGGGGCGGCCGGCCCGGACGCAGCGGCCGACCCCGGCAAGGTGCGTGCGGAACTGGGGGCGGTGGAGCGGCCCTTGCTGATCGCGGTCGGGAGCCTGGTGGAGCACCGGGGGTACTCGGTGCTGCTGGACGCGGCGCGGGCCTGGCGGGTGCTGGAGCCGCTGCCGCTGGTGGTGATCGCGGGGGAGGGCCCGCAGCGGACGGAGCTGGCGCGGCGGATCGAGGCGGAGGGTCTGCCGGTACGGCTGTTGGGGCGGCGCCGGGACGCGGCGCAGCTGCTGGCGGCGGCCGACGTGGCGGTGCTGCCGAGCCGCTGGGAGGCGCGGTCCCTGCTGGCGCAGGAGGCCCTGCGGGCGGGGGTACCGCTGGTGGCGACGGCGGTCGGGGGCATCCCGGAGCTGATCGGGGACGCGGGGGTCCTGGTGCCGTACGGGGACGCGGCCGCGCTGTCCTCGGCGGTGACGGACCTCCTCGCGGACCCGCCGCGCCGCGCGGCCCTGGCCGCCGCGGGCCGCGCCCAGGCGGCCACGTGGCCCACGGAGGACGACACGGTGGCCCAGATCCTGTCGGTCTACGACGAGCTGATGGACCGCCGCAGATAGCCTCCGGCGGTCCTAGGGGGCCGGGGCGCCGGCCGCACCGGTGGTCCTGCCCACGCCGTCCTGCGCACGCCGCCGTGGCCGCGGCCGCCGCGGGTCCGGGGCGGAGCCCCGGGGAACGGGCGGCGGGCGGGTGGGGGAAACGCCCCGCAGGGCCGCCCACCGGCCCCGGGCCGGGGTCACCCGCCCGGCTTCGCGGCGGCCTGCGGACGGGTCCCGCCGAGCGCGTGCCCTCGGTCCGCCACGGCGAGACGCCGTCCTGAGCCCCCGCGCGGCGGCCGCCGGACGGACTTCGGCGCAGCCCGGCGGTGCCCGGCAGGGCCGCCGGGCCCGAGTGGTGCGAGGAGGGCGTCAAGAAGGCGAGGGCGTGTGGCGGCGGGCGCGGAGGGCCAGGCTCAGGGAGAGGACCGTCTCCGGGTCGTCCAGGTCCGTGCCCAGCAGCTCCGAGATGCGGGCCAGGCGGTTGTAGAGGGTCTGGCGGTTCAGGTGGAGCTCGCGCGCCGTTTCCGCCTTGCGGCCCGCGTGCGCCAGGTACGTCTCCAGGGTGGGCAGGAGCGGGGGGCGGGACGCCGCGTCGTGCACGCGCAGCGCGCCGATCGCCCGGTCCACGAACGCCGCCAGGTCGGGGTGTTCGCGCAGCCGCCACAGGAGCAGGTCGATGTCGAGCCGGCGGGCGTCGTACCAGGGCCGGGCCGGCAGCCCGTGCGCCGCCGTCGCCGTCTCCGCGGCGTGGCGCAGGCCCGCCGAAGCCGCCGCCCAGCCGCCCGCCACGCCCACCACCACCGCGGGCGGGGCCGCCGCGCGGTCCAGGCCGGCCCGCTCCACGCCCGCCCGCAGCGCGGCGGCCACGCGGTCCGCCACCGTCGTGCGTTCCGATTCGGAGCGCAGCGAGACCAGGAGGGGGACCCGGCCCTCCACCGGGCGCACGCCCAGCAGGACCGGGACGCCCACCGAGGAGAGCTCCTCCAGGACCGCCCTGGCCAGGACCGCCCAGTTGCCCGACGGGCCCAGGGACGGGGAAAGCCGCATCACCACCGGCAGGAGCGGGCCCGCGCCCGGCTTGAAGCCCAGGACGCGCGCCTGCGCCGGAGCGTCCTGGGCCGAGATGCGGCCCTCCGCCAGGTCCGTCAGGAAGTCGCCGCGGCCGCGCGCCGCCAGTTCGTCCTCCTGCCGGGCCTGCATCAGCACCACGGCCAGCACCCCCGCCGTCCGCTCCGCCGCCATCCGGTGGACGGGCAGCAGCGGCGCCGAGACGCCCAGCAGGACCATCCGGGCGCGGACCGAGCCCGTGCCGTGGCCGCCCCCCGGGACGTCGATCAGGACCGCGTTCGCCGAAGGCTCCGCCTCGCGTTGTCCCCGCAGCCCCTCCCATACCTGCAACGGGTCGGCCGCGGCCTCCCCGGAGCCCGGGCCCGCCGCGTACAGGAGCTGCCCGTCGGGGGTCTCCAGGAACACCGGGTTACCGGTGAAGTCGGCCAGGATGTGCAGGACCTGGGGGATCCCGCCACCGCTGAGCAGGGCCTGCGTACACCGCCGGTGCACCTCCTCGGCCCGCTGGAGCAGGGCGTAGTGGTGGTTGACGATCTCGGTGTGGACCTCCTCCGTCACCGCCACGAACGGCACTTCGCGGTGCAGCTGGACCAGCGGCAGGCCGGCCGCCCGTGCCGTCTCGACGAGCGTCGCCGGGAGCCGGGTGAAGCGCGGGCCCAGCTCGACCACCAGCGCGGCGATCCCCCGGTCCGCGAGGCGCCGTACGAACGCGCGCTGCTCCGCGGGCCGCGTGCCCAGGCCCAGCCCCGTGGTCAGCAGCAGTTCCCCGCCCTTGAGCAGGGAGGCGATGTTCGGCACCTCGCCCGCGTGCACCCAGCGCACGGTCCGTCCCAGGCGGTCGGCGCAGGCCACCACCTCCGGCAGCCCGCTGCGCAGTCCGGGCAGCTCCAGCGCCCGCTGAACGGTGATCCCGCCCTGGTTGTCCATGTCGCGGGACGCTATCAGGGGGTCAGGCGGGCCTGATGTTGTGGTTGAAGCGGAAGACGTTGTCCGGGTCGTACGCCCGTTTCACCGCCGCCAGCCTCGCCAGGTTCTCCGCGCCGAGACCGGCCGCCACCCGCTCGGAGCCCTCGTCCCCGGTGAAGTTGAGGTACACCGCGCCGGTGCTCCACGGCCGCACGTGGGCGCGGACGTCCTTCACCCACTGCACGTTGCGCTCGTCCTCGGCCGCGTCCTCCCAGATGGCGAACGGGTGCACGGCCCAGGGGGAGTCCCGGTACGGAACGGGGAACTCCGACGGCCCGTCCGCGATGGCCCCGCCCAGCGGGAACATCACGTGCTGGGTCCCGCCCGTCGGCATCACGTCCCCGAGGGCGCAGAAGACGCTGACGAGTTCGTCCGGCATGCCGGTCAGGTACTCCGCGGACCAGTAGTTCCGCAGCCCCGGCGGGTCGTCGAGCATGCACTGGAAGTCCGCGTAGGGCAGGGCGGTGAGCACCTCCACCTCGTGCGGCAGCGCGAGCAGCGGCGCCGCCAGTGCGCGCAGCGCGTCCTCGCCGCCCGCGTACGTGAGCAGCGCGCCCGCCATCAGGGTCCCGACCAGGTGTTCCGGTACGAAGGGCTCGGGCGGGGCGGTCAGGTAGATCATGCCGCCGCCCGCCTCGGCGGGACCGCTCTCGACGACGTCGCGGTAGGTGCGCAGGACTTCGGGGCCGGCCTCCAGCGGGTACAGCAGCAGGCAGATCGCGAACTCGGGGAGCTCGTGCAGGCGCAGCGTGAGGGAGGTCGCGACCCCGAAGTTCCCGCCGCCGCCGTGCAGGGCCCAGAACAGCTCGGGGTTGTCCTCCGCGGTCGCCGTCAGGGTGGAGCCGTCGGCGGTGACCAGGTCCACGCCGAGCAGGTTGTCCACGGCCAGCCCGAACTTCCGGTCGAGCCAGCCGGAGCCGCCGCCGAGGGTGAACCCCGTGACCCCGGTGGTGGAGACCCGGCCGCCGGTGGTGGCGAGCCCGTACGGCTGGCAGGCGCGGTCCAGCGCGCCCATCAGCGCACCGCCCCCGACGCGTACGGCCTTCGCGCCGGGGTGGACGGTGACCTCCTGCATGCCGCGCATGTCGACGACCACGCCGCCGTCGTTGAGGGACATCCCGGCGACGCTGTGGCCGCCGCCGCGGACGGCGACGGGCAGGTCCAGTTCGCGGGCGAAGCGGACCGTGGTGACGACGTCCGCCTCGCTCTCGCACCGGGCGATGACGGCGGGACGGCGGTCGACCATCGAGTTGAAGACCGTCCGGGCCTCGTCGTATCCGGGATCCCCGGGGGTGATGACCTGACCGGCCAGATCGTCACGCAGATCGGCCAGGGCCCGGCCGGCCTTTGACGGGGCAGTCATGGCTGCGGCCCTCCTTCCGCAGGAGGCGTAGGACCATTCCAGCGTAGGCGCGGCCGGTGCCGGGGGCGCGGCGGGACCGGACGGCCCCACCGCGCCGAAAGACACGGCCTAGCCCCCGTACGCCCCGCTCGCCGTCAGGCGCAGGGCCGTGTCGATCAGGGGGACGTGGCTGAAGGCCTGGGGGAAGTTGCCGACCTGGCGCTGGAGGCGCGGGTCCCACTCCTCCGCCAGCAGGCCCAGGTCGTTGCGGAGCGCCAGCAGCCGTTCGAAGAGCTGGCGCGCCTCGTCGACGCGTCCGATCATCGCCAGGTCGTCCGCCATCCAGAACGAGCAGGCGAGGAACGCCCCCTCGTCGCCCTCCAGCCCGTCCACGCCCGCCTCGCCGCCGGCCGTCGGGTAGCGCAGGATGAACCCGTCCGGGGTCGACAGCTCGCGCTGGATCGCCTCGATCGTGCCGATGACCCGCTTGTCGTCGGGCGGCAGGAAGCCCATCTGCGGGATCAGCAGCAGCGAGGCGTCCAGCTCCTTGGAGCCGTACGACTGCGTGAACGTGTTGCGCTCCTTGTCGTAGCCCTTCTCGCACACGTCCTGGTGGATCTCGTCGCGCATCTCGCGCCACCGCTCCAGCGGCCCGTCCGCGTCCCCGCTCTCGATCAGCTTGATCGTGCGGTCCACGGCCACCCACGCCATCACCTTCGAGTGCACGAAGTGCCGGCGCGGACCGCGCACCTCCCAGATGCCCTCGTCCGGCTGGTCCCAGTGCTCCTCCAGGTAGCGGATCAGCTTCAACTGGAGCACCGAGGCGTAGTCGTTGCGCGCCAGGCCCGTCATGTGGCCCAGGTGCAGGGCCTCGGTGACCTCGCCGTACACGTCCAGCTGGAGCTGGTGCGCGGCGCCGTTGCCGACCCGGACCGGGCGGGAGTCCTCGTACCCGGGAAGCCAGTCCAGCTCGGTCTCGCCGAGCTCCCGCTCGCCCGCGATCCCGTACATGATCTGCAGGTTCTCCGGGTCCCCGGCGACCGCGCGCAGCAGCCACTCGCGCCAGGCCTGGGCCTCCTCGCGGTAGCCGGTGCGCAGCAGCGAGGAGAGGGTGATGGCGGCGTCGCGCAGCCAGGTGTAGCGGTAGTCCCAGTTCCGGACGCCGCCGATCTCCTCCGGGAGGGAGGTGGTCGGCGCGGCCACGATGCCGCCTGTGGGGCCGTACGTGAGCGCCTTGAGGGTGATCAGGGAGCGGATCACGGCTTCGCGGTAGGGGCCGTGGTACGTGCAGTGGTCGACCCACTCGCGCCAGAACGCGGTGGTGGTCGCCAGCGCCTCCTGCGCGTCGGGGGTCTCGGGGGCGCCCTTGTGGGAGGGCTGCCAGCTGATGCAGAAGGCCTTGCGGTCGCCGGGGCCGACGGTGAAGTCGGAGTACGTCGTCAGGTCCTTGCCGTACGTCTGCGCGTCGGTGTCCAGCCAGACCGAGTCGGGGCCCGCGACGGCCACGGTGCGCCCGTCGACCTTGTGCACCCAGGGCACGACCCGGCCGTAACTGAAGCGCATGCGCAGCGCGGAGCGCATCGGGACGCGCCCGCTGACGCCCTCGACGATGCGCACCAGCTGCGGTGCGTGGTCCTCGCGGGGCGGCATGAAGTCGGTCACGCGGACCGTGCCGCGCGGCGTGTCCCACTCCGATTCCAGGATGAGCGAGTCGCCCTGGTACCGGCGGCGCGTCGCCGCGGGGGCCTCGGCGCCCCCGGGGAACGCCGGGCCGATGCGCCAGAAGCCGTGATCCTCCGTTCCGAGGATGCTCGCGAAGACGGCATGGGAGTCGAAACGGGGCAGACACAGCCAGTCCACCGATCCGTCCCGGCAGACCAGTGCGGCGGTCTGCATGTCCCCGATCAGTGCGTAATCCTCGATGCGCCCGGACACGTTAGATCTCCCAGTCGAACGGCCACGTCCGCCCCGAAGGGCGCTTGCATTGCGCGGTTGCGCGGTCCCGTGGGTATGGATCCCCGCACTGAGCTCATGATTCCGGATGCGGCCGGGTTACGCCGTCTGCCGGACTGCTCGGCGGCGATGTGATGCGATATCCGAGCAGGATATGACGGCACCCTAGTGATCTCCTGAAGTCTGAGGACAATGTGTCTAGTCCGAATGGGTGACCAGGGCGGATGTCGGCGTGACCGGCCCCGCAGCGGCCGGTGGCGCTGCGTCGAGCGGTCGTGGCGGCGCGTGGCCGGAGGCGGACCGGCCCGGGCGCTGATAGGCTGGTACCCCGTGGACCGGTGGTCTGCCTGTGCGAATCAGGAGCCCCGAAACCGCAGCTTCGGCGCCCCCTGAGAGCCTCCGGTTCGAGGGTGGTCGGCGCCGGAAGCACCGCACTTCACTTCGCGACCACGGGAGCCCCCTCTTGGCGAGCACAGCCATGACGACCAAGCACATCTTCGTCACCGGGGGTGTCGCCTCCTCCCTCGGCAAGGGCCTGACGGCCTCCAGCCTGGGTGCGCTGCTCAAGGCGCGGGGCCTTCGGGTCACGATGCAGAAGCTCGACCCGTACCTGAACGTCGACCCGGGCACGATGAACCCCTTCCAGCACGGTGAGGTGTTCGTCACCAACGACGGCGCCGAGACCGACCTGGACATCGGCCACTACGAGCGCTTCCTCGACGTGGACCTCGACGGCTCGGCCAACGTCACCACCGGCCAGGTCTACTCCCAGGTCATCGCCAAGGAGCGGCGCGGCGAGTACCTCGGTGACACCGTGCAGGTCATCCCGCACATCACCAACGAGATCAAGCACCGCATCCGCCGCATGGCGACCGAGGACGTCGACGTCGTCATCACCGAGGTCGGCGGCACGGTCGGCGACATCGAGTCGCTCCCGTTCCTGGAGACCGTCCGCCAGGTCCGCCACGAGGTCGGCCGCGACAACGTCTTCGTCGTGCACATCTCGCTGCTGCCCTACATCGGCCCCTCCGGCGAGCTCAAGACCAAGCCCACCCAGCACTCGGTCGCCGCCCTGCGCAACATCGGCATCCAGCCGGACGCGATCGTGCTGCGCGCCGACCGCGAGGTCCCGACCTCCATCAAGCGCAAGATCTCGCTGATGTGCGACGTGGACGAGGCGGCCGTCGTCGCGGCCATCGACGCCAAGTCGATCTACGACATCCCGAAGGTGTTGCACACCGAGGGCCTCGACGCGTACGTCGTGCGCAAGCTCGACCTGCCGTTCCGCGACGTGGACTGGACGGTCTGGGAAGACCTGCTGGACCGCGTCCACAACCCCGACCACGAGGTCAAGGTCGCGCTCGTCGGCAAGTACATCGACCTGCCCGACGCCTACCTGTCGGTGACCGAGGCGCTGCGCGCCGGCGGTTTCGCCAACCGGGCCCGCGTCCAGATCAAGTGGGTCACCTCCGACGACTGCAAGACCCCGGCGGGTGCCGCCGCCGTCCTCGGCGACGTGGACGCGATCTGCGTGCCCGGCGGCTTCGGCGACCGCGGTGTCAACGGCAAGGTCGGCGCCATCACCTACGCCCGCGAGAACAGGATCCCGCTGCTCGGCCTGTGCCTGGGCCTGCAGTGCGTGGTCATCGAGGCCGCGCGCAACCTGGCGGGCATCACGGAGGCCAACTCCACCGAGTTCGACGCCTCCACCCCGCACCCGGTGATCTCCACGATGGAGGAGCAGCTGGCCTTCGTCGAGGGCGCCGGCGACCTGGGCGGAACGATGCGCCTGGGCATGTACCCGGCCAAGCTGGCCGAGGGCTCCATCGTGCGCGAGGTCTACGGCGACCAGGCGTACGTGGACGAGCGCCACCGCCACCGCTACGAGGTCAACAACGCCTACCGCGGCGAACTGGAGAAGAAGGCCGGCCTCGTCTTCTCCGGCACCTCCCCGGACAACAAGCTCGTCGAGTACGTCGAGTACCCGCGCGAGGTGCACCCCTACCTGGTGGCCACCCAGGCCCACCCGGAGCTGCGCTCGCGCCCGACCCGGCCGCACCCGCTGTTCGCGGGCCTGGTCAAGGCCGCGGTGGAGCGTCAGCAGGCCGCGAAGGCCAAGTGACGGTCTGACCGCATAACGTAGACGGCCGGGGCACGGAACGTGCCCCGGCTGTCGCGTTTGCGGCGCGTCCTACGGCGCGTCTTCTGTTCGCTTTCGGAAGGTACGGGGTACGGGTCATGGCCATGGGCATCGCAGACAGCGGGGAGTCGTGGGAGGTCATCGCCTCACGGACCCCGTTCGAGGGCGCGAAGACGGCGGTCCGCTCGGACCAGGTGAGCATGCCGGACGGATCGGTGGTGCGCCGGGACTACCAGGTGCACCCGGGATCGGTGTGCGTGCTCGCGCTCGACGAGGACGGCGGCGTGCTCGTGCTGCGCCAGTACCGCCACCCCGTACGGCACAAGCTGTGGGAGCTCCCGGCCGGGCTGCTCGACGTACCCGGCGAGAACCCCCTGCACGCGGCCCAGCGAGAGCTGTACGAGGAGGCGCACGTCAAGGCGGAGGACTGGCGGGTGCTCGTGGACTTCTTCGCGTCCCCCGGCGGCTCCGACGAGGCGATCCGGATCTTCCTCGCGCGCGGCCTCTCCGAGGCCGAGGGGGAGCGGTACGCCGTGTCCGAGGAGGAGGCGGACATGGAGATCGCCCGCGTTCCGCTCGCGGACCTGGTCCGCGGGATCCTGGAGGGCCGGCTGGGCAACCCGGGCCTGGTCACCGGAGCCCTGGCGCTGTCCGCGGCGCTCGCCGCCCCGGGCGGCCTGGACGCCCTGCGCCCGGCCCAGCCGCCGTGGCCGGCCCGCCCGTACGAGGTCTGACACCGCCGGCCGGGCCCCGGGGGAGCGTGGTGTGACGATCCGCTGATCCGATTGGGCGATGTGTCCGCCGCGCTCCACACGGGTCGTCGCTCTGCGTGAACTACGCTCGCAACCCGAAGGCAGGGAGAGGAGCGGATCCGTGACGGATTTCGTCGGGCGGCGGCGTGAGCTCAAGGAGCTGCGCGAGGACATCGCACGGACCGGGCTCGACACCCTCTCGGGACGCAAGGCCAAGTCCCCCCGCGCCCGCGTCCTCCTCGTGGCCGGGCGCCCCGGGTCGGGGCGCACCGCCCTCGCCGAGGCGTTCGTGCGCGAGGTCGGCGGGGACTACCCCGACGGGGTCCTGCGCACCCGGCTCACCTCCCCCGGCGGGCAGGCCGTCACCACCGAGCGGGCGATCCGGAACCTGCTGGAGGGGCTCGGGGAGCCCACGCCCCCCGGCGCCGCCGAGGACGAGCTCAGCTCCGCCCTGCGCGCCGCCCTCGCCCACCGCAAGGCGATCCTGCTCGTCGACGACGCCGCCGATCCGTACCAGGTCGACGCGTTGCTGCCCGACACCCCCGAATGCCTCGTCGTCATCACCGCCGAAGGGCCGCTCACCGGGATTCCGGATGTCCGCCCGTGCACCCTCGGCGGTCTCGACACCCCCTCCGGGGTCCAGATGCTCGCCCAGCGCATCGGGGACACCCGGATCACGGTCGACCCGTACGCGGCCGAGGCCCTCGTCGAGGAGTGCGGCGGGCAGCCCGCCGCACTGGCCCTGGCCGGCGGCTGGCTCGCCGCGCACCCCAAGGCCGCCGTCTCGGACGTGGCCAAGCAGCTGCACGAGATGTCCCCGGGCACCGACGGGCCGCTCGGCCGCGGCTTCCGGCTCGTCTACGAGTCCCTGCCGCAGCCAGCCCAGCGCACCCTCCGCTTGCTGCCGCTGGCCCCTGCCGGGATCGTCGACTCGCACACGGCCTCCGCCCTCGCCGGCTGCTCCGTGGCCGCGGCCCAGTCCACCCTGGAGGACTTCGCCGGGCTGGGCCTGCTGCGCCACGGATCCGACGGGCTCTTCGGGCTGCCCGGCTGCCTGGTGCCGATGCTCCAGGCCCTGCTGGAGAGCAAGGAGCGCCCCGCCGAGGTCCAGCTGGCCCGGGCCCGGATGCTGGAGCGCACCGTACGCCTGCTGCACTCCTGCCGGGTCATGGCCGAGGCCGAGGACGAGGGGGCGCCCGGCCCGGCCGGGGCGGACGTACGGCAGAAGCTGGACGGGGTGCCGCGGGCACTGCGCTTCCCCGACCGGCGGGCCGCCGCCAAGTGGCTCGACACCCGGCTGCCCGCGCTGTCCGCGGCCGCCACCCTGGCCGTGGCCGACGGCGGGCTGGACACCCTGGCCCGCCGGCTGGTCGCCGCCCTCGTACGGGCCCTGGCGGAGCACCGCGGCACCGCCGCGGCGGCCCCCGAGCTGTACGGGCTGCACCGGCTGGTCCTGGACGTGGCCGAGCGCCGCAGCCTGTACCGGGAGCAGGCCGCGGCCCTGCTGAACCTGGCCGACCTGGACGCCGAGACCGGCCGCACCCAGGAGGCGCTGGAGCGCTACCGTGCCGCGCTGGACGCCGGACGGGCCGCGAACGACCCGTACGCGACGGGCCGCGCGATGGAATCCGTAGGCGGTGCCTACCAGGAGCTCGCGGACTGGCACCGGGCCGCCGACTGGTTCGGCCGGGCCCTGTCCCAGGCCCTCGCGCGCGGGGAGCGGGCGGACGAGGCCAGGCTCTACGGACGCCTGGGCAACGTGCACACGTACGCGGGCCGCTACGGGGACGCGCTGCGCAGCTGGCGGGCCGCCGCCGCGGGGTACCGGAAACTGGCCGATGTGCCGGGCCAGGCAAAGGCGTTGAGCGAGATGGCGCGAATCCAGGAGTACGCCGGGCGGCCCGAGGAATCGCTGCACACCTGCCGCGAGGCGGTGGAGCTCGCGCGCCGGGCCGCAGACCTGCGGCTTCAGGCGGCGCTCCAGGTGCGTCTCGCCGACACCCTCGACCAGCTGGGCGACCCGGCGGCCGCGAGGCTGCACCGGTCCGCGGCCGACAGATTGCTGGGAGATGACCCCGCAGCCTGCGAAATCCGTAGTGGTTCCGACTGAGATTATTGGTTTGCAAGGCTAGACAGGGCGTCGTCCTTCATTAGACTGGCTTCACCACGACATCCCGTGGTGCATCCCGTTGCGCGTTCTTGTGGGCGGGTATGTATGGAAGTGCCCCGAAAAATCCCCTGAGCCAAGGACCGTGATCGACGATGAAGGTCGGCATCCCCCGCGAGGTCAAGAACAACGAGTTCCGGGTCGCCATCACGCCCGCCGGCGTGCATGAGCTGGTCCGAGGCGGCCACCAGGTCTTCGTCGAGCAGAACGCCGGTGTCGGCTCCTCGATCACGGACGCCGAGTACGTCGCCGCCGGCGCCGAGATCCTCGGTACCGCGGACGAGGTCTGGGCCACCGCCGACCTGCTGCTGAAGGTCAAGGAGCCCATCGCCGAGGAGTACCACCGCCTCCGCAAGGACCAGACCCTCTTCACCTACCTGCACCTCGCGGCCTCCCGCGAGTGCACGGACGCCCTCCTGGAGTCCGGCACCACCGCCATCGCGTACGAGACGGTCGAGCTCGCGAACCGCGCGCTCCCGCTGCTCGCCCCGATGTCCGAGGTCGCGGGCCGCCTGGCCCCGCAGGTCGGCGCCTACCACCTGATGCGCTCGGCCGGCGGCCGCGGCGTGCTCCCCGGCGGCGTCCCCGGCACCCACGCCGGCGAGTGCGTGGTCATCGGCGGCGGCGTCTCCGGCTGGAACGCCGCGCAGATCGCCATCGGCATGGGCTTCCACGTGACCCTGCTCGACAAGGACATCAACAAGCTCCGCGAGGCCGACAAGATCTTCGGCACGAAGATCAAGACGATCGTCTCCAACGCCTACGAGCTGGAGAAGGCCGTCGTCGAGGCCGACCTCGTCATCGGCGCCGTCCTGATCCCGGGTGCGAAGGCCCCGAAGCTGGTCACCAACGAGCTCGTCGCCAAGATGAAGCCCGGAAGTGTCCTTGTCGACATTGCGATCGACCAGGGCGGCTGCTTCGAGGACTCCCGTCCGACCACCCACGCCGAGCCGACCTTCCAGGTCCACAACTCGGTCTTCTACTGCGTCGCGAACATGCCGGGCGCGGTGCCGAACACCTCCACCTACGCGCTGACCAACGCCACGCTGCCCTACATCGTGCAGCTCGCGAACCTCGGCTGGGTCGAGGCGCTGCGCCGTGACCCCGCGCTCGCGCTGGGCCTCAACACCCATGACGGCCAGGTCGTTTACGGTCCGGTCGCCGAGGCCCACGGCCTGCCGACCCTTGAGCTGGGCACGCTGCTCGGCTGATCGGTCAGACCCCGTCAACGACTGACGTCAATCTCACGTATCCGGCCGGACCTTGCCCCCAAGGTCCGGCCGGAGGCGTTTGAGCGGCGGGTGCGGACGCGGCTCAACTCGCCTCGAACGTAACCCTTTAACCCTTTCGCACACCCGCGAAACTTCGCGGTGACAGCCCGGACGCCCTTGACAGAGTGGTGTTCGGTTGCCGACACATCGTTGCCGGTCCGACGGATTGTGTTGCCGCTGAGTGGTGACACGCCATAGAGTCGCCAACCGTCGGCATGGTGCCACGCTGACCTATCGATAAGTGTCCTGGTCACGTCCGAGGAGGTAAGACGACTTGTGAATGAGTCGACATTTGCTCCCGGAGGTGGTCGAGCAGGGACGCCAGACCGGGGCCAAGGATCCGGCGGGCTCGAAGCGGTCGGCTCCGTCGCGGTCCGCACCTTCGCAAACCACCAGCACATGACGACGCCCCAAAAGAGCATGGACGGCCTAGACGTGAACTCCAGGGCCGGCGACCTGAGCGGCGAAAAGCCCGTGGGTTTCGCCGACTACGAAAACGTGCCCGAAGGGCACTTCTACGACCCCGACGCGGAGTACGAGCCCGACCCCGAGTACGCGGCCACCCTCGCCCCCGACGCTGCCCGTCAGCGCCGGGAGCGGATCGGCCCGACCGGACGGCCGCTGCCGTACTTCCCGATCCCGGGTCCGCTGACCGACCACGGTCCGGCGAAGATCATCGCGATGTGCAACCAGAAGGGCGGCGTGGGCAAGACCACGTCGACCATCAACCTGGGTGCGGCGCTCGCCGAGTACGGGCGCCGCGTGCTGCTCGTCGACTTCGACCCGCAGGGCGCGCTGTCCGTGGGCCTCGGCGTGAACCCGATGGAACTCGACCTGACGGTCTACAACCTGCTCATGGAGCGGGGCATGTCGGCCGACGAGGTGCTGCTCAAGACCGCGGTTCCCAACATGGACCTGCTGCCGAGCAACATCGACCTGTCCGCCGCCGAAGTGCAGTTGGTCAGCGAGGTCGCGAGAGAGTCGACGCTGCAGCGGGCGCTGAAGCCCCTGATGGCCGACTACGACTACATCGTGATCGACTGTCAGCCCTCGCTCGGCCTGCTGACCGTGAACGCCCTGACGGCGGCTCACAAGGTCATCGTGCCGCTGGAGTGCGAGTTCTTCGCACTGCGCGGTGTGGCGCTGCTGACCGAGACCATCGAGAAGGTGCAGGAGCGGCTCAACCCGGAGCTGGAGCTCGACGGCATCCTCGCCACGATGTACGACTCCCGTACGGTGCACAGCCGCGAGGTGCTGGCGCGCGTCGTCGAGGCCTTCGACGACCACGTCTACCACACGGTCATCGGCCGTACGGTGCGCTTCCCGGAGACCACGGTCGCCGGTGAGCCCATCACCACGTACGCCTCCAACTCCGTCGGGGCCGCCGCCTATCGCCAGCTGGCCAGGGAGGTGCTCGCCCGGTGTCACGCCGAGTGAGTCTGCCCGGAGCCGACGAACTGTTCCGTACGACCGGTGGGATGGCGCTCCAGGCGTCCTCGCCGAGGCGCAGCCCGGAGGAGTCGACCGCCGGGGAGCACACGGCGACGACGGCCGAGGGCGCGGCGGTCGAGGGCCGCAGCCGGGAGGCAGCGGCGGCGGGCCCGGAGTCGGTGGTCGCCCCCCGGCGTCCGCAGGAAGGTTCTGTCAGCCCGGAGCCCCGGCGGGGCAAGGGCCAGGGCCGCGGGGCGAACCGCAGGCCCAGCGGGCGCGAGCGGCACGACGAGAAGATCACGGTCTACGTCTCCGCCGAGGAGCTCATGGACCTGGAGCACGCGCGGCTGGTGCTGCGCGGCGAGCACGGGCTGGCCGTGGACCGCGGCCGCATCGTCCGCGAGGCGGTGGCGGTCGTACTGGCGGACCTGGAATCCCGCGGCGACGCGAGCATCCTGGTCCGCAGACTCCGCGGCCGCTGACCACCTGGGCCCCGAGCCCGACCGCCTGAAGGCGGGGGCGCTGGCTGGTTGGCTGGTACGGGTGCTGACCGTCTGAGTGCGGGCGTTGCCGGATGGTGGGCGTGACCGGGACGGGCGGCCTGTTGTGCCGGGCGGTGGCGGTGGCAGGGGCTTCGGTGGGCGGTGTCGGTGGAGTGCGGGGTGTGACCCTGCGGGCAGGCCCGAAGCCGCCCATGGCCGCCGGGCTTGATGCCGGATGCGGCCTGCGGCCCGTCTTTCTCGCGCCTTACGACGCCCTGTCCGTCGTTCTGCTCCGTGTGCCCGCCCTGCGCGCGGCTTCTGGCCTCTGCCACTGTGGTGACGGTGGCTGATGCCGGCTTGGCGGCGGTTCCACGGCGCCCGGTATGCCGTTCTGCTCGTGCGTCCGCCGTACGGCGTCGGCTGCGGGCTTGGCCGTCGTGACGGTGGCCGGTGACGGGCAGGGGCTTCGGTGGGGCGGTGTCGGTGGGGTGCGGGGCGTGACCGCGCGGGCAGGCCCGAAGCCGCCCATGGCCTCCGGGCTTGACGCCGGATGCGGCCTGCGGCCCGTCCTTCCTGCGCCTTACGACGCCCCCGCCGTCGTTCTGTTCCGTGTGCCGCCCTGCGCGCCGTTTGCGGGTCCAGCCATCGCTGTGACGGTGCGGCTGGTGGGTCCTCGCGGCCGTGGTGGCCGGTGCCGTGGTCGGTCGAGAGACGGGCCGGTGGCGGTGGCAGGGGCTTTGGTGGGGCGGTGTCGGTGGAGTGTGGGGTGTGACCCTGCGGGCAGGCCCGAAGCCGCCCATGGCCGCCGGGCCTGATGCCGGATGCGGCCTGCGGCCCGTCCTTCCTGCGCCTTACGACGCCCCCGCCGTCGTTCTGTCCCGTGTGCCGCCCCGCGTGCCGTTTGCGGGTCCAGCCATCGCTGTGACGGTGCGGCTGGTGGGTCCTCGCGGCCGTGGTGGCCGGTGCCGTGGTCGGTCGAGAGACGGGCCGGTGACGGGCAGGGGCTTTGGTGGGGCGGTGTCGGTGGAGTGCGGGGCGTGACCGCGCGGGCAGGCCCGAAGCCGCCCATGGCCGCCGGGCTTGACGCCGGATGCGGCCTGCGGCCCGTCTTTCTCGCGCCTCACGACGCCCTGTCCGTCGTTCTGCTCCGTGTGCCCGCCCTGTGCGCCGCTTTGGCCTCTGCCCCCTGTGGTGACGGTGGCTGATGTCGACCTGGCGGTGATTTCGGGGCGGTGGACCCTCTTACCCGTAGTGACCGGTGCCACAGTCGGCAGACGGGCCCGAGACGGGCGGTCGGGAGGCGGGAAGGGCGGGCCACCGGGCCTGCTTTGACTGCACCCCGGTGGGGATGACACGCTCCCGCCCTGGCAGCTCCTGCCCCCTGCTCCGCGGGTCGGCTTGCTGCTTCCGCGCGGGTGGCTGCCGCCGTGTTCCGCCGACTGACCTTCCGCTCCCGCGCAGGGTGGCTTCCGTCCTCCGGTCCACCGGTCGGCTTGCTGCTTCCGCGCGCGGGTGGCTGCCGCCCTGTTCCGCCGACTGACTTCCCGCTCCCGCGCCGGGCTGCTTCCGTCCTCCGGTCCGCCGGTCGGCTTGCCGCTTCCTTGCCTGGGTGGCTGCCGCCCCTGCTGCGCCGGTGGGCTTTCGCCCTTCGGTCCGCCGGGTGGCCTGCTGCTTCCGCTTCGGCGGCTGCCGGGTTACGGGCGGGTCCGGGGGAGGGTGGGGGGCGGGGCGTGGCAGCCTTGGGGTGGCCCCGGCCGACCGTTAGCCCTTCCGTACCGCCTTGGACCCCCATGCCCCCTCCCGTAGATCCCAGCCGCCCCGCCCGCCGCAGTCTGGGGCGCGGGCCGCGAGAGCCCCACGTACCCCCTGAGGGGCCCGCGGCGCCGGGGCCGGGCGAGGAGTCCGGTGAGGCCCCCGCGCCCGCGGAGGCCCCCACAGGGGCCCCGCAGGGGTCGGTGGAGGGCTTCGCCGAGGCTCCCGCGCCCGCCGAGGCCCCGCAGGAGCAGGTGGAGGGCTCCGCGGGGGTCCCCGCTCCCGCCGGGGCCCCGCAGGATGCGGTGGACGGTTTCGCCGAGGCCCCCGAGGCACCCGCGCCCGCGGAGGTACCCGCGCGCGTCGAGGCTCCCGCAGGGGCCTCGCAGGGCGACGGGCGGTTCACGTTGCGGCTCGCCAACTTCGAGGGGCCCTTCGACCTCCTGCTCCAGCTGATCTCCCGGCACAAGCTCGACGTCACCGAGGTGGCCCTCTCCAAGGTCACCGACGAGTTCATGGCGCACATCCGGGCCATGGGCCCCGACTGGGACCTCGACCAGACCACCGAGTTCCTCGTGGTCGCCGCGACCCTGCTCGACCTCAAGGCGGCCCGCCTGCTGCCCGCCGCCGAGGTCGAGGACGAGGCCGACCTCGCCCTGCTGGAGGCCCGCGACCTGCTCTTCGCCCGGCTGCTCCAGTACCGCGCGTACAAACAGATCGCCGAGATCTTCGAGCGGCGCGCCGAGAGCGAGGGCCGCCGCTACCCGCGCACCGTCGGCCTGGAGGACCACCACGCCGAGCTCCTGCCCGAGGTCGTCATCAGCATCGGCGCCGAGGGGTTCGCCCGGCTCGCGGTCAAGGCGATGCAGCCCAAGGCGAAGCCCCAGGTCTACGTCGACCACATCCACGCCCCGCTGGTCAGCGTGCGGGAGCAGGCCGCCCTCGTGGTCGCCCTGCTCAAGACGCGCGGCGAGGCCACCTTCCAGGAGCTCACCGAGGACGCGGGCGACACCCTCACCGTCGTCGCGCGCTTCCTGGCGCTCCTGGAGCTCTACCGGGAGAAGGCGGTGGTCCTCGACCAGGAGGAGGCCCTGAAGACGCTGACCGTGCGCTGGAGCGGCGGGGACGGCGACGGGATGCCGACCGTCACCGACGAGTTCGACCGGATCGTGGAGGTCAAGGAGTGAGTCAAGGGATGAGTGACGTGGTCGGGCTCGCGCTGAAGCCCGCCCTGGAGGCCGTCCTCATGGTCGTGGACGAGCCCGCGACCGAGGCGCACCTCGCCAAGGTGCTGGACCGCGCCCCGCGCGAGGTCGCGGACGCCCTGCGCGAGCTGGCGGACGAGTACACCGTCCAGGGGCGCGGCTTCGAGCTGCGGCTCGTCGCGGGCGGCTGGCGTTTCTACACGCGGGCGCAGTACGCGGCCGCCGTCGAGAGCTTCGTACTGGACGGCCAGCAGGCCCGGCTGACCCAGGCTGCCCTGGAGACGCTGGCGGTGGTCGCGTACCGCCAGCCGGTGAGCCGTTCGCGGGTCTCGGCGGTCCGCGGAGTGAACTGTGACGGGGTCATGCGGACCCTGCTCCAGCGCGGTCTGGTGGCCGAGGCGGGCACGGAACCCGAAACAGGTGCGATCCTGTACAGGACGACGAACTACTTTCTGGAGCGGATGGGCCTGCGCGGCCTGGACGAGCTCCCGGAGCTCGCGCCCTTCCTCCCCGAGGCGGACGCGATCGAAGCCGATACGCAAGAGGGTGTTCCGTCGTTCGATCCGGATGCACCGGATACCGATGAAGACGACAAGACGACGGAACTTTGATGCGAAGCAGCGGCAACGGCAACGGTGGCGGCAACAGGAACAGCGGCGGCGGCGGTGGCGGGCGCGGTAACAGCCGCGGCGGCTCCTCCTCCGGCGGCGGTGGCTACCGCGGCGGCGGCTCCTCCGGCGGAGGCGGCCAGCGCGGCGGCTCCGGCGGCGGTGGCTACCGCGGTGGCAGCTCCTCCGGCGGCGGCTACGGCGGCGGCTCCGGCTCGGGCGCCCCGCGCGACCGGGACCGCGACCAGGCCCCGCAGCGCCCCCGCAACCCCCGCCCCGAGGAGCGTCGCTACGACGTGGGCCCCGAGGGCGAGCGCAGCCGCGGCGGCGGTGCCAACGCCGGTCGCGGCGGTGCCCGCGGTGACGCGGCGCGCGGTGGTGCCAAGGGCGGTCCCCGCACCTCCAAGACCCCCGGCATCGGCGGGGCCGGCGGCCCGCGCCGCGGCCCCGGCAGCCGTAGCGGCCAGTCCCGCCCCCGCGAGCTGGACGCGCGGATCGAGGAGCGCGTGCGCGACCGGTACGCCGACAAGCCCGTGATCAAGACCCCGAAGACCTTCCCTGGCGCCGAGCAGGAGGGCGAGCGCCTGCAGAAGGTGCTCGCGCGGGCCGGCATGGGCTCGCGCCGCGCGTGCGAGGAGCTCATCGAGCAGGCCCGCGTCGAGGTCAACGGCGAGATCGTGCTGGAGCAGGGCAAGCGCGTCCAGCCGAAGGACGAGATCAAGGTGGACGGCCTGACGGTCGCCACCCAGTCGTACCTGTTCTTCGCGCTGAACAAGCCGGCCGGTGTCGTCTCCACCATGGAGGACCCGGACGGCCGCCAGTGCCTGGGCGACTACGTCACCAACCGTGAGACGCGTCTCTTCCACGTCGGCCGGCTCGACACGGAGACCGAGGGCATCATCCTGCTCACCAACCACGGCGAGCTGGCCCACCGCCTCACGCACCCGAAGTACGGCGTGAAGAAGACGTACGTGGCCGCCATCACCGGCTCGCTGCCGCGCGACATCGGCAAGCGCCTCAAGGACGGCATCGAGCTGGAGGACGGCTGGGCCCGCGCCGACAACTTCCGCGTCCTGGACCAGGTCGGCAAGAACTACATGGTCGAGGTGACCCTCCACGAGGGCCGCAAGCACATCGTCCGCCGCATGCTCTCCGAGGCGGGCTTCCCCGTCGACAAGCTCGTCCGGACCTCCTTCGGTCCCATCGAGCTGGGCGACCAGAAGTCCGGCTGGCTGCGCCGCCTGACCAACACCGAGGTCGGCATGCTCATGCGCGAGGTCGGTCTGTAAGCCCCTCCCGGCGGTTCGGAAAGCCCGCAGTGCCCTCGTGGCACTGCGGGCTTTTTCGCTTGTCAGGGACCCCACCCCCTGTTTATAGTCAGGATGACTATTAAAGAACGAGGGGGGTCGGCCGTCATGAGCTGGACCGAAATCCTGGGCTTCGCCACCGGAGCCCTGTGCGTCTGGCTCGTCGCCCGGCAGCACGTGGCGAACTGGCCGATCGGCATCGCCAACAACGTCTTCTTCATCGTGCTGTTCGCCCAGTCCGGCCTGTACGCCGACGCCGGGCTCCAGATCGTCTTCATCGCCCTCGCCGCGTACGGCTGGTGGTCCTGGACCCACGGGGGTGGACCAGGAACCGCCGAGGCCCTGCCGGTGCGCCGCACCACGCGCACCGAATGGGCCGTGCTGGCCGCGGCGGGGGCGGTGGGGGTGCTCGCGCTCACGCTCCTGCTGGGCCGGGTCACCGACTCCACCGTCCCCTTCTGGGACGCGCTGACCACCGGGCTCTCGCTCATGGCCACCTACGGCCAGTGCCGCAAACTGGTCGAGTCCTGGTGGCTGTGGATCGCCGCCGACCTCGTGTACATCCCGCTGTACGCCTACAAGGGGCTGTACCTGACCTCGGCCCTGTACGTCGGCTTCCTCGCGCTCTGCGTGGTCGGCCTGCTCGGCTGGCGCCGTACGCTGCCGGCGCGCGGCGCCCGTACGGCGGCGGAGGCGGCCGCATGAGCGACGAGCGGCGGTACGCCCACGGGCTGGTCCTCGGCAAGTTCTACCCGCCGCACGCCGGCCACCACCACCTGGTGCGCACCGCCCAGGAGCGGTGCGAGCGGCTGACCGTACTGGTGTGCGCGGCCTCGGTGGAGTCCGTGCCGCTCGCCGACCGGGTGGCCTGGATGCGCGAGGCGCACCCGGGGGCCGAGGTCGTCGGCGCGGTCGACGACATCCCGGTCGACCTGCACGACCCGGCGGTCTGGGAGGCGCACATGGCGGTCTTCCGGGGCGCGGTGCCGCAGCGCGTGGACGCCGTCTTCACTTCGGAGGAGTACGGGACGGAGCTCGCCCGGCGGTTCGGCGCCGAGGAGGTCCGCGTGGACCCGGGGCGGACCCGCTTCCCCGTCTCCGGTACGGCGGTACGGGCGGACCCGGCCCGGAACTGGGAGTTCCTGGGCCCGGGCGTACGGGCGGCCCTGACCCGGCGCATCGTCGTGCTCGGCGCCGAGTCCACCGGTACGACCACCCTGTCGCGGGCGCTCGCGGCGCACTACCGGGCGCGCGGCGGAGTGTGGGCCGGAACGGGCTGGGTCGCGGAGTACGGGCGCGCGTACAGCGAGGAGAAGCTCGCGGCGGCGCGGGCGGCGGACCCGGCGGCCACCTGGGAGGACGTGTCCTTCGGGTCGGAGGAGTTCCCGGTGATCGCGCGGCGGCAGGACGCGGAGGAGGAGCGGGCGGCCCGGGCGGGTTCACCGGTGCTGATCTGCGACACCGACTCCTTCGCGACCGGCATCTGGCACGAGCGGTACACGGGGGGCCGCAGCGAGGAGGTCGAGAAGATCGCCGCGCTGACACACCGGGACCTCTACCTGCTCACGCACCACGCGGACGTGCCCTTCGAGGACGACGGGCTGCGCGACGGCGAGCACCTGAGGCCCTGGATGACGGAACGCTTCCGCGCGGAACTCACGGCCACCGGCAGGCCCTTCCTGGTCGTGCGCGGTGACCGCGAGGCGCGGCTGGCGCAGGCCGTCGAGGCGGTCGACGCACTGCTGGCCGGCGGCTGGCACTTCGCGGACCCGCTGCCGGAGCACCGATGACGACGGCGGCCTACGACCCGCACGCCTTCGAGCCGTTCGCGGTGACGGTGGACCTGGCGGTGTTCACCGTCCGGGGCGGGGCGCTGCACGTCCTGCTGATCCGGCGCGGGCAGGAGCCGTACGAGGGGGCCTGGGCGCTCCCCGGCGGCTTCGTGCTCCCGAGGGAGTCCGCGGAGACCGCGGCCCGCCGGGAACTGGCCGAGGAGACCGGCCTGTCGGAGGCGGTCGTCGCGGGGCTGCACCTGGAGCAGCTGCGCACGTACAGCGATCCGGACCGCGATCCGCGGATGCGGGTGGTCTCGGTGGCCTTCACCGCCCTGGTGCCGGACATGCCGGAGCCGGCGGCGGAGGGCGGCGGGGACGCGGCGCAGGCGCGCTGGGTACCGGTGGGGGAGGCGGCCGGCCTGGCCTTCGACCACGGGCCGATCCTGGCGGACGCCCGGTCCCGGGTCGGCGCGAAGCTGGAGTACACCTGCCTGGCCACGGGGTTCTGCCCGCCCGAATTCACCCTCGGGGAGCTCCAGTCGGTCTACGAGACCGTCTGGGGCACCGCCCTGGACCGGCCCAACTTCCGCCGCAAGGTGCTGGCGACCCCGGGCTTCGTCGAGGCCGTGCCGGGTGCGGCCCGGCTGACCGGAGGGCGGGGGAAACCGGCCGCGCTGTACCGGGCGGGCCCGGCGACCGCCCTCCACCCGCCCCTGCTCCGCCCCACGGAAGGACACGCGAAATGACCATGGCTGCGACTACGGGGAAGCGGCCGGCGACGGGGGCCCTGATCGGCCTCGCGCTGGGCGACGCGCTGGGCTTCCCGACGGAGTTCGACGACGTCCCGTCGATCCTGGCGAAGACCGGCCCGTGGCGGTCCATGCCCCTGCCCCGTCCGGCGATCGTCACGGACGACACCCAGATGACGCTGGCCCTGGCGCGCGGCATACGGACGGCGACCGGCCGCGGCCGCGTGGGCCCGCTGCGCCTGGCCCGCCCGGTCCGGGAGGAGTTCGTCGACTGGTACCACTCCCCGGAGAACAACAGGGCGCCCGGCAACACCTGCCTGCGGGCGTGCAGCCTGCTGAACGACCCTTCCCGGGACTGGAGGGACGCGAGCCAGGTCGGCTCGAAGGGGTGCGGGGCGAACATGCGCGTGGTCCCGGTGGGCTTGGTCCCCGGCTGGACGGAGGAGGAACGGGCCGGCGCGGCCCAGCTCCAGTCGGCGCTCACCCACGGCCACCCGACCGCCCTCGCCGCCAGCGACCTGACGGCCCGGGCGGTCTACCTCCTCGCGCAGGGGACCGAGGTGACCGGCCTGGTCGGGCAGCTGCGCTCGTACGCCCTCGACAACCGGACCCGCTACCACGAGCGCTGGCTGGGCGACCTCTGGATGCGCACGGCGTCGGACGCCTCGCCGGAGTCCTTCATGGCGCGGGGCTGGGACGAATGCCTGGCCGTACTGGACCGCCTGACGGCGGCCCTGCGGACCCCCTCCCCGGAAACGGACCCGTGCCTGACGACGGGCGACGGCTGGATCGCCGAGGAGGCCCTCGCCACGGCCCTCCAGTGCTTCCTCCTCTTCCCGCAGGAACCCCTGACGGCGCTGCGCCGCGCGGCCTGCACGAAGGGGGACTCGGACTCGATCGCCTGCCTGGCCGGCGCCTTCGCCGGCGCCCACCTCGGCGCGGAGGTCTGGCCCCGGGACTGGGAGGGCCGCATCGAGTACCGGGACGAACTCCTGGCCTTCGGCGCCCTCTGGGACGCCGGAGCCGTGTCGGACGCACTCGACGCGTCCGTGGTCCGGCGGCGGGGGCTACGCGGCTGAGGTGCGTCGGGCGCGCAGGAGGAAGTCCTCCACGCGGGCCCGGTCCGGCTCCGGAGGGAGGGGGGTGAGGGCCAGGGCCGTCTGCGACTCCTCCTGGAGGCGGGACATCCACGTGTCCACCTCCGGCCAGGTCAGTTCGCCGCGCCTGACCGCCAGGAGGCGGTCGCGGTACTCGGTGGCGTCGATCGTCAGGCGGCCCGTGCGCAGGAGGTCACGGCAGGACAGGAGCAGCCGCAGCAGGTGCATGGCGTGCTTCCAGCGCGGGGCGCCGTGGATGCGGACGTCCGCGAGCAGTTTGGCGTGCTGGGAGACCGCGTACCGGGAGAACGTGGTGTGTGCCCGGCGGGACAGGAAGGCCTCCCGCAGGGAGAGGAGTTCCTCGCCCTGCGGGGTCAGCCGTTCCACCAGCGGGGAGTGCAGGCACTCCAGGATGTTCGGGTTGGCGCGCAGGGCGAGTTCGCAGAAGCGTTCCAGCTCCCAGGAGAACTCCTCCTCCCGCGGGCCCTCCACGTGCGGGGGCGGCTTCTCGAAGCGCCAGAAGAGCGGGGTCGGGGCGAGGTAGACGCCGCGCCGGTCGACGTCGCTCGCCTCCGTCGCCAGGCCGAACGCCCGGGATCCCATCACGCACGCGTAGATCGTGTGGTCGCGTACGAGGGCGAGGGCTTCCGGGGGTGTCGTCGGCGCGTTCATCCCGGGAGCCTAGGCCGCGGCGGGCGGGCTACGCGAGCGAGATATCCCCGTCCGGGGCCACCGTGATCTGCTTCTCCGCCAGGGGGCGGGTCGCCGGGCCGTGGGCCACCGCGCCGTCCGTGATCTGGAACTTGCTGCCGTGGCAGGGGCAGTCGATGGTGCCGTCCGCCACCTTGTTCACGAGGCAGCCCTGGTGCGTGCACACCGCCGTGAAGCAGCGGAAGGACCCGGCCGTGGGCTGGGTGACCACCAGCTTCTCGTCCTTGAGGACCGTGCCGCCGCCCACCGGTACCGCGGAGGACTTGAGCAGCGCCTTGCCCGTTCCCGACGAGGGGGCGGACGGGGAGGCGGGGGAGGACGGGGCCGCGGCCTGCGGGGTGGAGGGGCTGCCCGGTTCGCTCTTCGGGCTCTTGTCCTCGCCGCCGCACGCGGTGAGCGTGCCGCCTGCCAGCGCGACGGCCGCTCCTGCCGCCAGGACCGTACGGCGGGCCGTCGGCGTGGGGTCGCTCATGGGGTGCTCCTCGATCGGGTCGCTGCGGGATGGCGAGCAGCATCCTGGCGCCTCCCGGGCCCCAGGAGAAGCCCCCGCGCCGTGCGGTTCAGGAGCCCTGCTCCCACGCGACGAGCCGCGCCGGGGCACCCGGCGTGCGCACGACCTCCCAGAGGCGGACCACGGCCGCCCGGTCCAGCGGGCCGTGGACGTGCGGGTAGCGGCCGCCCGTCTCACCCTCGCGGCGGACCTCCGAGGTCAGGGCCCGCTCGTCGAGCTCGACGGCCAGCAGCGGACCGGGGACCTCGCGGTAGTGCGCGTCCGCGATCGCGAGCACGGTCGGGCGGTCCGCCGAACAGTGCACGAAACCCTCGGAGTCGAGGGAGGCGGGGGCGTAGGGGAGCTCGGGCGCGGAGGTCCAGTCGGCGAGCGGCACGATGTGGAAGATCATGCCGATCGTTCTACCGCAGGGCCCGCCGAACGGTTGCAGCAAGTGGCGCAATGAGGTGGATCGGGTGACATTGTCCGTGTCTCGAACCCTCTCGAAAGGCTTGGACGATGGCGGGTAACGACCTCGGCTCCCTTCTGGGCGGCCTCCTCGGAGGTGGCGGCGGCGGCCAGGCAGGCGGTGGCGGCGGCAACATCCTCGGCGCGCTGCTCGGCGCTCTCATGGGCGGCGGTGCCGGCGGCGCCCGGGCCGCCGGGGGCGGGAACAATCCGCTCGGCGGGCTGATGGACATGCTCGCCAAGTCCGGTCTCGCGGACCAGGCGCAGTCCTGGGTCGGTACGGGTGACAACAAGCCGGTCAGCGGCGCCCAGATCGCCGAGGCGCTGCCGGACGACACCCTCCGGCAGGTCGCCGAGCAGGCGGGCGTCAGCCCGCAGGAGGCCGCCGACCAGATTGCGCAGGAGCTGCCGCAGGCCGTCGACAAGCTGAGTCCGGCCGGTTCGATCCCGAGCGGTTCGCTGGAGGACATCATCCGGCAGCAGAACCTCTAGGGGGTGTCCGAGGCGGATCACGGCCGGGCCGGGGCGAGCGGCCCTGATCCGCCGGACACCCCCTGGACCCCGCGGGCACCGAGGGCCCGGCCGCCGTCCACATGACGGGCTGCCGGGCCCTCGCGCCGTGATCGCTGGCTACTCTGGCCCTGACTTGCCGTTACCCGTCACCGCATCCCAGGAGCGCCCCGTGAGAACCGCCGTCGTGATCGGAACCGGACTGATCGGCACCTCCGCGGCACTCGCCCTGGCCGCCCGCGGGATCACCGTCCACCTCACCGACCACGATCCGGCCCAGGCCCGTACGGCCGCCGCCATCGGCGCCGGCACCGACGAGGCCCCCGAGGGCCAGGTCGACCTCGCGATCGTCGCCGTACCGCCGGCCCACGTGGCCGCGACGCTGGCCGAGGCGATCGGCCGCGGCGTGGCCCGGGCGTACGTGGACGTGGCCAGCGTCAAGGGCGGCCCCCGCCGGGAACTCGCGGCCCTCGGCGTGGACGTCACGTCGTACATCGGGACCCACCCGATGGCCGGCAAGGAGCGCTCGGGTCCGCTCGCCGCGACGGCCGACCTCTTCGAGGGCCGGCCCTGGGTGCTGACCCCGACCCGTGACACCGACCACGAGGTGCTCAACCTCGCGCTCGAACTGGTGGCCCTGTGCAAGGCCGTACCGGTGGTCATGGACGCCGACGCGCACGACCGGGCGGTCGCCCTCGTCTCCCACACCCCGCAGCTCGTGTCCAGCATGGTCGCCGCGCGCCTGGAGGAGGCCGACGAGACGGCGGTACGGCTGTGCGGGCAGGGGATACGGGACGTGACCCGGATCGCCGCCTCCGATCCGCGGATGTGGGTGGAGATCCTCTCGGCCAACCCGGGCCCGGTGGCCGACGTACTCGCCGGGATCGCCTCCGACCTGGAGGCCACCGTCGACGCGCTGCGCGGGCTCCAGTCGGCGGACGTCGAGAAGCGCCGCGGCGGTGCGGCCGGCATCGAGGACGTACTGAAGCGGGGCAACGCGGGCCGGGTCCGGGTGCCGGGCAAGCACGGCACGGCGCCGGTGGCGTACGAGACGATCGCCGTACTGATCAGCGACGAGCCGGGCGAGCTCGCCCGGATCTTCGCCGACGCCGGGCGGGCCGGGGTCAACATCGAGGACGTCCGGATCGAGCACGCCACGGGCCAGCAGGCCGGTCTGGTGCAGCTCATGGTCGACCCGAGGGCCGCCGCCGCCCTCACCGCGGAGCTGCGCGAACGCGGCTGGGCACTGCGCCAGCAGTAGTCCCGGCCGCCGCCGGGCGCCCCCCGCCCGCGGTACTCCCCGGTACTGGGCGGCGCCCGTGTCCGGGGCCGGTAACCTTGGGGAGGGGCGCTTTGGCGCGCCCGGACACGTACGCGCAACCAGGAAGGTGCCCGCACCGTGGAAACCGCAGCTCCGTCCGCCGTGATCGTCGCCATCGACGGTCCCTCCGGCACGGGCAAGTCCAGCACCTCCAAGGCCGTGGCCGCCAAGCTCGGGCTGCGCTACCTGGACACCGGTGCCCAGTACCGGGCCATCACCTGGTGGATGATCACCAACGGGGTCGACACCGACGACCCGCACGCGATCGCCGTGGCCGCCGGCAAGCCCGGCATCGTCTCCGGTACGGACCCGGCCGCGCCGACCATCACGGTCGACGGCCTGGACGCCTCCGGCCCGATCCGCACCCAGGAGGTCACCTCCAAGGTCAGCGCCGTCAGCGCCGTCCCCGAGGTGCGCACTCTGATCACCGAGCTCCAGCGCTCCATCGCCGCCTCGGCGCAGGGCGGGATCGTCGTCGAGGGACGGGACATCGGCACCACCGTCCTGCCCGACGCCGACCTCAAGATCTTCCTGACCGCGTCCCCCGAGGCCCGCGCCGCGCGCCGCAGCGGTGAGCTGCGCGGCAAGGAGGCCACGGACCTCGCGGCCACCAAGGAAGCCCTGATCAAGCGCGACGCCGCCGACTCGGGCCGCAAGACCTCCCCGCTGGCCAAGGCCGGCGACGCGGTCGAGGTCGACACCACCGAGCTCACGCTCGACCAGGTCATCGAATGCGTCGTGACGCTGGTGGAGGAGAAGCGGGCGGGGCGCAAGTGAGCTCAACGCCCTCCCTCAAGGGTGCGGCGCTCGGCCGGCGGATCGGCATCGGCCTCATGTACGGGCTGTGGAAGCCGCGCGTACTGGGCGCCTGGCGCGTCCCCGCCTCGGGGCCTGTCATCCTTGCCGTGAACCACGCGCACAACATCGACGGACCGATGGTCATGGGCACCGCCCCGCGACCGCTGCACTTCCTCATCAAGAAGGAGGCGTACGTCGGCCCGCTCGGCCCGTTCCTGGACGGGATCGGCCAGGTCAAGGTCGACCGTACGGGCGCGGACCGGGGCGCGATCAGCAAGGCCCTCGCGGTGCTCGACAACGGCGGGGCCCTGGGGATCTTCCCCGAGGGCACCCGCGGCGAGGGCGACTTCGCCTCGCTGCGCGCCGGGCTCGCGTACTTCGCGGTCCGCAGCGGCGCGCCCGTCGTACCCGTGGCCGTGCTCGGCAGCACCGAGCGCCGAGGCCGGCTGGTCCGCGGACTGCCGCCGTTCAAGAGCAGGGTCGACGTCGTGTTCGGCTCCGCCTTCGACGCGGGCGACGGCACCGGCCGCCGCACCCGTACGGCCCTGGACGAGGCCACCGTACGCATCCAGAGCAGGCTGACCGCCCACCTGGCCGACGCCAAGCGCCTCACCGGGCGCTGAGCGAGACTTGACCCAGTAGTGGTCCCGCGCTGCGCGGGCACCACCGACCACCACGAACGACGAGGAACGGACTTCATGAACGACCAGCACGACCACGGAGCGCTCGGCGATGCCGAGTACGCGGAGTTCATGGAGCTCGCCGCGGAGGAAGGCTTCGACGTAGAGGACGTCGAGGGCGCGATCGCGGAGGCCGGCCACGGGCCGCTGCCCGTGCTCGCCGTCGTCGGCCGCCCGAACGTCGGCAAGTCGACCCTGGTGAACCGCATCATCGGCCGCCGCGAGGCGGTCGTCGAGGACAAGCCCGGTGTCACCCGCGACCGCGTCACCTACGAGGCCGAGTGGGCCGGCCGCCGGTTCAAGGTCGTCGACACCGGCGGCTGGGAGCAGGACGTCCTCGGCATCGACGCCGCGGTCGCCGCCCAGGCCGAGTACGCCATCGAGACCGCCGACGCGGTCGTCTTCGTCGTCGACGCCAAGGTCGGCGCCACCGACAGCGACGAGGCCGTCGTCAAGCTGCTGCGCCGGGCCGGCAAGCCCGTCGTCCTGTGCGCGAACAAGGTCGACGGCCAGAGCGGCGAGTCCGACGCGGCCTCGCTGTGGTCTCTGGGCCTCGGCCAGCCGCACCCGGTCTCCTCGCTGCACGGCCGCGGTACGGGCGACATGCTCGACGCCGTCCTGGAGGCGCTGCCCGAGGCCCCCGAGCAGACGTTCGGCGGCGCCCCGGTGGGCGGCCCCCGGCGCATCGCGCTCATCGGCCGGCCGAACGTCGGCAAGTCCTCGCTGCTCAACAAGGTCGCGAAGGAGGACCGCGTCGTCGTCAACGAGCTGGCCGGCACCACCCGCGACCCGGTCGACGAGCTGATCGAGCTCGGCGGGGTCACCTGGAAGTTCGTGGACACCGCGGGCATCCGCAAGAAGGTGCACCTCCAGCAGGGCGCCGACTACTACGCCTCCCTGCGCACGGCCGCCGCCGTCGAGAAGGCGGAGGTCGCGGTCATCCTGATCGACACCACCGAGACGATCAGCGTCCAGGACCAGCGCATCATCACCATGGCCGTCGAGGCCGGGCGCGCGATCGTGATCGCGTACAACAAGTGGGACGAGCTCGACGAGGAGCGCCGCTACTACCTCGAACGCGAGATCGAGACCGAGATGCAGCAGGTCGCCTGGGCCCCGCGCGTCAACGTCTCGGCGAAGACCGGCCGCCACATGGAGAAGCTGGTCCCGGCGATCGAGACCGCCCTCGCGGGCTGGGAGACGCGCGTCCCGACCGGCCGGCTGAACGCCTTCCTCGGCGAGATCGTCGCGGCCCACCCGCACCCGATCCGCGGCGGCAAGCAGCCCCGCATCCTGTTCGGCACCCAGGCGGGGAGCAAGCCGCCGCGGTTCGTCCTCTTCGCCTCCGGCTTCCTGGAGCACGGCTACCGGCGCTTCATCGAGCGCCGTCTGCGCGAGGAGTTCGGCTTCGAGGGGACGCCGATCCACATCTCCGTGCGGGTGCGCGAGAAGCGCGGCGCGCAGTACAAGAAGAAGTAGCGGCGGCGGTCCGGGGTCAGTAGCCCCGGCGCGGAGCGGGCGGCAGGGCCGCCGGGATGTGGTGCATCCCGGTGTGGTGCTGCCGCCCGTTGGCGTACGAGGGGCCGGCGCCCGCGTGCTCACCGCCGCCGGTCGCGGACCCGGCGTACGCGTACGAGGGCTGCGGCGCGGGGGCGTACGGGGCCGGCCACGGGTCCGTCTGCCACGCCGAACCGTTCCAGCCGCTCCCGTACGAACCGCCCCCGTACGCGACGGCGGCGCCGCCGGCGTGCGTGCCTCCGTACGAGAACGCCGTGAACCCGAGGTCCTCCTCGCCCGTACGGTCGCCCGGCAGGGCCCGGAAGGCCCGCAGGTACTCCGAGTAGAGCGCGTCGTAGATCGGGGTGTGCGAGACGGCGGGGCGCATCGGGGAGACGCTGCTCGCGTGGGCAGGGGCGCGGGAGGGGTCGTATGAATGCACGTATCAGCCAACGAACCCGGGGCCCTGCGGATGCGGGCGGAAGCAGAAAAACGCAGATCGCCGGGGGTGCGCGGGATGGACCGCGTACCCCCGGCGCGCATGCCGCGCCGCCCCTGGCCGAGGGGCGGCGCGGCCGTTCCGGGTCCCCTGCCGAGGACGGGGCTCAGGCGCCCGTGGTGCCCGCCAGCGGCATCGAGGCCGCCACCAGCTTGCCGCCGGCGGCGGCCTTGTCCAGGGCGTCGCGGAGCAGGTCCTCGCGCGGCTGCTGGCCGATGGAGCCGACCGGGGCGGCGTAGATGAGCACCCGCTGGGTCTTGTTGACGGCGGCGCGCCAGCCGTCGGTGACCGACAGCGCCTGGTGCGCCTGCCACCAGGCGACCTGGCCGCCGCCCTCGGCGCCGGGCTGGAGGACGGCGTGCAGCTGGCCGGCGGCGAGCAGCACGGACCAGCCGCTCAGCGGGGTGGGCAGCTCGGCGGTGTCGGTGACCGGGATGAACCCCTGCTCGATGAGGAGCGGCAGGAAGTCGTCGCCGGGGCCGGTGGTGCCGGGGCGGGCGATCGGGGCGGTCGGCTCGACCACGAGGGCGGGGTGCAGCTCGCCGCCGATGAGGACCAGGCCGCTGGTGATGCCGAGGACGGCCTGGCCGCCGGGCACGTTCTGCGGGGACTGGCCGCCGGCGGGGCTGTCGCCGGTGATGCTGCGCACCGCCCCCTGGAGCTGCTCCTCGGAGACGTTGACCACCTGCGAGGGGATGCAGCCGGCGTGGGCGAAGGCGAGGACGGCGGTCTCCTCGCCGACGAACAGCACCGTGCTCGTGCGGTCGGTCTCGGGGTCCCCGGGGGTGCGGCAGGAGGTGCAGTCGTAGCTGCGCGGTGCGTCGTCGCCGGTGAGCAGCCTCTCGGCTTCTTCGTCACCGATCTCGGCACGTACCTCATCACTGACGTCGAGCATGCGGGGCACGGGCTGGCTCCTCGGATTGGGCGGGCGGGCGGCCGGGCGGTTCCCGGCTCGCCGGGCTCAACGGTGCGGCGGGGGCCGGGGTCACGCCGTTGGAGGGAACGGAATCGAACCTGGCCCCCGGAGGGGTGAACGGTCGGACCGGAGCTTTGTTTTCGTTCCAACTCTTTTCCGCATGCGCGCAGTTGGTGGCCGGTCCTGCCCGTTTCCGGCGGGGTGGCGGCTGCGCCGACCGGGTGGCCCGCGGGACGGGCCGCGTGGCAAGGCCGGGCGCGGGCCGCGGCGCTGCGTAGCGTGACGCGATGCCCGACCTCCGGATCCGGTGGGCCGCCCCGGCGGCCGCCGCCGCAGCTGCCGCGCTGGCCCTCGTCCTCGTACTCCCGTCGGGGGCCGGCGCGGCCCCGCCGCCCCCCGCTCCCGGGCCCGCGGGGGCGGCCCACCCCGGCTCGCCCGGCGTCATCGGGACCGGCCCGGGGGACTGCGGGCCGGGCGGGCAGTGGCCCTGGGACTGCGTGGCCGACTGCGAGAGCAGCGGGCGCTGGGCCGTCAACACCGGCAACGGGTTCTACGGGGGCCTGCAGTTCTGGCAGCCGACGTGGGAGGAGTACGGGGGCCTGGCCTTCGCGCCGCGGGCCGATCTGGCGAGCCGGGAGCAGCAGATCCGGGTGGCCGAGGACGTGGTGGGCCTCCAGGGGTGGGACGCGTGGCCGGTGTGCTCGAAGCGATACGGGCTGGCGGGGCGGATGCACGCGGTGCGGGCGGGGGACACGCTGGAGAAGATCGCCCGCCGGTACGGGGTGAAGGGCGGCTGGCAGGCGCTGTACGAGGCGAACCGGGCGGCGATCGGCCCGAAGCCGCAGACGCTGGTGGTCGGCACGCTGCTGGTCCTGCCGGCGTCGACGCCTCCGGCGCCTTCCGCGCCTGCCGCGTCGGTCCCGGTCCCGGTTCCGGTCCCGGTCACGACGCCGGTGCCGGCCCCGGCGGCGTCTGCGAAGCCGGCCGCGGCCCAGAGCCCGGCGGTTGCGAAGCCGGCGGTCGCGAAGCCGGGGGGCTCCCGGCCGGCCGCGGTCCCGGCGCGTACGCGGGCTCCCGCGGCCGTACCGGCTCCCTGACCCGGGCTCGGGCCCGGGCCCTGACCCGGGCCGCCCGGCAACCCCTCGGCCCGTGGGCGGCGATTCGGACGCGGGCCGGGGTACCGGCAGACTGCTCGGCATGCTGGAGACCTCCGCACGACTGCTGCGCCTGCTGTCCCTGTTGCAGGCCCACCGCGAATGGACCGGCGCCGATCTCGCGGAGCGCCTCGGCGTGACCCCGAGGACGGTGCGGCGCGATGTGGACCGCCTCCGGGAGCTCGGCTACCCGGTGAACGCAAGCCCCGGCACCGGCGGCGGCTACCAGCTGGGCGCCGGGGCCGAGCTGCCGCCGCTGCTGCTCGACGACGACGAGGCCGTCGCCGTGGCGGTGGGCCTGCGGACCGCAGCCGGGAACGGCGTCGAGGGGATCGGCGAGGCCTCCGTACGGGCGCTCGCCAAGCTGGAGCAGGTCCTGCCCGGACGGCTGCGGCGGCGGGTGTCGGCGCTCAACGAGTTCACCGTCCCGATGCTGCGCGGGCCGGGGCCCGCCACCGTCGACCCCTCCGTGCTGACGGGGCTCGCCGCCGCGTGCCGGGACTGCGAGCGGCTGCGCTTCGACTACCGGGACCACGCGGGCAGCGTCAGCCGCCGCGTGGTGGAGCCGCACCGGCTGGTGTGCACCGAGCGGCGCTGGTACCTGGTCGCCTGGGACCTGGACCGGGAGGACTGGCGGACCTTCCGCGCCGACCGCATCGAGCCCAGACCGCCGCACGGGCCGCGGTTCACCCCGCGCCCGGCGCCCGCCGAGGACCTCGCCGCGTACGTGTCGCAGGGTGTGTCCCAGGGCGCGTACGCCGCCCGGGCGGTGCTGCGGCTGAAGGTGCCTGCGCAGGCGGCGGCCGTGATCGTGGGGCCGAGCCAGGGGGCGCTGGAGCCGCTCGACGCCGAGAGCTGCCTGCTGCGGACGGGCGCCGTGAACCTCGACGTCCTCGTCATTCACGTGATGCTGCTCGGCTGTGAGTTCGAGGTGCTGGAGCCGCCGGAGCTGGTCGACCGGATCAGGGCGGCCCGGGACCTTCTCGGGCGGGCCGTGGAGAAGTTGTAAGGAAACGGAGGGGGGTTCACCCGCCGTGCCGGCCGGGTCACCGCAATCCCCGGGTGAATTCCGGGGGTCCCGGACGGAATGCGAAACAGGATGTGCGCGGGGCGTGTTGCGGGCCGGAAAAGGAAAGGCGAGCGGGCGTTTTCGCGGCGGCGCGGATGAACCCGGCCCCGTCAAAGAACTGTCGACATTCCGTGACCCAAGCGTGACCCGGTTCGGACGAACCTGCTGGCGCTGCGCTGACGTTCCGGTCGGGTGCCCGTCGGTAACCACTGAAATGGCCGAGGCGGGCCGGGTGGTGACCCGGCCCGCCTCGGTGGTGCGGGGTGAGGTGGTGCGTACCGCCCCGCGGTGTCTTCCGTACGGGGGTCAGCCCCCTGCCGGCCGGGCCGCGGCCCGGCCCGCGGGGGGCCGCTCGGTGTGGGCCGGGCGGCGGCTGCCGACCGGGGTGACCGGGGTCCGCTCGGACCGGATCAGGTGCGGCCGGCCGGAGACGTGCGCGGGGGGCCGGGGCGTGGGGGCGTGCCCGGCGCCCGCGGCGGCGGCCTGTGCGCTCACGGGGACGGGCGTGGCGGCGGGCTCCTGCGAGGCGGCGGAACCGCCGGCCGGGGAGGGTTCGTCGGCGAGCCGGAGCTGCCACTTGCCGCCCGCGGAGAGCAGCGGGGTGAGCGCGGTGGCGACGGGGACGGGCACGGTCCCGGTCTCCAGGCGGCGGCGCAGCCGCTCCCGGAGCGCGAAGACCCGGGCCTCCACGGCGGCGATCAGCGGCTCGAACCAGGGCAGCGCCAGCATGATCAGCAGACCCGCGGACCAGCCGAGCAGTACGTCGCTCACCCAGTGGGTGCCGAGGTACACGGTGGTGGCGCCGACGCTCAGCGAGACGACGGCGGACACCACGGACAGCACCCGCCGGGTGACCGTGGTGGAAGCCAGGTAGGCCAGGATTCCCCAGGTCACGACGGCGTTGGCGGTGTGGCCGGAAGGAAATATATCGCCGCCGGCGAAGAGTTCGGCGGAGCCGATCTGCGTGGCGTAGTGGGGGCCGAGCCGGCCGAGGCCGAGCTTGACGGCGCCGACGGTGATGTTGAGCAGGAGCAGCGCCACGCCGAGGGTGATCAGCGGGCGGAGGGTGTGCTGGCGCCAGGAGCGCCAGCCGAGCCATGCGGCGACCATGACCGCGGTGGGTCCGCGCTGGCCCAGGACCACCAGGTAGTCGAGGAAGGCGTGCAGCTGAGGCCACTGCTCGTAGGGCCGGAAGAACATGACCTGCCAGTCCAGGCGGACGAGCCAGGACGTGGTCAGGACGGCCACCACGATCGCGAGGTAGAACGCGAGGGTCGATCCGAGGAGCACGACGCGGTGCCGGCTCATCTGCGGTGTTTGCAGATGAGCCGGTCGCTCTGGTTCCCGGTCCAGCCGGGCGAACACCCGCTCCGGACGGGTCAGGATTTGGTCGGTACGCACTCAATCGACGTTACCGCGCGCCGATGGGCGGCCCGGTCGAATCACGGGCTTTGTGATGACCATGTGATGTGGAGTTGGTCTCACGCGGAGCTTAATTCCTGGCATTCGGGCATTAGTTGGAGGCGTCTTGATCCATTGCCCTGGCCATTCTTTCGCATACTTAGCCGCGCTTTATCGCCGCAGCTCATTTACTTTGCTGAAAGATGGATCGGAATGATCCATTCCGTTACGCGCCCTCGGTGCGGGCCCCAGCGGCAGCCCTGCGGCGGTCCTACGGCGGGCCCGATCCGTTCAGCCAGAAGGCCCCGTACACCGCCGACGCCAGCGCCAGTGCGCCCAGCACCGCGGCCGCCCGGCCGGTCCGCCACCCGGCCAGCGCCACCGCCGGCGGCAGCAGCAGCGGGAACGCCGGGAGCAACAGCCGTGGCTTGGAGCCGAAGTAGCCCGACGCGCACAGCGCCAGCGCCACGACGATCCCGCAGTAGACGAGGAGCGCGGCCGGCTGGCGCTGCCGTACGCACAGCCCGTACAGCCACAGCACCAGCGCGACCCCCGCGATCAGCCCGGTCCCGGCCGCGGCCCCGGCGGGGGAGGAGACCAGCTTCGCCCCGACGAAACGGGCGAACGCCCAGCCGCCGTCGAAGCCGTTGCCCCAGCCGCCCTGCACGTCCAGGTAGCCGAGCAGCCCACCGCCGGTGCGCGCCCCGACCCACAGCACGTACGCGGCCGCGCCGAGCGGGGCCAGTACGGCGCCCACCGCCATCCGCCAGGAGCGCTCCCCGCTCCGCCACGCCCGAGCGGCCGCCACCCAGACCGCCGCCACGACCGCGGCGCCGACCGGGCGGGTCAGCCCCGCGCCGGCCGCGAGCAGGCCGGCCGTCAGCCACCGGCCGCGCAGCGCTCCGTACAGGGCCCAGGCCGCGAGCGCCGTGAACAGCGACTCGCTGTAGGCCATGGACTGCACGATCCCGACGGGCAGCGCGGCCCAGACCCCGGCGGCGAAGACCCCGGCGCGGCGGCCGTGGAGGAGATCGGCGACGGCGAAGATCCCCCAGGCCGCGGCGAGGCCGGCCACGGCCGAGACCACCAGTCCCGCCGAGCCGTGCGACAGCCCGGTCGGCGCCGCGACCAGCCGCTCCAGCCAGGGCAGCAGCGGGAAGAACGCCAGGTTCGAGTGCACGTCCCCGTCCGGGAGGAGCACCTCGTACCCGTACCCCTCGGCGGCGATGCGGGCGTACCAGAGCGAGTCCCAGCGCGCCGACAGCAGCGTGTGCGGGCTGCTTCCGGCGGCCGCGCACCAGAGCGCGAGCACGGCCAGCCCGAGCAGCCGGACCGCCGCGAAGACGGCCAGGGCGGGCGCGGCCCGGCGAAATCCAAGATCTTTCACGGGCATGATTATCGGTGGCGCCCCTGTGTGCCCGTGGCGCAGAACCACGGGTCGTGACCACGCGTGTACGCGGGGGAGCGCAGAGGGGAAGGGCGGGGTGAGGCGAGTGGCGCACACCACACCGCGGTCGCCGCCGCGGTGAGAGCTTGGCCACGTGTCGGACACACGAACTCGCGTACGCTGACGCTTCACTCGCGTGTCGATGCCGGACCCCGTAGGACGCCGCCCCAGTGCACCACCCCCGTGGCTCCGCAAACGCTGGTCCGCCGAGTGCGAGCGATCATCTGGGAGGTACATGCATGTCGGGGACGAACGCGGCCTCCTTCCGGCTGCGGCTGCGAGCCGCCTCCGGCGGGGCCAACCGCTGGCTCGTCCTCGCGGTCCTGTGCGTCAGTCTGGTCCTCGTCGCGCTCGACGCGACGATCCTGCACGTCGCCGTCCCCTCCGTCACCGAGGACCTGCGCCCCGGCTCGATCGAGCTCCTGTGGATCGTCGACGCCTACCCGCTGGTCTGCGCCTCCCTGCTGATCCTCTTCGGCACCCTCGGCGACCGCGTCGGCCGCCGCCGGATACTCCTGCTCGGGTACGGGCTCTTCGGCGCGGCCTCGGCGCTGGCCGCCCTGGCCGACAACGCCCAGGTACTGATCGCCGCCCGCGCGCTGCTCGGCGTCGGCGGCGCGATGATCATGCCCGCCACCCTGTCGATCCTGCGGCAGGTCTTCCCCGACCGGCGCGAGCGGGCCCTCGCCATCGGCATCTGGACCGCCGTCGCCGCCATCGGCGCGGCCAGCGGACCGGTGCTCGGCGGCTTCCTCGTCCAGCACTTCTGGTGGGGTTCGGTCTTCCTCATCAACATCCCGCTCATGGCGCTGATCCTGCCGCTCGGACGCTGGCTGCTGCCGGAGTCGCGCGGCACGGCCGAGGGGCCGTGGGACGTGGTCGGCGCGCTCATGGCCGCCGCCGGCGTGCTGGGCTTCGTCCTCGGCGTCAAGCGGATCGGCGCGGAGCGCCGGCTCCTCGACGCCGAGGCGCTCGTGCCGCTGCTCGTGGGCGCGGCGCTGCTGATCTTCTTCGTACGACGGCAGAAGAGGCGCACGCACCCGCTGATCGACATGCGGATGTTCTCGCGGGCCGCGTTCTCGACCTCCGTCGGATGCATCGTGCTCGCGATGCTGGCCCTGGTCGGGCTGGAGCTGATCGCGGTCCAGTACCTCCAGCTGGTGCTGCACCTCAGCCCGCTGGAGACCGGGCTGCGGCTGCTGCCGCTGACCTTCGCGGCCATGGCGGCCGGGGCCACGGGGTCGTACACGCTGGCCCGGATCGGGCCGCGGACGATGGTGTCGCTCGGCTTCGTGCTGACGGCGTTCGCCGTGCTGATGCTGACCTTCATGGGGCAGCAGGACCGGCCGGTGCTGCTCACGGTCGGGTTCATCCTGCTCGGCTTCGGGCTGCAGACCACGCTGTTCGCGGCGTACGAGTCGATGCTGAGCGAGGCCCCGGCGGCGACGGCCGGCGGGGCGGCCTCCATAGGCGAGACCTCGTACCAGCTGGGCGCCGGGATGGGCATCGCCCTGCTCGGCAGTGTCATGAACGCGGCCTACGCGCCGGGGCTGACGCACGTGCCGGGGGTGTCGGCGGCGGATGCAGCGGGGGCCGCGAACTCCCTGGGCGAGGCGTACCAGATCGCGGGGGCGCTCGGAGGCGCGGCGGGGCAGTCGCTGTACGCGGCGGCGCGGCATTCGTTCGTGCACGGGCTGCACGTGACGCTCGTGGTCAGCGCCGCCCTGCTGCTGGCGGGGGCGGTGATGGCGCTGAAGCTGCCGCGGGTGATGGAATGCCCGGACGCTGCCGAGCGTGACGGTGGCGCCGAGCCGGTCCGCCTCCCCGCCCAGGCGGGTTCCGAATCCGCGCGGGTCCCGGCGGCGACGCCGGCGTCCGACCGCGACCGCGGTCGTGATCACGGCCGCGATCCGGCCACCCGCCCGGCCTGACGCCGCCTTCCCAGCCGCGCGTGCAGGTGGGGGTGGACCGCGGGGCTCCGCGCCGACAAACTTGCAGCGCTAGGTTTCGTACCGCCGGTCCGCACCAGGAGGCGCCGTGCCCTTCGTACCCACCGATCCGCTCGGGATCGACGAGCTCCTCGCGCCCGAGGACCTCGCCATCCGCGACACCGTGCGCGGCTGGGCCGCCGACCGCGTACTGCCCCACATCGCCGGGTGGTACGAGAGCGGTGAGCTGCCCGGGATCCGGGAGCTGGCCAGAGAGCTCGGTGCGCTCGGGGCGCTCGGCATGTCGCTGGAGGGGTACGGCTGCGCCGGCGCCTCGGCGGTGCAGTACGGGCTCGCCTGCCTGGAGCTGGAGGCCGCCGACTCCGGGATCCGGTCCCTCGTGTCGGTGCAGGGTTCGCTCGCCATGTACGCGATCTGGAAGTACGGCTCCGAGGAGCAGAAGCAGCGCTGGCTCCCGGGCATGGCCGCCGGCGAACTGATCGGCTGCTTCGGGCTGACCGAGCCCGACGTCGGCTCCGACCCGGCCGCGATGCGCACGTACGCGAAGCGCGACGGCACGGACTGGGTCCTCAACGGGCGCAAGATGTGGATCACCAACGGCAGCGTCGCGGCCGTGGCCGTGGTGTGGGCGCAGACCGACGAGGGGATCCGCGGGTTCGCCGTCCCGACCGACTCGGCCGGGTTCTCCGCGCCCGAGATCAAGCACAAGTGGTCGCTGCGGGCCTCGGTGACCAGCGAGCTGGTCATGGACGACGTACGGCTGCCCGCGGACGCGGTGCTCCCCGGGGTCACCGGGCTCAAGGGGCCGCTGGGCTGCCTCAGCCACGCGCGGTACGGGATCATCTGGGGGGCCATGGGCGCGGCGCGCGCCAGTTTCGAGGCCGCGCTCGACTACGCGAGGACGCGCGAGCAGTTCGGCAAGCCCATCGGCGGCTTCCAGCTGACCCAGGCGAAGCTGGCGGACATGGCGCTGGAACTCCACAAGGGCATCCTGCTCGCCCACCACCTGGGCCGGAGGATGGACGCGGGCACCCTGCGGCCGGAGCAGATCAGTTTCGGCAAGCTCAACAACGTCCGCGAGGCCATCGACATCTGCCGCACCGCGCGGACCATCCTCGGTGCCAACGGGATCTCGCTCGAATACCCCGTCATGCGGCACGCCACGAACCTCGAATCGGTGCTCACCTACGAGGGCACCGTCGAGATGCACCAGTTGGTGCTGGGCAAGGCGCTCACCGGGCTCGACGCCTTCCGGTGAGGATCCCCCAGCTACTTCCCCCGGACTCCGTCCGGGGGGACCCCCAGAGGTACCCCCAGGCTCAGCTCTGGTTGAAGAAGTCGCGCGAGCGGCCGGCGGGCTCGCCGCTCACGATCTGGGTGTCGGCCGGGGTCAGCAGGAAGACCCTGGTCGCCACCCGCTCGATCGAGCCGCGCAGGCCGAAGGTCAGGCCGGCCGCGAAGTCGACCACGCGCTTGGCGTCGGCCGGGTCCATGGACGACAGGTTCACGATCACCGGGACGCCCTCGCGGAACAGCTCGCCGATGCCGCGCGCGTCACGGAAGCCGTCCGGGGTAACCGTCGCGATCCGCCGGCCCTGCTCGACGGCCGACTCCGAGGCGACCTTGACCCGGGGGTCGGTGACCCACTGGTCGCCGGGGCCCGAGACGGAACCCTGAGCGGCCTCCGTGTAGTCGTCGTCGTAGTAACGCTCGTCGTCGCTGTCCTCCACGAGACCCAACCAGGCACTCGCCTTGCGTACCGAACCCATGGACGCCTCCTTTCACCGCGGTCAGTCGTCTTCTCTCCGCTGCCCCTATGGTCGTCCATGATGCTGACAACGCGCCAAGTGGATAGCCGCCGCGCAGGGTTTTCGTGACGGTACTGGTGCAGAACATCCGTTGCACCGTCAAGCCTCCCGGCGGCTACCGCTGCTGACTGAGTGAAAATACGACCGCCGCCGCCGTGTGGGTGAACCACGCGGACGTCCGGGTGAACGATCCCGCTCGATACGATGCGCATCACGCACGCGTATGACACACGGGGGACCGTTTTGTTCGGCATCGTCAGACCCTGCACGCACCGGCTGGGGGAGCGCTTCAAGACCGAGTGGATGGCCCATCTCTGCGGGCTCTGCCTGGCACTTCGCTCGGACCACGGCCAGTTCGCGCGGATCGTCACCAACTACGACGGGCTCCTCGTCTCCGTTCTGACGGAGGCTCAGTCGGGACCGGCACCCGGCTCGCGCCGCACGGCGGGGCCCTGCCCGCTGCGCGGGATGCGGACCGCGGCGGTGGCCAAGGGGGAGGGTGCGCGGCTCGCGGCCGCCGTCTCGCTCGTCCTGGCCTCGGCCAAGGTACGGGACCACGTGGCGGACCGGGACGGTCTGTTGGCCCGCGCGCCGATCGCCGCCGCCGCGCGCAGGGTGGCGCGCGGGTGGGACCGGGCCGGGGCCCGCACCGGAGCCTCGCTCGGCTTCGACACGGCGGTCCTCGTCGACGCCGTGGACCGGCAGGAGGGCATCGAGACGCTCGCCGGCCCCGGCACGCCGGTGCTCGTGGTGACCGAGCCCACGGAGACCGCGACCGCCGCCGCCTTCGCCCATACCGCGCAGCTGGCCGGACGGCCGGGCAACGCCCCCGCACTCGCCGAGGCAGGCCGCTATTTCGGGCGCCTCGCCCACCTGCTGGACGCCGTCGAGGACCAGGCCGCGGACGCCGCCGCCGGCGCCTGGAACCCGCTGACGGCAACCGGGACCCCGCTCGCCGAGGCCCGCCGGCTGGCCGATGACGCCCTGCACGGCATCCGGCTGGCGCTGCGCGAGGTCGAGTTCGCGGACGCGGGGCTGGCCCACCGGCTGCTGGTGCACGAGCTGAAGACCTCGGTGGACCGGGCCTTCGGGGTCAGCGGCTGCGGACACGCGGGCGGGCTCGCGGGCGGGCCCGCGGGCATGAACGCCGCCGGGCAGGGCGGCCACGGGGCGCCGCCGCAGGGTTACGGACCGGGCCAGGCGGGCCCGTACGGCAGCGGCCCGTACGCCGGCGCCCCGTACGACGGTCGGGGCGGCCAGGGCGGAAACCCGTACGGCGGGAATCCGTACGGCGGCGGTGCGGGCGGGCCCGGCGGACCCTGGCTGCCCGGGCCGCCCGGGGGTCCCGGCGGCCTGCCGCCGCAGAGGCCGCGCCGCGGGCTGCTCGCGGGCTGCGCCGTGTCCATCGGACTGTTCTGCACCTGCCAGCTGTGCTGCACGGAGCACGAGGGGCCGTGGTCCCGCAAGAAGCGGGATCCGTGGTGCGACGCCTGCGAGTGCTGCGAGAGCTGTACCGACTGCAACGGCTGCTGCGACTGCTGCAACTGTGACGGCTGCTGCTGCGACGGGTGCGGCTGCGACTGCTGATTCCGCGCGGGGCTGAGGGGTCGTCAGATGCGCACGGGGCCGGACGGCGTACAGGGAGATTCCCGTCCGGGCCCGTGTGGAAGGGTTGAGCGGCATGAGCGATGACGCAGACGGCGCAGATGGTGCAGATGACGTGGATGACGCAGACGATCCGAAGGCCGCCTGGCGGACCTGGCACGAGCACCGGGTGGCTTCCGTGTCCGCCCCCTACGGCCCCCTGTCCCTCATCGGCACCCACTGGCTCTCGGACTACCCGGAAGGTCGAATTCCGGCCGTTCCGGGGCGTTGGCGCGCCACCGAGGGCGGGGTGGCGCTGAGCGCCTCCGCCGAGGACGGCCTTAGCCTCGACGGCGAGCCCTTCACGGGCGACGCCGTACTCGCCGCCGACGAGGCCCCGCCCGCGCGCTCCCGGGTCGCCGCCGCCCGCGAGCTCCGGATCACCGTGATCCGGCGCGAGGGAGAGTGGGCGGTACGGGTCTTCGACCCCGGCTCCGCGGCCCGCCGCGCCTTCGCCGGCATCGAGGCCACCCCGTACGACCCGGACTTCGTGCTCCCGGGGCGCTTCCGGCCGTACGGCGAGGACCTGACCGTCCAGGTGGCGAACGCCGACGGGCGGGAGCGGGGGCTCGGTCTCGGCGGTGAGCTGAGCTTCGCGTACCGGGGCGCCGAACACACCCTCCAGGTCGCCGTCGACGAGGACGACGGCAGCCTCTGGGCCGTGATCGGCGATGCCACCGGGGGCGGCTCCAGCTACCGCTTCCGCTTCCTGAGGCCCGGGGTCCCGGACCCTGTGGACGGCTCGATCACCGTCGACTTCAACCGGACCGTGCTGCCGCCCTGCGCGTTCGCGGACCATTTCATCTGTCCGTTCCCGCCCCCTGGGAACACCCTGCCCTTCGAGGTCTCGGCGGGCGAGCGGAGGCTGAAAGATGCCCTTGCCGCCCGAATCTGACGCCGAGACACTCCCGACAGCGCCTTCCGGGGGCTTGTCAGGGGCACGACGAAATCCTGTGCGCCCGCCGTACCCCCGGCTGCGCCTCACGGGCTCCGGCGCCCCCCACTGTCCGCCGGGCCCCCGATCCCTCCCGGGAGGACGAGAAGTGAGGATCAAGAGCATCACCCGTACCCGGCTGCTCGCCGTGGCCGCCGGCCTGGCGGCCGTCGCCGGGCTCGCCGCCCCCACCGCGGCGAGCGCGGACAGCGGCTTCAGCGCGGCGCGGCTCGCCGCGGCCGGAGCCTCCGTCCAGCGTGCCGACGTCGCCGGCACCGCCTGGTACACCGACCCCGCCAGCGGAACCCTCGTGGTCACCGCCGACTCCACCGTCACCGCCGCGGACCTCGCCAGGATCCGCAGCGAGGCCGGAGCCGACGCCGCGGCCCTGCGCATCGAGCGCACCCCCGGCAAGCTGCGCAAGCTGATCTCCGGCGGCGACGCCATCTACACCTCGGGCTGGCGCTGCTCGCTCGGCTTCAACGTGCGCAGCGGGAACACGTACTACGTGCTGACCGCCGGGCACTGCACCGACGGCGCCGGCACCTGGTGGACGAACTCCTCGCACACCACCACCGTCGGCTCGACCGTCGGATCCAGCTTCCCGACCAACGACTACGGCCTGATCAAGTACGCCAGCAGCTCGCCGGTGCCGCCCGGCACCGTCGGCAGCCAGGACATCACCAGCGCCGCCAACGCCACCGTCGGGATGTCCGTGACCCGGCGCGGCTCCACCACGGGCACCCACGGGGGCTCGGTGACCGGCCTCAACGCCACCGTCAACTACGGCGGCGGCGACATCGTCTACGGCATGATCCGCACCAACGTCTGCGCCGAACCCGGCGACAGCGGGGGCCCGCTCTACTCCGGCACCCGCGCCATCGGCCTGACCTCGGGGGGCAGCGGCGACTGCACCTCGGGCGGAACCACCTTCTTCCAGCCCGCGGTCGAGGCCCTGAACGCCTACGGCGTGAGCGTGTACTAGCGTCCGTCGCCGGCCCGGACGGGCGCGCCGCGCCCGCCCTCGTGCCCACCGGGACAACCCGGCACAATCATGAGCCCCCGCCCGAACTCCCGGGCGGGGGTCCGTGGTTGAAGGAGTGAGGTGGCGCTCATGAACAACAGCGCACCATCCGGCCGGCCCGTGGCCGTTCCCGTCTCCGACGCGCAGCGGCGCATCCGGCGCAATCCATGGCTGTTCACGGCGCCCCTGGTGCTGCTGTGTCTGCTGGTCGCCATCCTCGTCTGGGAGGTCGTCCGCGGGAACCTGTCCGAGGCGACCCGCGCCCACTGGCCCTGGCGGCTGCAGCTGATGCCCGAAGAGCCCCTGGCGAGTCTGCTGGCCGTGGCGGCCGGCGCCGTCGTGGCCCGCGCCCAGTACGCCCGTACGGTCCGGCCCATGCTGGGGTGGCGCTCCGAGTACGTGGCGGGGGAGCTCCCCGGCGAGTCCAAGGCCTGGAGCACGGGAGTCTTCAACGGGGGCCAGCACAACGTGGGAGTGCACCGCGTCGACTACTTCGTGGTGAGGGACGGCGACGTCCTCGACGGTCCGGTTCCGGAAGACGCCTGGCTGAGCCTGCGCGAGACCGGTGAGCGGCTGGCGGCGGTGGGGCTGCGGCCCGCGAGGGACTACCGCCTGGTCTGGCTCGGGACGGGATTCCCGCTGGTGGCGACCGGTACGTACGAGACCATATCCGTGGGGGTGTTCTCGAAGAGGTTCATCGAGGAGGTGCGGGCGCTCCACCTGCGCATCCAGGTGGTGGACAGCGTCGGGGACACGCACGAGCGGATCCTCGACTGCCTCAAGGGGGCCCGCGAGCCGGTGGCCGCGCCCGTGGAGCAGGGTCCGGCGGCACCGGCCGCCGTGCCGGTACCCCGCTTCCCTTAGCGTCCGCCCGTGGCCGGTGCGGACGGCGCCCGCCGTACGGGCACCGTCGCCCGGCCTCAGTGGAGCCAGTCCAGCGCCGCGGAGAGTGCGTACTGGGCCGCGAAATGGCCGGCTCCCGGTTCGAGCACCGCCGTGCTCCGCCCGATGTGCTCCGCCAGCCAGTGGAAATGCCCCACCGGCGAGAACACGTCCTCGGCGCCGTGCCAGAGCAGCACCCGCCCGGTGATCCCCGCCGGCTCGAACCCCCAGGGCCGGCAGAACGCGAGGGAGTCGTCCAGCCAGCCGTACGCGGAGGTGCGCAGCGCCTCGCGGTGGGTGGCCAGGACGGACCGGCGTACCCGCTCGTCGGCCAGGACCTCCAGGTCGGCGGCGGGGAGGTCGGCGCGCAGCTCTTCGAGCAGCCGGCCCGGATCGCGGCGTATCGCCTCGGCCCGGGGCGCCAGGCGCCGTTCCAGGGCCGCCGGATCGCTGTCGGCGAGGGTGTAGTGCTCCACGTTGTACGGGGTCATGCCGGCGAACCAGTCGAGTCCGGCGCCGTCGCGGGGTGCGAGGCCGACCAGGCAGGCCGCCGCCGTGACCCGGCCGGGGAGCAGGGCCGCGCAGGCGAGCGCGTGCGGTCCGCCTCCGGACCGGCCGACGACGGCGAAGGCGTCGATGCCCAGGGCGTCCGCGACGGCCGCGGAATCGGCGGCCGCGTCGGCGACCCGTCGCCCCGGCGCCCGGTCGGAGTCCCCGTAGCCGGGCCGGTCGTAGGCGAAGAAGCGGACGTGCGGATGGCGCTCTGCGGCGTCGTCCAAGGCGACGCCGAGCCGGCTGCCCGGCATGCCGTGGTGCAGCAGGACCGGTGAGCCGTCGGGAGCCCCCCATTCCCGCACGATCAGCTTCCGGCCGCCGTCCCGGCCCACTTCGGTGCGCACCACGGTCCCCTCCCGTTCGCCGCTCTTTCGATGGAAGCACGGTGCGCCGGGCAAGGGGAGCGAGGAGTTCCCGCCATGCAGGCGAACGAGATGGCGAACGGGCTGGTCGCCGGCCGCGTACGGGGAGCTCGGGCGGCTCGCCGTCGAGGAGATCGGGCGATCGTCTTCGCCTTCCACCGCTCCGCGCAGCGGTGTTCGGCCGAGGGCGTCCGGATCGTGCGCGACGCCGCGCGCGGCCGGTGCCTCCGCCGACTGCGTGCAGGGGGTCGAGCAGCCCTCGACGGAGGCCACCGGCGCCCTCAACGCGGAGGGGGATCCGGGCGCCTGACCCCCCGTCGTCGAGAGCGGCGCGGGGCCGCCCGGGTGCGAACGTCCCGCGCGGGCCTGCGCCGCGCCCCGTCCAGAGGTGCGGGACGGCGTACCCCTCAGGTGTGCGGGACGAGCAGGGCCGCCGCCGAGCGGGCCCGTTCCAGGGACGCGGCGCGGTCGGCGCCGCGCTGCCCGAGCACCACCCGGGTGCTCAGGCCGTCCAGCAGCGCGAGCAGCTCCGAGGCGCGGGCGGGCACGTCCAGGGCGGCGGCGAAGCGGCCCTGGTCCACGCCCTTCGCGAGCAGGGCCTCCAGGTCGCGCTGCCAGCCGTCGTCGATCTCCTGCTGGGCGGCGCGCAGGTCCTCGTTGGCGGGGGTGCGGGCCCACAGTTCGATCCACAGGGTCCAGCGCGGGTCGCGCGGTCCGCGCGGCAGGTACAGCTCCAGGAAGAGCGCCAGCTTGCGGTGCGCGGTGACCCGGCGGGCCAGCAACTGCGTCCGCTCCGCGGCGAGTCGGTCCTCGCTCCAGCGCAGTGCGGCCAGCAGCAGTCGGTCCTTGCTGCCGAAGTAGTAGAGGATGTGGCCGCCGCTGGTGCCGAGCCGCTCGGCCAGCGCGGACATGGTGAGCTCCGCGAGCCCGCCCTCGGCGATCGCCGCCATGGCCTCTTCCAGCATCCGCTCCTGGGCGATCCGCCCGTCGCGCCGCCGCGCCGACCCGGTCGCGCCGCCCGCCGGCCCCGCCGCCCCGGTTGCTCCCGCCGCTCCCGCCACCCCTGCCGCCTTCCCGGTCTTCGTGGCCCGACCTTATCCCGGACAGGGTCTTGACGCGGTCCCGATCGGCGGCGCATCTTGAATGCCATTCAAGAACTTAGAACGTCATTCAAGGTTCAGCGGGTCCACAGTCAGGGGTACGGCGCATGACGCAGCAGGACGCGGCACGGGACGCGACGCAGGACACGACGGCCGACGTCGACGAGGTGTTCCGGGTCGAGACCCATGGCATCGACCCCATCCCCGACGCCGAGCGGCACGGCGGCGCCCAGGACCTCTTCTGGCTCTGGTTCGGCTCCAACCTCACCTTCACCTACGTGATCAACGGCGCCCTCGCCGTGGCCTTCGGCCTCTCCTTCTGGCAGGCCACCTCCGTCGTCGTGATCAGCGGACTGTCCTTCTTCGCGGTCAGCGTCGCCGGGCTCAGCGGCATCCGCACCGGCACCGCCACCCTCGTCATCTCCCGGGCCGCCTTCGGCGTCCGCGGGAACTTCCCGGCCGGCGTCCTGAACTGGGTGGTGAGCATCGGCTACACCATCGTCAACACCGTGGTCGGCACGCTCGCCCTGGAGGTGTTCTTCGCCGAGGTCGGCCTCGGTGGAGGCGCGGCGGTACGGGCCCTCGCGCTCGGGATCACCCTCGCGCTCACCTTCGCCGTCGCGATGTGGGGCCACGCCACCGTGCAGTTCGCCGAGCGCTGGATGGCCTACGTCCTCGCCCTCGGCTTCGGCGCGCTGCTGGTCTTCCTCCTGCCCGGCGCCGAGACCGGCGCCCCGGCCGGGGCCGGGGCCCCCGGCCTGTCCGGCTGGAGCCTGGCGTTCGTCGTGATGCTGGCCGGGCCCTTCTCGTACCTGCCCATGCCCGCCGACTACACCCGCTACCTGCCCCGGACCACCTCGCTGAAGTCGATCACCTGGATGGGGGCGCTCGGCGGGTTCGTCTCCTCCGTCGCCCTCGGCGTCGCCGGGGTCGCGGCCGCCACCCAGACCGACATGACCGACGCCGTCGCGGGGGCCGAGAGCCTGCTCCCGGGCTGGTTCAAGCCGGTCTTCCTGGCCCTCGTCCTCGGCGGCTCCGTCACCAACTCGATCATCACCCTCTACTCCTCCAGCCTGAACCTCCAGGTCCTCGGCATCCCGTGGAGCCGCGCCCGCGCCATCGTGATCAGCGCCGCGGTCACCGCCGCCGGATCGCTCGCCGCCCTCTTCCTGACCGACTTCACCACCTCCCTGCTCTCCTTCCTCTCCCTGCTGATCATCGTCTTCGCGCCCTGGGGCGGGGTCTTCCTCGCCGACATGCTGCTGCGCCGCTGCCGCTACGACTCCGACGCGCTGCACGCCGGGAGCGCGGGCGGCTACTGGTACCGGGCCGGCTACCACCCCGCCGGGATGGCCGCGCTGCTGGCCGGCATGGCCTTCGCCGCGCTGACCTGCGACTCCGAGCTGTGGACCGGCCCACTGGTGGCCCCGCTCGGCGGCGCGGACCTGACCCTGCTCGGCTCGGTCGTCTCGGGGCTCACGTACTGGGTCCTCGTCCGCCGGGTGCCCGGCGCGTACGTCCCGGCCGCCTGACCCCCGTACCGCCACCTCCCCCAGCCCCCTCTGCACAGGAGCACCACCCATGCCGCACCCCTTCCCCGCCGACCTGCTGCTCACCGGAGCCCGGATCCACACCGTCGACCCGGACCTGCCCGAGGCCGAGGCCCTGGCCGTGTCCGACGGCCGGATCGTCTGGATCGGCCCGGACGCGGAGGCCGCCGCCTGGTCGGGCCCCGACACCGAGCGGATCGACGCGGGCGGCCGGCTGGTGCTGCCCGGTTTCATCGACGCCCACAACCACGTCCGGCTCGGCTCCGACGACGCCTGCGTACAGCTCGCCGGGGTCCGCACCCTGGAGGCGATCCTCGACCGGATCGGAGCCTGGCGGGAGGCCCACCCGGAGGCCGGGTGGATCGAGGCCGAGGCCTTCGACTACTCCGCGATCCCGGGCGGCCGGATGCCCACCGCCGCCGACCTGGACCCGGTCACCGGCGAGGTCCCGGCGATCGTGCTCTCGTACGACGTGCACACGGCCTGGCTGAACACGGCCGCGATGCGCCGCCTCGGGGTCACCCGGGACCGTACGGACCTGCCCTTCGGCACCGCGGCCGTCGACCCGGAGACGGGCGAGCCCACCGGCTTCGTCAAGGACTTCGCGATCAAGGGGCTCTCCCGGGACGGCCACCGCGCGCTGCGCGAGCTCGGCGTGCCGTGGGCCTCGCCGGACCGGCAGTACGGGCGCCTCGCCAAGAGCCTGGACGACGCGATCGGCTTCGGCATCACCACGGTCGTGGAGCCGCAGAACTCCCTCGACGACCTGGAGCTGTACGAGCGGGCCCGCGCCGAGGGCCGGCTGCGCTCGCGGATCGTGGCCGCGCTGTTCCACCCGCGCGGTACGACCGAGGAGGAACTCGACGCGTTCGCGGCGGCGGCCCGCAGGTACCCGGGGGACCGGCTGCGGGTCGGGCCGCTCAAGCTCTACATCGACGACGTGGTCGAGCCGCGCACGGCCGCGCTGCTGGAGCCGTACACCGGGTGCGGGGCGCACCGCGGCGAGACCTTCTACCCCGCGGAGGAGTTCGCGGAGCTGCTGGCGCGCCTGGACGCGCGGGGGTTCCAGTGCTTCGTGCACGCCACGGGCGACCGGGGCATCCGTACGGTCCTGGACGCCGTCGAGCACGCCCGTACGGTCAACGGGCCGCGGGACGCGCGCCACCAGGTGGTGCACGTGGAATGCCTGGACCCGGCGGACGTGCCGCGCTTCGCCGGGCTCGGCGTGGTGGCCTGCATGCAGCCGAGGCACTGCGCGCCGGAGATCGCCGGGCCGGGCCAGGACTGGGCGGAGAACGTGGGGGAGGAGCGCTGGCACAAGGCATGGCCGATGCGGAGCCTGGCCGAGGCGGGGGCGGTGCTGGCGTTCTCCAGCGACTGGAACGTGGCCGAGATGGACCCGATGGTCGGGATCTACACGGCGGTCACCCGCCGCCCGCTCGGCGGCGGCGACCCGTGGCAGCCGGCCGAGACGGTGGACGTGGCGACGGCGGTGTACGGCTACACGATGGGCTCCGCGTACGCCAACTTCCTTGAGGAGGACCGGGGTTCGCTGACGGTGGGCAAGGCGGCGGACTTCGTGGTGCTGTCCCGGGACATCCTGGCCGTGGCCCCGGAACGGATCCCGGGCACGGTGGCCGAGACGGTGGTGGTCGCGGGAGAGGTGGTCCACAGGGCCTGAGGGTGCCGGGGGCGTCTGGGACGTCAGGGGCGTCCGTGCCGGGCCCGGACGCGCCGGTCAGGTCTCCGGGTGCTCCTCCGGGGCCAGGAAGCGGCCCATGGGGAGCACCTGGCGGCCCCAGGTGCTCGGCGTGATCTGCCCGGCGCGCGGCCGCTGCCGCAGCCTTGGCCCGGGGCGCTCACCGGGTCGTCGCCCCCTCGCCGGCCGGCGCGTCGTCCGGGAGCCCGCTGCCCACGGCGGCTCCCGGGCGGCCCTTGCGGAAGACCGCGCAGGCCACGGTCACGGCCGAGCCGACCACCGCCCAGGCGGCCAGCACCAGCATCGGCCCGGCCGCGGCGTTGCCCTTGAAGTACGCGATCGAGCGCGCGGCGTACGTGCCCGCACCCGGTGGCAGGGCCGGTCCGATGGCCCGCCAGAACGGCGGCAGCAGCGGGTACGGGTAGGCGCCGCCCGCGCTCGGGTTGCCGAACACCACCACCACCAGGATCGCCAGGCCGATGCCGACGACGCCCGCCACCCCCTGGAAGGCCAGGGTGATCGCCCCGACCGCGAAGACGACCAGGGTGCCGAGCCCCCACAGGGCCATGATGCCGCCCGGCAGCGCACCCAGGACCGGGCCCGCGATGACGGTGCCGAGCAGCCCGGCGGCGATCGAGTAGAGCAGCAGCGCGCCGAGCCGGATGAAGGCGCGGTGGGAGTTGGCGGGGCGGGCGCCGGCGCTGATCGCGAGGATCGCGGCGCACAGGTAGCCGCCGACGCACCAGCCGATGACGAGGTAGAAGGCGCTCAGGCCGCGCGCGTCGCCCGCCGCGGCCGGGGCCACGTCGACGACCCGGACGGCCCGGCCCCGGGCCTGCTCGACGCGGCCGACCACCTGTTCGAGGGCCTGGGAGAGCGAGGTGCCGGCGCCGCTCGCGACCAGCAGCCGGTCGGTCGGGCCGGCCGGGTCGATGACCAGTGCCCCGTCCACGTCCCGGTTCTCCACCTCCGCCCTCGCGGCCGCCTCGTCCTGGGCCGCGTGCGGGTCGAGCGGTTTCCCGGGCAGGTCCGCGAGCTGCTGTACGGACTGCTCGGCGACCGGCCGGGCGGGGGCGGCCACGGCGATCGGGATCTCGCTGGGCTTCGGCTGGTGGAAGGCCCCGATGTACGAGGTCACGAAGGCGAGCTGGAGCGCCAGCACCCCCAGGAGCAGCAGGGCGGCCCGGACGGTCACGGCGTCCTTGACCTCGGCGAGGAACCCGGCGGGCGGAGGCGGGGAGGTGGGCTGGGTCATGTCTCACACGGTCGGCGTACGGGGGGTGGGGCGCAGCAGGGACGGGCCGAATGGATGACGGGGCGGGAGGCGGCCGGACCAGCGGGTCTTTCGAACGAATGTTTCGCACGGGTATTCGAATTGCTCTATGGTGGAGACGGGGGTGGTGTTCACGTTCGAGCGAAGCAGGAGGCCGCGGGTGCCTGGTTTTACGCATCTGCACACCGTTTCGGGGTTCTCCATGCGCTACGGAGGCTCCCACCCCGAACGGCTGGCGGAACGCGCCGCCGACCGGGGCATGGACGCCCTCGCCCTGACCGACCGCGACACCCTCGCGGGCGCCGTCCGGTTCGCGAAGGCCTGCGAGAAGGCCGGGATCCGGCCGCTGTTCGGGGTCGACCTGGCCGTGTCGCCCGCGGCCGGTCCGGCGGGGCCGGGGGGCTCCGCCGGACCGGGCGGCCCCGGCGGCTCCGGCGAGGCCTCCTACCGGCGGCGGACCCCCGTCGTCGGCGGCGCCTTCGTCGACGAGTCCGCGCCCCGGGCCACCTTCCTCGCCCGGGACGGCGCCACCGGCTGGGCCGAGCTGTGCCGCATGGTCACCGCCGCCCACGCCCACGCGGGCGAGGGCCCGCCGGCGCTGCCCCGGACGGAACTGCGCGGCGAAGGGGTGTACGTACTGCTCGGGCCCGGTTCCGAGGTGGGGCGGGCGCTGGCCGCCGGCCGTCCGGACCGGGCCGCCCGGCTCCTCGCGCCCTGGCGGGAGGTCTACGGGGACTCCCTGCGCCTGGAGGCCGTCGACCACGGCCGCACCGGCGCCGGCCCCGGCTCGCTGCGCCTGGCCGCCCGTACGGTCGGCTTCGCCGCCGAGCAGGGCGTCCCGGCCGTGCTGACCAACGCCGTCCGGTACGCCGACCCCGGCCAGGGCCCGGTCGCCGACGTCCTCGACGCGGCCCGCCGCCTCGTCCCCGTCGACCCCCGCCGTCTCGACGGCGGCGAGCGCTGGCTCAAGGACCCCGGCGCCATGGCCGAGGCCGCCGACCGGATCTGCCGTGCCGCGGGCCTGCGCCCCGCCGACGCGCGCGGGCTGCTCGCGCAGACCCGGCGTACGGCCGAGGCGTGCGCGGTGGACCCCGAGGACGACCTCGGCATCGGCTCCGTGCACTTCCCCGAGGCCCACCTCGTCGGCGCGGCCCACCGCACCGCCCAGCGGGTCCTCGCCTCCCGGGCCTCCGCGGGCATGGTGCTGCGCGGGTACGCCGACGACCGCAGGTACTGGGAGCGGATGCACCACGAGCTGGACATCATCGCCTACCACGGGTACGCCTCGTACTTCCTGACGGTCGCCCAGGTCGTGGACGACGTACGGGAGATGGGCATCCGGGTGGCCGCCCGCGGCTCCGGCGCCGGCTCCCTCGTCAACCACCTCCTCGGCATCGCGCACGCCGACCCCGTCGAACAGGGTCTGCTGATGGAGCGCTTCCTGTCCAAGCGCCGCCACGTCCTGCCCGACATCGACATCGACGTGGAGTCCGCCCGCAGGCTGGAGGTCTACCGGCGGATCATCGACCGCTTCGGCACCGAGCGCGTCGCCACCGTCTCCATGCCCGAGACCTACCGGGTCCGGCACGCGATCCGCGACGTCGGCGCCGCCCTGTCCATGGACCCGGCCACCGTCGACCGGCTGGCCAAGGCCTTCCCGCACATCCGGGCCCGCGACGCCCGTACGGCCCTGGCCGAACTCCCCGAACTGCGCGACGTGCGCGGCGAGGAGCACGGGCGGCTGTGGGAGCTCGTCGAAGCACTGGACGCGCTGCCGCGCGGGATCGCCATGCACCCGTGCGGGGTGCTGCTCTCCGACGCCTCGCTGCTCGCGCGCACCCCCGTGGTGCCGACCAGCGGCGAGGGCTTCCCCATGTCCCAGTTCGACAAGGACGACGTGGAGGACCTCGGGCTGCTCAAGCTCGACGTGCTGGGCGTACGGATGCAGTCCGCGATGGCGCACGCCGTCGCGGAGATCCGGCGCGGTACGGGGGAGGAGCTCGACCTGGACGACCCGGCGCAGGTGCCGCCGGGCGACCCGGCGACGTACGAGCTGATCCGCTCGGCCGAGACGCTGGGCTGCTTCCAGATCGAGTCCCCGGGCCAGCGCGACCTGGTGGGCCGGCTCCAGCCGTCGACCTTCCACGACCTGGTCGTCGACATCTCGCTCTTCCGGCCCGGGCCGGTCGCCGCCGACATGGTGCGGCCGTTCATCGAGGCGCGGCACGGACGGGCCCCGGTCCGCTTCCCGCACGCGGACCTGGCGGACGCGCTGCGCGAGACGTACGGGGTGGTGGTCTTCCACGAGCAGATCATCGAGATCGTGCACGTCATGACCGGCTGCGGACGCGACGAGGCGGACCGGGTGCGGCGCGGGCTCTCCGATCCCGATTCGCAGGCGCGGATCAAGGTGTGGTTCGCGGCGAAGGCGGGCGAACGGGGTTACTCGGCCGAGGTGATCGGCCGGACTTGGGAGATCGTCGAGGCGTTCGGCAGCTACGGCTTCTGCAAGGCGCACGCGGTGGCCTTCGCCGTACCCACGTACCAGTCGGCGTGGCTGAAGGCCCATCACCCGGCGGCCTTCTACGCCGGGTTGCTGACCCACGACCCGGGGATGTACCCGAAGCGGCTGCTGCTGGCGGACGCGCGGAGGCGGGGCGTGCCGGTGCTGCCGCTGGACGTGAACCGCTCGGCGGTGGCCCACCGCATCGAACTGGTGTCCGATGCCGGGGCTCCGCCGGTATGGGGGCTCCGGCTGGCCCTGGCCGACGTCCACGGCATCAGCGAGGCGGAGGCCCGCCGGATCGAGGACGGCCAGCCGTACGGATCGCTGCGCGACTTCTGGGACCGGGCGCACCCGGGCCGGCCGGTCGCGGGGCGGCTCGCGCAGGTCGGGGCGCTGGACGCGTTCGGCGCCAACCGGCGCGACCTGCTGCTGCACGTGGCCGAACTGCACGGCGCCCAGCGCTCGGCGGGATCCCGGCCGGGCGGCGTCCAGCTCCCGCTGGACGGCGGCCGGGCCACGGCCCCCGTCGGCCTGCCCGACCTGAACGAGGCGGAGCGGCTCAGCGCGGAGCTGGGCGTGCTCGGCATGGACGCCTCGCGCCACCTGATGGGGGACCACCAGGACTTCCTCGCGGAGCTGGGGGCGGTCCCGGCCCGCAGGCTGCGCGAGGTCGAGCACGGCCGTACGGTGCTGGTCGCGGGGGCCAAGGCGGCCACCCAGACCCCGCCGATCCGGTCCGGGAAGCGGGTCGTCTTCACCACGCTGGACGACGGGACCGGCCTGGTCGACCTGGCCTTCTTCGACGACAGCCACGAGGCGTGCGCGCACACCGTCTTCCACTCGTTCCTGCTGCTGGTGCGGGGCGTCGTCCAGCGGCGCGGGCCGCAGAGCCTGAGCGTGGTCGGCGAGGCGGCCTGGGACCTGGCCGAACTGGTGGAACTGCGGGCGTCGGGAGGCCTGGACGCGGTCGCGGCCCGGCTGGCGGAGCCGCTGCCGGGCGACGGGGGCGCTGCCGGTCCGGGGCGCCGCATCCACCTGTCCACCGGGTACGAGATGAACGCGTGGGCCGACCTCCAGCCGGCCGGCGACCGCGCCGCCACCGGCCGCAAGCTGTGGCACTCCAGCCCGGGGAGCGCGGGATGACCCCGGCGGGCGGCGTCCTGCACGTACGGTGCGTCGGCGTGCTGACCGAGGAGGGGTACCGCGAAGTCCTGGAACTGCTGCGGGAGTTCTCCCCGACCGTGCAGGCCCTGCCGCCCCGGGCGGCGCTGGTGCAGGTACGCGGCGCCCGGCGGTACTTCGGCGCGGACGCCGCCCGGATCGCCGAACTGGTGCGGCTGCGCGCGCTCGCCCGGCTCGGCACCGACGTACGGATCGGGGTCGCCGGGACCTGGGCGGTGGCGGCGACCGCCTCCGCCCGGGTGCCCGGGCCCGGCGGGGTCCTGGCCGTGCCCGAGGGCGGGGTGGACGGCTTCCTGGGGCCGCTGCCGGTGGAGGCCCTGCACGGCATCGGCCCGAAGCAGGCGCAGGCGCTGCGCGGGTACGGATTGCACACGGTCGGCGCGGTCGCGGCCGTCTCCCCGGGCACCGTCGAACGGATCCTGGGCCAGCGGGCGGGCCGGCTGGCGGCGGAGCGCGCCCGCGGGATCGACCCGCGCCCCGTCACCCCGAAGGACCTGCCCCCGTCGGCCGCCGTCCGCAGCGGTTTCACCCGGCACGAGCTCGACGGCCCGCACGCCCGGGCCGTGCTGCTCGCCCTGGTGGTCCGCCTCGGCGCGGTGCTGCGCGGGCGCCGCCAGGCCGCCCGGGCCCTGTCGCTGACGCTGCAGTTCGCCGGCGGCACCCGCTGGGAGCGGACCCGGCGGCTGCCCGAGGCCTCCGGGCACGACGAGGACCTGCGGGCGGCGGCGTACCGCCTGCTGGACGCGGCCGGGCTGCAACGGGCCCGGCTGACCGGCATGGTGCTGCGCGCCGAGGACCTCACGGACGCCGGGCGGGCGCCCCTGCAGATCTCGCTGGACCCGGTCCGCGAGGCCCGTCTGACGGTGGAGGCGGCCGTCGACCGCGCGAACGCCCGGTTCGGCCCGGGCACGGTCCGCCCGGCGGCCACCTTCCGCCGCGCGGCCTAGGCGTACGGCCGGCGCGGCGCGGCGAAGCGCGGCGAGGCGCACCGGCCGAGCCGGGCCTATTACCTGACGTACGGCGTGCTTCTGTCGGCGGACACGGATTTTTTACTGACGCGTAACTTCCAAGTCTTGCTACTCGCCCGTAATTTGGCGGGAACGCAGCACCCTTGTGATCCGGATCACGGGACGAACCCCCACGTATTTCCCTGACCCGCAAGGAGATCACCCGATGCTGCCCTGGCGACGCCTGCTCCGCCCGCTGGCCGTCCTCACCCTCGCCGCCGCCGCCCTCGTCGCCCCCACCGGCGCCGCGCAGGCCGCGTCCGCACCCAGCAGCGGCTGGAACGACTGGTCCTGCAAGCCCTCCGCCGCCCACCCGCGCCCGGTCGTCCTCGTCCACGGAACGTTCGGCAACTCCGTGGACAACTGGCTCGGGTTCGCGCCGTACCTCGTGCACCGCGGGTACTGCGTCTACTCGCTCGACTACGGGCAACTGCCCGGCGTGCCCCTCTTCAACGGCCTCGGCCCCATCGACAAGTCGGCCGGGCAGCTCCAGGGGTTCGTCGACAAGGTGCTGGCCTCCACCGGGGCCAAGAAGACCGACCTCGTCGGCCACTCGCAGGGCGGCATGATGCCGAACTACTACCTCAAGTTCCTCGGCGGCGCCCCCAAGGTCAACGCGCTGATCGGGCTCGCCCCCGACAACCACGGCACCACCCTGGACGGGCTCACCCAGCTGCTCCCGTACTTCCCCGGCGCCGAGGACCTGATCAGCTCGGCGACCCCGGGGCTGGCCGACCAGATCGCCGGATCCCCCTTCATCACCCAGCTGAACGCGGGCGGGGACACCGTCCCCGGGGTCCAGTACACGGTCATCGCGACCAAGTACGACGAGGTCGTCACGCCCTACCGGAGCGCCTTCCTCCAGGGGACCGGCGTACGGAACGTCGTGCTCCAGGACCTGTGCCCGCTCGACCTCTCCGAGCACGTGGCCATCGGTCTCACCGACCGGATCGCCTGGCACGAGGCGGTCAACTCCCTCGACCCGGCGCACGCCACCCGCACCACCTGCGCGTCGGTCTTCGAGTGACGCGCAGCCGGTGCGGGCGAGAGGGGTGAAGCGGTCCCAGTGGTCCTAGCGTTCCAGCGGTCCTAGCGGCCGTGACGGCCCGGCGTCGTCGCACGGCGCCGGGCCACGCCGAACAGCACGGCCGCTCCGACGGCCAGCACACCCGCCCCGGCGATCGCGATCGCCGGGGTCGCGGCGCTGCCGCCCGTCTCGGCCAGGTCGGTGCCGGCCGGGGACTGGGACCGCCCGGGGACCGGGTCGAGGGCGGTGCTGCCGTTCGTCTTCGGGTCGTTGTCACCGTGGCCGTTGTGCTCCACGGTGGACTTGCTCTCGCCGTCGGCGATCTGCTGGTCCGTCGGGGCCTTGGGCGCGTCCGAGGGCTTGGCGCCGGGCACCGTGCTCGGCTTCGTGCTCGGGGTGGTGCCGGCGCCGCCGTTCGCACCGCCGTTGCCCCCGCCCCCGCTCCCGCCGTTGTCCTTGCCGAACACCACGTCCGAGCAGGTGTAGAAGGCCTCCGGGCTGTCGGAGCGCTGCCAGATGCTGTAGATCAGGTGCCGGCCGGACTTGCCCGGCACGCTGCCCGAGAAGACGTAGTCCCCGTTCTGCATGCCCGGGTCGGTGGCCTTGGCGAACGGGGCCGGCTCCAGGTCCGACCACTTCAGCGGCTTCGACGGGTCGTAGCCGTCCTTCGTGATGTACAGCTCGAAGGACCCCTTGTGCGGGGCGGTCCCCTTGTACCGGAAGGTGTGCGCGCCCGAGGTCATCGGGCTGGCCGGCCAGTCGGCGCGGGCCAGGTCCAGGCCCCGGTACTTGTCGTTGCCGGCGGAGCAGAGCTGCCCGTTCGGGATCAACGACCGGTGGTTGCCCGCCGCGTTGGCGATGTTCACCGCGTTCCAGTCGTAGAACGCCTGCGCGCCGCTCGCCGCCACCGCCGCCTTGCAGGCCGCGGACTTCGGCGACTCCGGCCCCTCCGCGTAGCAGGCCGCCACCCGGCTGACCGGGTCCGTCATCGAGCCGTGCGCGGCTGCCGGCCCGGCGGCGTACGCGGCCACCGCGAGCGGGGCGAGGCCGGCTGCGGCGATGCGGGTCACGGTGCGGCGGCGTGCGGGCATGGGTGGATCTCCTTCGGGCGGCGATGCGGGCACCACGGTCGTGGGCGCGGACGGGAGCCGGGCCGGGCGGCGCCGCCCCCCGTGGGTCCGACGCCGCCCCGTGCCCTCCTCGGCCCCGCCAAGCTAGCCGCCCGCACCCCCGCCGCCACCCCTCCGAGCCCCCTCCCGAAGATCCTTAGGGCGCGCTTAAGGCACCGGTAAGCAGCACCTCAGGAACAGGCCCCGCGGAGCCTTCCCAGCCCTCCTCGACGCCTCTTCGCGCCCACTCCGCCGCCGGGGAACAGAAGGCGAGCCACAGGGCCCCGGGCGTGGTGGGTACGGGTCAGGCCAGGAGGGCGGGGAGGCCTTCCGGGGCGTGGGCCTGGGCGGCGAGGGCGTCGAGGGCGCGGACGGCTTCGGCCGCCGCGTCCGGGTCGCTCCGCGCGAGGCCGCTCGCGGCGAACTCGTCCTCGTCCAGCCGCAGGACGGACTCCCCGTCCGCCGAGACCCACAGGTCCAGGTCCAGGTCCTCCACGAGGACCTCGCCGCCGCGCACCACCGCCGGCCGCGTGATGTCGCAGTACCAGCCCTTGAGGACGCCCTCGCCGGTCCGGACCTCCTTGATCGCGTACCACCGGGTCCGCCAGAAGTGCTCGGTGAACACGTCGCCCGGCTCGAAGCGCACGAAGCCGAAGTCCCGTACGCCGTCCGCCGCCCAGGGCGCCCGTACGCAGATCCGGTCGCCCGTGTCGGCGACCAGGGCGGCGGGGTAGCGGATCTTGGTGCGACCCGCCTTGGTGAGGGTGACGGTGAGCTCGTCGGTCATGTCCCGTTCTCCTGCTTCTTGGTGAAGCGCGTCTCGGTCGCGCAGATCTCGTACCCGAACCACTCGTTGACGGCGAGCATCGGCCCGTTGCCCGCGTCGTTGCCCGTGAAGGCCTCCGTGAAGCCGGCGGCGCGGGCCCGGCGCAGCGAGTCCGTCTTCGCGAGCTTGGCCAGGCCGCGGCCTCGGAAGGCGCGCAGGGTTCCGGTCATCGCCGAGCCGTACCGGGTGGCGCCGTCGGTCCGGGCCGCGCAGAACGCGGCCACGACCCCGTCGACCAGTACGACTCTGGTCAGCTCGCGGTCGAGCGTCGGCTCGTTCCAGACGCTGCTCAGCCAGTCCTCGTAGTCGTCCAGCAGCACCGGTACGTCGCCCGGCTCGTCCGCCGACACCGCCGCGTCGGCCTCGAACAGCGGGCGCGGGTCGGCGGCGAACGCCGAGGCCGGGCGCAGCTCGACCCCGGCGGGCAGGACGGCCGGGAGCTCCGGCAGCGGGCCCGCGGCCAGGTCCAGCCGCAGGAAGTGCGCGGAGCGCGAGGGGCGGTAGCCGTGCCGCTCGGCGAAGGCGCGATGGGCCGGCTCGTCGAGGACCCATGCGTACGTCTCCACCGCGCCCTCGGCGGCCAGGTACCCCTCGGCCGCGCGCAGCAGGGCGGACCCCGCGCCGAGGCCGCGGTGCGCGGGATGGACGTAGGTGTTGACGAAGGACTGGCCGGGCTCCGGGCTCTGGTACGCGAGACCGAGCTCGGCGGTGCCCACGACGAGGCCCTCCCCGGTTTCGGCGACGAGGACGCGGTACCGCTTGCCGGGGTGCGCGGTGGTCAGCTCGTAGGCCAGGCCGGCCGGGGTGGTGATCATGAAGGGCAGCGCGGCGCGGCGCACCCGTACGACGGACTCCGTGCCCGAGGGGTCGTCCGGGCGGAGCTCGCGGATCTTTACGGTCATGGTCGGACCGTAGGCGCGGGGGTGGGGCGGACGCCTCCGAATTTCCCGGCGGATGGGGGAGAATCGCCGGGTGACCTCGACGAACCTGAAGATCCGGATCGACGGCGCGGCCGGAGCCCCGGCCCCGTACGAACAGCTGCGCGCCCAGATCGCGCAGGCGGCGCGGTCGGGGGAGCTGCCGATCGGGTACAAGCTGCCGACGGTGCGCGGGCTCGCCGAGGAGCTGGGGCTGGCGGCGAACACGGTCGCGAAGGCCTACCGGGCCCTGGAGGGCGACGGGGTGATCGAGACCCGCGGCCGGAACGGGACCTTCGTCGCGGCGGCCGGCGACGGGGCCGCCCGCGAGGCGGCCTCCGCCGCACAGGCGTACGCGGAGCGCGCGAAGAGGCTGGGCCTGAGCTTCGACGAGGCGACGGCGGCCGCCCTCGACGCCCTGCGCGCCCGCTACGGCAACTGACCGGCCGGGGCTCAGCCCTTGTGGGGGGCCAGCCGCGCCCGGAGGTGGTGGGTGAGGGGCTGTCCCATCGCCGCCATGTCCTGTTCGACGGTCAGCTCCCCGCCGCCGAAGGCGTACCGGCGCCGCATGGCGGTGACCTCCTTGGCCTTGGGAGTGCGCGCCACGGTCTCGGTGGAGATCTCGATCTCCGTCCCGGACACCCGGCCGGTGTACGTCTCCACGATGCCGGTCGGATGCGCGAGGACGACCTCCAGCGAGGCGTCGGGCAGCACCCGCCACCATCCGGACTCCCGCCCCGAGGGCCGCAGCGCCGTGCCGGCCTCGTCGATCAGCCAGGCCCGCGACTCGTAGCGCAGGAACGGCCGGCCGTCGTGGCTGAAGGTGATCTCCTGCGCGTACCGGAAGCCCTCCTCCAGGGTCGGGTATTCACCGCGGCCGCTGCCGTGCCAGCGCCCGAGGAGGGCCAGTACGGGCCGCAGCTGCGGATGCGGTTCGGGGCCCTCGCCGAGGACGTGGCTGTCGGGGTACGGATTCTCCTGCGCCGGCTCCGGCACGTGCACTCTCCTGCTCGGTGGGTGTCCCCGGCGGCCGTGGCCGGGTCCGCCGCCCATTGTCTTCGGCGCGCGGGCGCCGCCCGTGCGCGCCCCGCCCGCGAGGGCGCCCGGGGGTCGCTCAGAGGTACAGGCCCGGCTCCGCGCCCTGCTGTCCCTGCGGCGGCAGCAGCGAGGCGGGTCCGGCCCCCCGCCGCAGCGCGAACAGTTCGGCCAGCGTGGCCCCCTCGCGCGAGACCCCTTCGTCCGTGCCCAGCCAGTCCACGGCCTCGCCGTGCGTCAGCCGGCCGACCTCGATGCGGGCCAGGCAGCGGCCCGGCCGGACCACTGCCGGGTGGAGCCGTTCCAGGTCCTCGTTGGTGGTGACCCCGACCAGGACGTTGCGGCCCTGGCCCAGCAGACCGTCCGTCAGGTTCAGCAGCCGCGACAGCGCCTGGCCGGCGGTGTGCCGGGCCTCGCCGCGGATCAGCTCGTCGCAGTCCTCCAGGAGCAGCAGCCGCCAGCGGCCCTTGGCCGTGCCCTCGTCCTCGCCGATCGCGATGTCCATCAGGTAGCCCACGTCGTTGAACAGCCGCTCCGGGTCCAGGACGCAGTCCACCTGGCACCAGTCGCGCCACGACCGGGCCAGCGTCCGCAGCGCGGAGGTCTTGCCCGTGCCCGGCGGTCCGTGCAGCAGGAGCAGCCGGCCCGCGATGTCGTCGGGGGTCACCTTCATCAGCCGGTCCATCGCCCCGGCCACCGGCGCCGTGTAGTTGGGCCGCACCTCGGCCCAGGTGCCGGCCGCGATCTGACGGGTCGTACGGTACGGGCCGCGGCGCGGGGAGACGTACCAGAAGCCCATGGTGACGTTCTCGGGCTGCGGTTCGGGCTCGTCCTGCACGCCCTCCGTGGCCTCGCCGAGCACGCTGGAGGCGAGTTCGTCGCTGACCGCCGTCACCGTCACGTCCGCGCCGCGGCTCCAGCGGGAGACGAGCATCGTCCAGCCCTCGCCCTCGGCGAGCGTGGCGCTGCGGTCGGAGTCGCGTGCGGAGCGCAGCACCGTGGCCTCGGGCGGCAGGAGGGTCGCCTCCGCCTTCACCCGCTCGATCGTGACGCTGTGCGAGTACGGCTGCTCGCCGGACGCGAACCGGCCGAGGAACAGCGCGTCCACGACGTCGGACGGCGAATCGCTGTCGTCGACGTTGAGCCGGATCGGCAGCGCGTCATGCGGGTTGGCTGGCATGGCGCCCATGATCCGGCACGAAGTGGCCCCGTGCACCCGTGTTTCGCCGGATCGGGTGCGCGGGTTCCCTCTTCAAACGCACCGGTGGTGAAGGTTCGGGGCGCAACTCCGCGCCGAAAATTCTTGGCATGAACACTTCCGGCCATGCCCGGCTCCCAGTACCACGGACTCAGGAGTAACTCCTGAGTAACCCCCGCGTACCTCCCCCCACAAGGAGCCGCACACATGAGCATGAAGACGTCGCGCTTCGCCGCCCTGACCTCCTCCCTGTTACTCGCCGCGGGCGCCGCCCTGTTCGGCGCGGGACAGGCGGCCGCCGCCTCGGCCGACTTCGGCTACGTCGCCCTCGGCGACTCGTACTCCTCCGGCGTCGGCGCCGGCAACTACGACAGCGGGAGCGGCAACTGCAAGCGCACCACCCGCGCCTACCCCGCCCTGTGGGCCGCCGCCCACGCCCCGCAGACCTTCTCCTTCGCCGCCTGCTCGGGCGCCCGTACGGGTGACGTCCTCTCCGGCCAGCTCTCCCCGCTGAACTCCGGAACCGACCTGGTCAGCATCACCATCGGCGGCAACGACGCCGGATTCTCCGACGTCATGACGACCTGTGTGCTCCAGTCCGAGTCCACCTGTGTCAGCCGCGTCAACCAGGCAAAGGCGTACGTGGACTCCACCCTCCCCGGCCAGCTCGACCAGGTCTACGACGCCATCCACGGCCGGGCGCCCGGTGCCCACGTCGTCGTCCTCGGCTATCCCCGCTTCTACAAGCTGAACGGAACCTGCGTCACCGGGCTCACGGAAGGCGAACGCTCCGCCATCAACGGCGCCGCCGACTACCTGAACGCCGCCATCGCCAAACGCGCCGCCGACCACGGGTTCACCTTCGCCTCGGTCGCCGGCGCCTTCACCGGCCACGAGATCTGCTCCGGCGACGCGTGGCTGCACAGCGTCAACTGGCTCAACATCGGCGAGTCGTACCACCCCACCGCCGCCGGACAGTCCGGCGGCTACCTGCCCGTGTTCACCAACGCGGCCTGACAGGTCCGCGTGCGGCCGCACGAACGGCGGCCGCCCGCGGACGGGGGGCGCGCGGTCACGAGGCGGCGGTCTCCTGGCCGGCCGCCGCCTCCGGCGCCGTACCCGGGTCCGTCGCCTGCGGCGACTGCGGGCCGGCTGGCACCGGCCCCGCCGTCACCGGGGCCGCGGTACCGCTCGCACCGGGGGAGGGGGAGGCGCCGGCCGGCGGGGTCTCCCCCTCGCCACCCCCGTCCTCGCAGGTCACGGAGAACTCCACCCACTCCGAGGCCGAAGGCTCGGCGCCCCGCAACTCCAGCCGGATCGCGTCGGTGAAGGTCGCGCTCGGGTAGTACGTGAGCTCGGTGTGGTCCAGCTGCCGGCTCCGGGAGCCCCCCTCCTCGTACATGACGGACTGCCAGCCGGAGCCGGAGGTGACCCCGCTGCGCGTCGCCCAGCGGTACTCCAGCACGGCGGGCGCACGGTCCGTCTCGACCGTCGCCGTGAAGGCCGGCGCCCGGTCCTCGGGCGGCGGGCACGTCCCGCGGTAGTCGTCCCGTACGGCGCGCACCGCCACGGCGAACCGCGGCGCGGGCGTGGCCGACGGCGAAGCGGAGGGCGAGGCCGAGGGGGAGGGGGACGCGGACGGCGAACGCGACCGCGACGCGGAGGCGCTCTCGGACGCGGCCGACGAGGCGGTGGCCGGCGCGGTGGTGCCGGTGCCCCCGGTCCCGCCCGACTCCTCGCGGTCCTTGAGCAGCAGCCACCCGAGGAAGACGATCGCCAGCAGCAGGATCACGATCCCGGCGGCCAGCACCGCCCCGGCCGCACCCCCGCGCGCCGGCGCCCCGCCGCCGGGCCCGGTCCCGCCGGTCCCGGTCGCGGCGGGCGCCGCAGAAGGCGGGGGCACCGGCATGGGCATCGGCGGGGTCGGCCCGTCCTCGCGGCCGCCGTCCCGGTGGTGGGCCGTGGCCGTCGGGGAGTCCGGGCCCGACACCGCGCCGCCGGAGCCCCGCAGGAGCCCGCCCGTCCCGACGATCCGCAGCATCCGGGCCGCCTCCGTCGCGGACAGCCGCTCCGCCGGGTCCTTGCGCAGCAGCCCCTCCAGTACGGGCGTCAGCGGGCCGGCCCGGTGCGGCGGCGGCAGTTCGTCGTCCACCACCGCCCGCAGCGTGGACAGCGGGGTGTCGTGCCGGAACGGCGTGACCCCCTCGACGGCGGCGTACAGCATCACCCCGAGCGACCACAGGTCCGACTCGGGCCCCGGCTCGCGCCCGAGCGCCCGCTCCGGGGCGAGGTACTCGGGGGAGCCCACCACCTCGCCCGTCATCGTGATCGCGGAGGAGCCCTCCAGGCTGGCGATCCCGAAGTCGCTCAGCACCACCCGGCCGTCATTGGCGATCAGCACGTTGGCGGGCTTGACGTCCCGGTGCAGCACCCCGGCCTCGTGCGCGGAGCGCAGCGCGGCCAGCACCTGCTCCCCGAAGTGCGCGGCCCGCTGCGGGGTGAGGGGCCCGTCGGCCTCCAGCACGTCGGCCAGCGAGAGTCCGCGCACCAGCTCCATCACGATCCAGGGCCGGCCGTCCTCGGTGGCCACGTCGTAGACCGTGACGACCCCGCGGTGCGAGACGCGGGCGGCCGCCCAGGCCTCCCGTTCGAGCCGCCGGTACATGCGTCCGATCGCGGCATGGTCCAGTCCGGCCGGGGCCCGCACCTCTTTGACGGCCACCTCGCGGCCCAGCACCTCGTCGCGGGCCCGCCACACGACGCCCATGCCGCCGCGGCCCAGCTGGTCGAGCAGCAGGTAGCGGCCCGCGATGACACGGCCCGGGGCGGATTCCCCGCCCGGTTCACCCATGTAGTCACTCACGCGAGCCCCCAGCGTGTCCGTGTGTCGGCGGGCGGTCACTCCAAGTTAGCGCAGTGCGCGCCCCGTGGCCCGGGTCCGCGCGGCGACGCGCGCGCGGGCCCGTCGCAGGGGTGGTGCGCAGCCGTGTCGGGGGCGGCGACGGACCCGCGCGGCCCCCGCGAGCCCCCGCCCCCTTGCGGAGAGTGACGGGTGACTCCGCTGAGTAACCGTCAACTCCCCATCGCCATAGGGGTAATTCACACCACCGGGATACCCGAGCACGACGCGGGGGCGATAGGGTTACCCTGCCCGGGCCGGGTGCCCTCGTACGGGTGGGGAGAGATCATGGAACAGATAGCAATGCGCAGCAGGCCGCCTCGCGTGCCTGCCATCACCTGCGGCAGCAGTGCGACCAGTTCGCGCCTCGACCGCCACCTCGCCGTGCTGGGCGGACCCGCCGTCCCTCACCGCGAGGTCGCCGAGGCGACGCTGCTGATGCGCGAACTGACGTCCCGCGACCACACGCACCGCCTGCGGAGCCGGAGCGCGCGCGTCTCGCTCTTCGCGCCGCTGCGCCGCCTGCGTCGCACGCTCTTCGGCAGCCGCCGTTCGTAACAACGTCCCCGACCCTCATTGGTTTCGCCCCGGCCCTACGCAACCACACCATCCCGGCGCAGTGTCGTGATCTGCGCGTCCGTCATCCCCAGGGCGCGCAGCAGGGGCCCGGTGTGTTCGCCGAGCGCGGGCACCGCACCCATGTGCGGTGCCTCGCCTCCCGGCAGTCCGATCGGCGGCAGCAGCGCCCGCAGCGGACCCGCCGGTGATCCCACCTCCCGCCAGCGATCCCGCGCGGCGAGCTGGGGGTGCTGCGCCAGCTGTGCCACGGAGTTCAGCCGCGCGCAGGCGATGCCCGCCGCCTCAAGACGCCCGATCGCCTCGTCCGCGCCCAGCCCGGCCAGCGCCTCGGCCACCACCGCGTCCGTCTTCTCCCGGCCCCGGGTGCGCGCCGCATTCGTCGCGTACGCCGGATCCTCGGCCAACTCCGGCCGCTCCAGCACCTGTTCCGCCAGCCGCCGCCACTCGCGGTCGTTCTGCACCGACAGCAGCACCCGGTCCCCGTCCGCCGTCGGGTAGGCGTCGTACGGGGCGATGACGGCGTGCGCGAGTCCCGTCCGTACCGGCTGCTCCCCGCCGTGCATCGTGTGGTGCAGGGGATGCCCCATCCACTCGGCCAGCGCGTCGAGCATCGAGACCTCGACCGGGCCCCCGCGCCCGGTGGTCCCGCGGCGCAGCAGGGCCGCGAGGACCCCGGAGAAGGCGTACATGGCCGCCGCGATGTCCGCGGCCGGGACGCCCGCCTTGACGGGCCGCTCCGGGGTGCCGGTCACCGAGACCAGCCCCGCCTCGCACTGCACGAGCATGTCGTAGGCGCGTTTGTGGGCGTACGGGCCCTCGGCGCCGTATCCGGAGACGTCGACGGCGACCAGGCGCGGGTACCGCGCGCACAGCGCGGCCGCGTCGAGCCCGAGCCGGGCGGCGGCGCCCTGGGCGAGGTTCTGGACGAACACGTCGGCGCCGTCGAGCAGCCCGTGCAGGACCTCCAGACCACGCGGGTCCTTCAGGTCGAGCGCGATCGACTCCTTGCCGCGGTTGGCCCAGACGAAATGCGAGGCCAGTCCGTGCGCGGCCGTGTCGTAGGCGCGTGCGAAATCGCCGCCGTCGGGGCGCTCGACCTTGATCACCCGGGCGCCGAGGTCGGCGAGCTGCCGGGTGGCGAAGGGGGCCGAGACGGCCTGTTCGACGGCGACGACGGTCACGCCGTCGAGGGGGAGCGGTTCCACGGGGCGCGCGGGGGCCACGGGGTCCCCGTGCGCGCGGTGGGCGGGCGAGTCGGCAGTCATGGGGCCTGCCTACCTGCTCGCACCCCGGTCTGTCACCACACCCTCGGGCCGGAATCCGTCACAGCAGCGCGAACTGGCCGCCCGGGCCCTCCTCGTGGTGGTCCAGTACGGAGGCCGGGCGGCGGGACCAGCGCGGCGGCGGCAGTACCCCGGCCGCCGCCAGCTCGGCGGCCGGCAGCGCCGGCCCGGGTTCGAACGCAGCCCGTTCCGGGGCCAGATCGGCCAGCAGCGCCAGGGTGGTCACCAGCGCCAGCAGCTCCGAGGTCCAGGCCTGCGGCCACTCGGCGGGCCCGAGCGCCTCCAGCCCGTCGGCCTCCGGGTCCCGGTGGGCGGTGCGGGAGGCGAACCAGGCCTCCAGCACCCGGATGCCGCCCTGGACCTCGAACTCCCAGGCGCCCGCCGGCACGGGGGAGACCGTCCCGGCCCCCAGGCTCAGGGTCTCGGTCTCCGGGTCGTACGCGAGCCCCTGCGGCCAGGCCTGGACCGCCGAGCGGACGTACGGGCGCCGCCCGCCCGGCAGCCGCGGCGGCTCGCCGCCGGGACCGCCGCGCAGCTGGACGGTGAGCAGCCGGTGCCCCAGCTCCACCCCGGCCCGCCAGCGGCCGGGGTCCCCGGTGAGCGGGACCTCGTACCCCCGGGGGCCGGGGCGGCCCGCCGCGAGGATCCAGCACAGTACGTCCTGCGGGGTCACCCAGCCGCCGTAGCGCTCGCCCAGCAGTGGCAGCAGGCCCGGCGCGAGATTGGGCTCGGCCGCGCCGGGGCGCCGGTGCAGGGGGCGGATCCGGCCCAGGCGGCCGGCGGGCAGATGGGCGGTGACCAGCAGTTCCGGGGTCTCGACGGCGAAGAGCTGGTGCTCGTCCAGGACCCGCCACAACTCCGGGCGGGCCAGGTCGATGAGCCGCTGGTCGGGCAGCAGCCACTGCTCGTCGAAGGGATCGCGCAGCACCCGTACGGGCTCCGGGCAGGGGCCCGGGGCATCGGCGAAGCGGGCGGTCGACGGGGAGCGCTGCCCGGGCAGCGCGGCCGCGCCGGTGGTGGGCGTACGGCTCCTGGTCGGGCGGAACAGCTGGTCCCGCTCGGCGGCTTCGGCGCCGGTCAGGGCCGCCCAGCGGGCGCGCAGCGCCGCCGGGTCGGGGGCCGCCACCCAGGCCCGGCCCAGGCGCAGGCCGCCCACGGCCCAGGGCATCAGATCGTCCAGCAGCGGTACGTCTTCGCTCACCCGGCAGATGGTAGCGACGGGAGGCTGCGGGCGGGGGCACGGGCGGGGCGCGGGCGCGGGGCGTGGCCGGGCTGGGCGGGGGCCGAAGAGCTACGCTCCCTATATGGGGGAATGTACCGGTACATCGATCGATGGCGAAGAGGCGGACATGAGTCATTACGACGAATACACGACTCCCTCGCAGGCCGAGGGCGAGCGGCTCGACGAGGACATGGACGAGAAGGAGAAGACGCAGCACCACCCCGCGACGACGCGGACCACCCCGTCGCAGGCGGAGGGCGAGCGCGGTACGGACGACGAAGGTAAGTAGTCCCTCCTGGGTCCTGGGTGTGGCAGCCGTCAGGTGGCGTCGAGCGTCACCGTGAACGAGAACCGGTCGCCGCGGTACCGGATCCGCGCCACGTCCACGACCCGCCCGTCCTCGTCGTACGTCACGCCCGTGCACAGCAGGATCGGGCTGAGCAGCGGTACCTGGAGCAGCTCGGCCGTCTCCGGGTCGGCGAGCCGCGCCTCCACCGTGTCCGTGATCCGGCTGATCCGCACGCCCACCACGTCGCGCAGCACCTTGGTCATCGGCCAGCGCGCCAGATCGGCCAGGTCCACGCCCTCGGCGAGCTCGGGGCGGACCGCGTTCTCCGCCCAGTTGGTCGGCTCGCCGCTCTCCCCGTCGTGGCGCAGCCGGCGGTACGTGACCACCTCGGCCGTGTCGGGGAAGTGCTCCAGCAGCTCCCCGGACACGGCCGTCCGCGCGCGGCCGAGAACCGTCGTGCGGTCGCCCGACTGCTGCGCCACGATCGCGTCGACCGAGCCCAGCAGCCGTACCGGCGCCCCACGCCGCGCACCCGGCTCGATGAACGTGCCGCGCCGCCGGTGGCGGCTGATCAGCCCCTCGCCCTCCAGCTCCTTGAGCGCCTGGCGCATGGTCAGCACGCTCACCCCGTAGTGCTCGGCGAGCTGCTCCTCGGTCGGCAGGCGCAGCGAGGCGTCCGGGGCGCGCCCCAGTATCGAGGCGCGCAGCGACTGCGACACCTGGTACCAGAGCGGCAGCTTCCGGTTGAGCACGAGCGAGTCGGGGGCGAAGGCGGTCACGGGTGGTTCTCCGTACGGACGGGGCGTGGGGGTGCGTGGCGCGGGCTCCGGGCTCCGGGGGTCCGCAGATCCGTGGGCCTGTGGGTCCGGGGATCCGGGGTCCGCGCCTTGCGATATTAGGCGCGGAAGTGGCGCTGGAGCCCCTGCCAGACGTCGTCGTATCCGCGCTGGAGGTGGTCGGCGCCGGCCGCCTGGGGGGTGGTGGTGATCGGCCAGCGCGTCTCGAACATGAAGGCCAGGCCGTCGTCGATCTTCTGCGGCTTCAGTTCGGCGGCGCTCGCCCTGTCGAAGGTCTCGCGGTCCGGCCCGTGCGCGGACATCATGTTGTGCAGCGAGCCGCCGCCCGGGACGAAGCCTTCCGCCTTGGCGTCGTAGGCGCCCTCGATCAGGCCCATGTACTCGCTCATGACGTTCCGGTGGAAGTACGGCGGGCGGAAGGTGTCCTCGCCGACCAGCCAGCGCGGGGCGAAGACGACGAAGTCCACGCCCGCCAGCCCCGGGGTGTCGGAGGGCGAGGTCAGCACGGTGAAGATCGACGGGTCGGGGTGGTCGTAGCTGATGGACCCGATGACGTTGAAGCGGCGCAGGTCGTACACGTACGGGGTGTGCGTGCCGTACCAGGCGACCACGTCCAGCGGGGAGTGGTCGTAGGTGGCGGACCAGAGGTTGCCGCAGAACTTGTTGACGACCTCGGTCGGGCGCTCGACGTCCTCGTACGCGGCCACCGGGGCCCGGAAGTCGCGCGCGGCGGCGAGGCCGTTGGCGCCGATCGGGCCGAGGTCGGGCAGCTCGAAGGGGCGGCCGTAGTTCTCGCAGACGTACCCGCGGGCGTCCTCGTCCAGGAGCTCCACGCGGAAGCGCACGCCGCGCGGGATCAGGGCCACCTCGCCGGGGCCGGCGCTGAGCAGGCCGAGCTCGGTGCGCAGCAGCAGGCCGCCGCGCTCGGGGACGATGAGCAGCTCGCCGTCGGAGTCGCTGAACACCCGGTCGGTCATGGAGGCGTTGGCGTGGTAGAGGTGGATGGCCATGCCGGTGCGCTGGCCGGCGTCGCCGTTGCCGCCCAGGGTCCACAGCCCCGCGAGGAAGTCGGTGCCGGGGGCCGCGTCGGGCAGCGGGTTCCAGCGGAGCCGATTGGGGTCCGCCGGGGCCTTGGTGAAGGGCGCGGTGCGCAGGGCGCCGTTGTCGGTGCGGGTGAAGGGCGGGTGGGCCGCGGAGGGGCGGATCCGGTAGAGCCAGGAGCGGCGGTTGTGGCCCCGGGGCTCGGTGAAGGCGCTACCGCTGAGCTGCTCGGCGTACAGGCCGAGGGGGGCGCGCTGGGGCGAGTTGCGGCCGGGCGGCAGGGCGCCGGGGACGGCCTCCGAGCTGTGCTCGTTGCCGAAGCCGGTGAGGTACTCCAGTGCCTCTGCCGTCTTCCTCGCCTGCTCGGCCTGCTCGCTCATGGGTGCTCCCGCTCTGTGACGGACGGACGGTCCAATTAATCCTATGGTCGACAGTAGGATTCCCTGGCCCACCCGTCAATGGCACCTCGATTCCGCACCGCGGATTCCGCCCCCTCGATTTCGCGCTGCCGCGGGGGCTCCAAAAAGATGAACATTGCTCTACTCTCACGCCCATGTCGTGGACCCGCAGGTTCCCTGCCGTGCCGGCGGCGCTCCTCGCCGCCCTCCTCGCGCTGCTGTCCCTCTTCGCCGCAGCGCCCGCCGCCCGCGCGCACGAGGAGCGTCCCGTGACCCTGCCGGACGGCTCCGGATCCGTACCGCGGTACCGCGAGGCCGAGCCCGACCTGCTGGTCTGCAAGACCGACCGGCCCGCCTTCGAGCGCCGGATATCCGCCTTCCCGGAGGAGCTCAGGCAGCGCAACCTCGCCCTGTACGAGCGGTGCGAGAAGGGCGGCTACCGGCACCTCCAGGAAGCCGTGGACGCCGTGGACCGGCCCGGGATGAACATCGCGATCCTCCCCGGCCTGTACGAGGAGGAGCCCTCACTGCCGAAGCCGGCGGGGGAGTGCGCCGCGCTGAAGGCCCCCAACTCCGCGCTCGGCTACCAGATCCTGTCGTACGAGCAGCAGGTGCGGTGCCGGCACAACCAGAACCTCGTCGCGATCCTCGGCAAGACGGACCTCCAGATCGAGGGCACCGGCGCGAGCCGCCAGGACGTGGTCATCGACGCCAAGTACCAGAAGCTGAACGCCATCCGCGCCGACCAGTCGAACGGCATCTACTTCCGTAACTTCACCGCGCAGCGGACCACCTTCAACTCGCTGTACGTGCTGGCCGGCGACGGGTTCGTCATCGACGACGTCCTGACCAGGTGGAACGACGAGTACGGCTTCCTGACCTTCGCCAGCGACCACGGGCTGTACAAGAACTGCGAGTCGTACGGGAACGGCGACTCCGGCATCTACCCCGGCAGCGCCTCGAACATCAACGACGGGCGGGGCTACGAGGTCCCGCGCTACTCGATCGAGATCACCGGCTGCCACAGCCACCACAACATGGTGGGCTACTCCGGGACCGCCGGGGACTCCGTCTGGGTCCACGACAACGAGTTCGACGCGAACATGGGCGGCGCCTCGATGGACAGCGCCTTCCCCGGGCACCCCGGACTCCCGCAGAACCACGCCAAGTTCGAGCGGAACCTGATCCACGACAACAACGCCGACTACTACGGGTACGTCGCGGACGGCACCTGCGCCAAGCCGCCGATCGAGCGCGGCTACGAGCAGGGGGTGGTCTGCCCGCAGATCTCCATGCCGCCGGGCACGGGGATCATCACGGCGGGCGGCAACTGGAACGTGTACGAGAACAACTGGGTGTACGGGCACCGGCGCGCGGGCTTCTTCCTCTCGGCGGTCCCGGCATTCATCCGGGGCGAGGAGGAATGGTCGAAGCAGACGGACACCTCCCACCACAACCGTTACGCCGCCAACGTCCTCGGCAAGGACAGGTCCGGGGCGTCCCGCCCCAACGGGATGGACGTGTGGTGGGACGGGCAGGGCCGGGGGAACTGCTGGCAGCCCGGACCGGACGGCTCCACCCCGGGCACGCTCCCGCACTGCGGCGACCGCCGCGGCGAGGTGTCCGGCGCCTCCTGGCGGCTGGTGGGCGAACCGGTGAAACTCGCCCAGCTCCTGGTCTGCGCCGACTACAGCGTCCAGGCGCGCAAGCTGCCGGCGGGCTGCGACTGGTACGGGGCGCGCGGCCCGGAGCGGGTGGAGACGCAGATCGCGCTGGCGGTGGCGGCGGTGCTGCTGCTGGTCGGCGGGGTGCTGTGGTGGCGCCGGCTGCGCGGGTCCCGCCTGGGCACGACGGCCTCGCTGCTGGGCCTTGCCGGGCTGGCCCTGGACGTGGCCGGCTCCACGACTCCCCTGGTGGGCACCGCCGTGCCGGCCCTGGCGCTGCTCCTGCTGGGCCTGTGGTGGACGGGCGTGGGCCTCGCCCTCAGGCCCACCCGCCCCTGGCCGGCACGGCTGACCCTGCTCCTGGCGGCCCTCACCCTCCTCGACGCCTTCGACAAGGCCGTCCTGATGATCCCCTGGATCCCGCTGAGCCCGGCCTGGGTCCGCACCCCGGTGGCCGTGGTCTGGGTGCTGTGGGCCGTCGTCGCCTCGGCCCGCCCCACCGCCGCGGGCGGCGACCCCGAGGGGGACCGCGCACCGGCGCCGCCGCCCCCGCCCCCGGCCCTGCACACCGCGGCCACCCCGGACCCGGCATGAACCCCCACGCCCCCGGCCGCGCCGGGAACCGTGCCCGCCACGGCGGCGCGGGTGTGCCGCCCCGCACGGCCCGCGGCCGGGGCCGGGGCCGGGGCCGGTCCACCCGTACCGCGGCGCTGCTCACGGTCGCACTCCTGCTCGTCGGCGGCGCGGCCGCGGGCTGCGGCGGCCGGGCCACCACCCACCACAAACCCGGCACCGGCCACGAGCAGGCCACCGGCAGCGCCGGTACCCTGCTCGACGCCCAGGACCCCACCGGCCACCGGCTCCGCGAGGTCCCGGCCGCGGGCGCGCCGCAGGTGCGGCTCGCAGCCCGCCCCGACTCCGAGGACGGCTGGAACCTCCAGCTGACGGTGGAGAACTTCCGCTTCACCCCCGACAGCACCGGCGGCGCCGCCCTCCCGGGCGCCGGCCACGCGCACCTGGAGCTCGACGGCCGCAAACTGGCCCGGTTGTACGGCCCCTGGTTCCACCTCCCGGCGGCCCAGGTGCCCGAGGGCGCGCACACCCTGACCGTCCGCCTCTACGCCGACGACCACACGGCCTGGACCGTCGCCGGAAAGGCGGTCGAGGGCACGCTCCAGCTCACCGCCACCGCCGCCGCCCCCGGCCAAGGGGGCCACAGCCACACCCCGCCCACGGCACCCCCGTCACCCCCGTCGGCGCCGGCGTCACCGTCGGAGGCGTCCGCCGACCGCACGGTCACCCTCACCGTCCGGGACGGCAAGGTCACCCCCGCCCCCGGCCGCACCGAGCTGCGGCGCGGGGAGCGCGTCGCCCTGCGCGTCACCAGCGACCGCGCGGACACCCTGCACGTCCACGGCTACGACAAGGAACTCGCCCTGTCGGCGGGCCAGGAGGCCACCCTGGTCCTGACGGCCGACCGCACGGGCCTGTTCGAGGTGGAGACCCACGAGTCCCACCTCGTCCTGACCCAACTCCTCGTCCGATGACCCGGCCCGGGCCGCAGTGACCCCGCACGCACCGGAACGCGCTCTCGTCGCGGGCAGTGGCGGCGGGGGCCGGGGCGTGGTCCCTGGTCCGGCCGATCCGCTCACCACGCTCGCGCACGGGATCGGGTCCCGGCACGATCTGCCGATCTCTCCCTTCTACGCCTTCGCCGGTGCCTTCGCCGCACTGTTCGTCTCCTTCCTCGCGCTCGGCCTCCTCTGGTCCTCCTCCCGCTTCCGCGGCGACCGCTCGGGCCTCGCCCTGCCCGCCGGCCTGGAGCGGGTGGCCGACGCGCCGGCCACCCGTACCGCCCTGCGCGGACTCGGCCTCGCCGCCGCCCTCGCCGTCCTGCTCCACCTCCTCCTCGGCCCCGACGATCCCGCGCGCAACCCCGCCCCGGGCGCCGTCTACGTCCTCCTCTGGGTCGGCCTCGTCCCCGCCTCCCTCCTCCTCGGCCCCGTCTGGCGCCTGCTCAACCCGCTCCGCACCCTGTACCGCCTCTCCCGCCGGCTGCCCCGCGCCCACCGGCGGCGCCACACACCCGCCCCCCTCCCCGCCCGGCTCGGCCAATGGCCCGCCGCCGCCGGACTGTTCGCCTTCACCTGGCTAGAACTCGCCGCTCCGGATCCCGCATCCACCACCACCCTCCTGATCGCCCTCGCCCTCTACACCGCCGTCCACCTCGCGCTCGCCGCCCGCTTCGGCGAGCGCTGGTTCGCCGACGGCGACGCCTTCGAGGCGTACTCCGCCCTCCTGGCCCGGCTCTCCCCCCTCGGCCGCCGAGGCGACGGCCGCCTGGTCCTGCGCAACCCCTTCCACGGACTCGACGCGACGCCCGAGCGTCCCGGACTCGTCGCCACCGTCTGCGTCCTGCTCGGCTCCACCGCCTACGACGGCTACTCCGACGACCCCTCGTGGATCAACGCCCTCCAGGCCTCCCCCCTCGGCCGCACCCCCACGGCCACCCTCGGACTGCTCGCCGCCATCGCCCTCGTCGCCACCCTGTACTGCCTCTGCGCGGCGGCCACCCGCCTCGTCTGCGGCCCGCACCCCGGCCCGCTGACCGCCTTCGCGCACTCACTCGTGCCGATCGCGCTCGGCTATCTCGTCGCCCATTACTTCTCCCTCCTCGTCACCGAAGGACCACGCACGGTAACCATCGCACTCGGCACTGACAACGCCCCCGAACCCTTGTCGCCACTGGGTCCCGGCGCCCTCGCCGCCCTCCAGGTCATCGCCGTCGTCACCGGCCACGTACTCGGTGTGATCGCCGCCCACGACCGCTCCGTACGCCTCTTCCCGCCGGCCCGGGCCGTCGCCGGCCAGCTGCCGCTGCTCGCGCTCATGATCACTTACACGATCGGGGGCATCGGCCTCCTGCTGAACTGAGACCCCTGCTGAACCGAGGAGCCAGGAGCGGCATGATGGACCCCGTGCCCCCCGCCCACCCCCTGCGCCGGACGCCGGTCCAGCAGCGCAGCGCCGACCGGCTCGCCCGGATCCTCGACGCCTGCGCCGAACTCCTGGACGAGACCGGGTACGAGAACCTCAGCACCCGGACCGTCGCCCTGCGCGCCGGCGTGCCCATCGGCTCGGTCTACCGCTTCTTCGGCAACAAGCGGGCCATGTCCATCGCCCTCGCCCACCGCAACCTGGACCGGTACACCGACGCCATCGCGGAGCGCCTCGACACGCTCCCGGCCGGCGACTGGCGGCCGGTCGTGGACGCGGTGCTCGACGAATACCTGGTCATGAAGCGCACCGTCCCCGGTTTCGCGTTCGTCGACTTCGGGGTACCCGCCCCGCCCGCCGAGGGCCCGGCCGCCGACCCCAACGGGCTGGTCGCCGTACGCCTCACCGAACTGCTCGGCTCGCACCTCGGCCTGACCCCGGACCCGGCCATGGAACGGGCGGTCCTGGTGGCGGTCGAGGCCACGGACGCGCTCACGAAGCTGGCCTTCCGCACCGACCCCGAAGGCGACCCCGCCATCGTGGCCGAGATCCGGGCCATGATGCACGCCTACCTGGCCCGCGTACTGGACTGACCCGCGTACGGGACTGACCCGCGCGGAGCCGAGGCGGCGGCTCCGCCGCGCCCGCCCCAGGACTCCGCCGCAGCACCCTCCCTCGCGTGCCAACCGGTCGGTATGCTCGGCTCACCCGCGTGTCCGTGTCGCGTCCTGCCGCCCCTGGAGGGCCCATGCCCCGCACAGCCCTGCGCATCTGCCCGCTCTGCGAAGCCACCTGCGGCCTCACCCTCACCATCGAGGGCGCCACCGTCACCGGCGCCCGCGGGGACCGCGAAGACGTCTTCAGCCGCGGCTTCATCTGCCCCAAGGGCGCGGCCTTCGGCGCGCTCGACGCCGACCCCGACCGCCTGCGCGCCCCCCTCGTCCGCCGCGACGGCCGGCTCCAGGAGGCGACGTGGGAGGAGGCGTACGAGGCCATCGCGGAGCGGGTCCCGGCCCTCGTGCGCACGTACGGGGCCCAGTCCGTCGGCGTCGTCCTCGGCAACCCGAACGTGCACACCATGGCGGGCAACCTGTACCCGTCGCTGCTGCTCAGAGCGCTCGGCACCCGCAACTTCTTCACCGCCAGCACCCTCGACCAGATGCCCAAGCACGTTTCCAGCGGACTCCTCTTCGGCGACCCGTTCGCCATCCCGGTCCCCGACCTCGACCGGACCGACTTCCTCCTGATCCTCGGCGCCAACCCGGTCGAGTCCAACGGCTCCCTGTGCACCGCCCCCGACTTCCCCGGCCGGCTCAAGGCGCTGCGCGCCCGCGGCGGCACCCTGGTCGTCGTCGACCCGCGCCGCACCCGCACCGCCAAGCTGGCCGACCTCCACCTCGCGCCGCGCCCCGGCAGCGACGCCCTGCTGCTGGCGGCCCTCGCGCACACCCTGCTCGCGGAGGGGCTCGCCGCCCCCGGCGCCCTGCGGGAACGGACCGAGGGACTCGGGGAACTCGCCGACGCCCTCGCGCGTTTCACTCCCGAGGCCGTCGCCCCCGCCTGCGACCTCACGGCCGCCGAGATCCGCGCCCTCGCCCGCGCCCTCGCGGCCGCGCCCACCGCCGCGGTCTACGGGCGGATCGGCAGCTGCACCGTCGAGTACGGCACGCTGGCCAGCTGGCTGGTCGACGTACTGAACATCCTCACCGGCAACCTCGACCGGCCGGGGGGAGTCCTCTTCCCGCTCCCGGCCGCCGGTCCGCGGCCGCGCCCCGCCGGGCCGGGCAAGGGCTTCACCCTGGGCCGCTGGCTCAGCCGGGTCAGCGGCCACCCCGAGGCCAAGAGCGAACTGCCCATCGCGGCCCTGGCCGAGGAGATCGAGACACCGGGGGAGGGGCGGATCCGGGCCCTGATCGCCATCGCCGCCAACCCGGTGCTGTCCGCCCCCGACGGGCGGCGCCTCGACGCGGCCCTGGCCGGGCTCGACTTCATGGTCAGCGTCGACCCGTACCTCAACGAGACCTCCCGCCACGCCCACGTCGTGCTGCCCCCGCCGCCGCCCTCGCAGAGCGCGCACCACGACTTCGCCTTCAACGGGTTCGCCATCCGCAACCAGGTGCGCTACAGCCGGCCCGCCGTCCCGCTCGAAGCGGACCGGCTCGACGAGTGCGAGATCCACGCGCGCCTGGTCCTGGCCGTCTCCGGCCGGCACGGCTCCGCCTCGCCCGCCGACGTCGACGAGATGGTCATCCAGGGCGCCCTCGCCAAGGAGACCGCCGACCCGCGCTCCCCGCTGCACGGGCAGGACCCGCAGCACCTGGCCGCCCTGCTCACCGGGGAGAACGGCCCCGAGCGCAGGCTCGACCTGATGCTCCGACTCGGCCCGTACGGAGACCGGTTCGCCTCCGGCCGCACTCCCGGGGCGGCACCGGGTGCGGGCGAAGACGCGGTCGCGAGCGCGACCGGGGGCAGGGGTGAGGACGGGGGCGAGGGGCTCACCCTGGAGCGGCTGCTCGCGCACCCGCACGGCATCGACCTCGGCCCGCTGCGGCCCCGGCTCCCGGGCGTGCTGAGGACGCGCAGCGGCAGGATCGAGCTGCTCCCGGACCCGATCACGGCCGAGCTCCCCAGGCTGCGCGCGGCGCTCGCCGACCGCCCCGCCACCCTGGTGCTCGTGGGCCGCCGTCATCTGCGGTCCAACAACAGCTGGTTGCACAACGTCCCGGCCCTCACCGGAGGTTCCAACCGCTGCACCCTCCAGGTGAACCCCGAGGACGCCGGCCGACTCGGTCTCACCGAGGGCGGCCTGGCCAGGATCACCGCGGACGGCGGCAGCCTGGAGGTCCCCGTCGAGGTCACCGACACCGTCCGCACCGGCGTCGTCAGCCTCCCGCACGGCTGGGGCCACGACCGGGACGGGGCCCGGCTCTCCGTCGCCTCCGCCGCGCCCGGAGCCAACGTCAACCAGCTCCTCGACGGCTCCCGGCTCGACCCGCTGTCCGGTACCGCGGTGCTCAACGGCTTCCCCGTCGAACTGACACCCCTGCCCTGAGCTGGGGTTTTGCTCGTATTGCTCACGCCCTGACGTCTTGTTGACGCGACTGGGGGGCACCTACGTTCCCTGCATGCTGACCTTCCTCGGCTTCGCCATGATCGCCACCTTCCTGGTGCTGATCATGATGAAGAAAATGTCGCCCATCGCGGCGCTCGTCCTCATTCCCGCGCTGTTCTGCGTGTTCGCAGGAAAGGGCGCCCACCTCGGCGACTACGTCATCGACGGCGTCGGCAAACTCGCGCCGACCGCCGCCATGCTGATGTTCGCCATCGTCTACTTCGGCGTGATGATCGACGTCGGTCTGTTCGACCCGATCGTGCGCGGCATCCTGCGCTTCTGCAAGGCGGACCCGGTACGGGTCGTCGTCGGCACCGCGGTCCTCGCCGCGATCGTCTCGCTCGACGGCGACGGCTCGACCACCTTCATGATCACGGTCTCGGCCATGTATCCGCTCTACAAGCGGCTCGGCCTCAGCCTCGTGGTCATGACGGGCGTCGCCGCCACCGCCAACGGCGTCATGAACACCCTGCCCTGGGGCGGCCCCACGGCCCGCGCCGCCACGGCCCTCAAGGTCGACGCCTCCGACATCTTCGTGCCGATGATCCCGGCCCTCGCGGTCGGCCTGCTGTTCGTGTTCGGCCTCGCGTACGTCCTCGGCCTCAAGGAGCGCGGCCGGATCGGCACGCTGGTCATGCCCGGCGATGACGCGGACCGGCCGGCCGAGGAGGCGGTGGAGCCCGCCGAAGAGCGTCTGCTGGTCGCCACCGCCACCGCCACCGCGACCGCCACCGGGTCCGCCACCGCCGCCGGGACCGGACCCGGCTCCCGTACGGGCGGCGGGTCCGGCTCCGGCGCGTCGGATCCCGCCTCCGACCCCGCCTCCGACCCCGCCTGCGACCCCGCCTCCGCCCCGTCCCCGTACGAGGGCGGCTTCCAGGGCCTCGACCCCCGCCGCGCGACGCTGCGCCCGCGCCTCTACTGGTTCAACGCCGGCCTCACCGTCGCCCTCCTCGCCGCGATGATCACGGAACTGCTGCCCATTCCCGTGCTCTTCCTCCTCGGCGCCGCCCTCGCCCTCACCGTCAACTTCCCGCACATGCCGGACCAGAAGGCCCGGATCGCCGCCCACGCCGACAACGTCCTGAACGTCGCCGGCATGGTCTTCGCCGCGGCCGTCTTCACCGGCGTCCTCAGCGGCACCGGCATGGTCAAGCACATGGCCGACTGGCTCGTCGGCGTCGTCCCGGAAGGCATGGGCCCGCACATGGCCCTGGTCACCGGCCTGCTCAGCCTGCCGCTCACCTACTTCATGTCCAACGACGGCTTCTACTTCGGCGTCCTGCCGGTCCTGGCCGAGGCCGGCGCCGCCCACGGGGTCTCCCCGCTCGAAATCGCCCGCGCCGCCCTGGTCGGCCAGGCCCTGCACATGTCCAGCCCGCTCGTTCCCGCCGTCTACGTGCTCGTCGGCATGGCCAAGGTCGAGTTCGGCGACCACACCCGCTTCACCGTGAAATGGGCGGCGCTCACCTCCCTCGTCGTCCTCGGGGCAGGGATGCTTTTCGGCATCATCTGAGCCCGCGACCCCTGGCGGGCCGAAAACTACCGCCGGTAGTTTGTAGGGTGGTCGAACGAGGTCAGGTCTACGCGTCCACGCGTTCGTGCGTGCTCGGGAGGAAAGCCATGAAGGCCCACGACGGGATGTACATCGACGGCGCATGGCGGCCCGCCGCCGGACGCGAGCGGATCGAGGTGGTCAACCCGGCCGACGAGCAGGTCATCGCCGGGGTCCCGGCCGGGAACGCCGACGACGTGGACGCGGCCGTACGCGCGGCACGCGCCGCCTTCCCCGGCTGGGCGGCCACCGCTCCGGCCGAGCGGGCCGCCCTGATCGGGGCGCTCCGCGACGTGCTGGTCGCCCGAAAGGGCGAGTTCGCCGAGCTCATCACCGCCGAACTCGGCTCCCCGCGGGGCTTCTCGGAGATGGTTCACGTGGGCGCGCCGATCGCCGTGTCCTCCTCCTTCGCGGAGCTGGGCGCCTCGTACGCCTTCGAGGAGAAGATCGGCAACTCCACCGTGCTGATGGAGCCGGTCGGCGTCGTCGGGGCCATCACCCCCTGGAACTACCCGCTGCACCAGATCGTTGCCAAGGTGGCACCCGCTCTCGCCGCCGGCTGCACCCTCGTCCTCAAGCCGGCCGAGGACACCCCGCTGACCGCGCAGCTCTTCGCCGAAGCCGTGCACGAGGCGGGCATTCCGGCGGGCGTGTTCAACCTGGTGACCGGGACCGGCCCGGTCGCCGGCCAGGCGCTGGCCGCGCACGAGGGAGTCGACCTCGTCTCCTTCACCGGCTCCACCGCGGTCGGCAGGCAGATCGGCGCCACGGCCGGCGCCGCCGTCAAGCGCGTCGCCCTCGAACTCGGCGGCAAATCGGCCAACGTCATCCTGCCCGGGGCCGACCTGGCCAAGGCCGTCGCGGCGGGCGTGGGCCACGTCATGAACAACTCCGGCCAGAGCTGCAACGCGCTCACGCGGATGCTCGTCCACCGCGACCAGTACGAGGAGGCCGTCTCGCTCGCGGCCGCCGCCGTCGCCAAGTACCCCTCGGGCGACCCCACCGACCCGGGCACCCGCCTCGGCCCGGTCATCAACGCCAAGCAGCGCGACCGCGTGCGCGGATACATCAGGAAGGGCGTCGAGGAGGGCGCGCGCCTCGTCGCGGGCGGCCCCGAGGCGCCGTACGAGCGCGGGTACTTCATCGCCCCGACCGTGTTCGCCGACGTCACGCCCGAGATGACCATCGCGCAGGAGGAGATCTTCGGCCCGGTGCTCTCGATCCTCTCGTACGAGGACCAGGACGAGGCCCTGCGCATCGCGAACGGGACCGTCTACGGCCTGGGCGGCGCGGTGTGGGCGGCGGACGAGGAGACGGCGGTCGCCTTCGCGCGGCGCATGGACACCGGCCAGGTGGACATCAACGGCGGTCGCTTCAACCCGCTCGCACCCTTCGGCGGCTACAAGCAGTCGGGGGTCGGACGCGAGCTCGGCCCGCACGGCCTGGCCGAGTACCTCCAGACCAAGTCGCTGCAGTTCTGACCGACCCGACCGCAAACCCTCCTGCCGAGAGACGGAAACGACCATGGTCCGCGCCGCCATCCTGCCCGCCGTCGGAGCACCGCTGGACATACGGGAGATCGTCCTGCCCGATCCCGGCCCCGGGCAGGTCCGGGTACGGCTCGCCGCAGCCGGTGTCTGCCACTCCGACCTCTCCCTCACCGACGGCACCATGACGGTCCCCGTCCCCGCCGTCCTCGGTCACGAGGGCTCGGGGACGGTCCTCGCCGTCGGCGAGGGCGTCACCCACGTCGCCCCCGGCGACGGCGTGGTGCTCAACTGGTCCCCGTCCTGCGGGGAGTGCCACCACTGCTCGATCGGCGAGGTCTGGCTCTGCTCCAAGGCGCTCAGCGGGGTGGGGGCGGTCTACGCCCACGACGCCGAGGGCACGCCGCTGCACCCGGGGCTGAACGTGGCCGCCTTCGCCGAGGAGACGGTCGTCGCCGCCCGCTGCGTGCTGCCCGCGCCCGCCGGGATCCCGCTCGCGGAGGCGGCCCTGCTCGGCTGCGCGGTCCTCACCGGCTACGGCGCCGTGCGCAACAGCGCCCAGGTACGCCCGGGCGAGTCCGTCGCCGTCTTCGGCGTCGGCGGAGTCGGCCTGGCCGCGCTCCAGGCCGCGCGGATCGCCGAGGCGGGCCCGATCGTGGCCGTCGACGTCTCCCCGGCCAAGGAGGAGCTGGCCCGGGCGGCCGGGGCCACCGAGTTCGTGCTCGCCTCCGACACCACCGCCAAGCAGATCCGCGCCCTCACCGGCGGGCAGGGCGCCGACGTCGCCGTCGAGTGCGCGGGCCGTGCGCAGTCCATCCGTGCGGCCTGGGACTCCACCCGTCGCGGCGGGCGCACCACGGTCGTCGGGATCGGTGGCAAGGACCAGAAGGTGGGCTTCCACGCCCTGGAGATCTTCCACTTCGCCCGCACCCTCACCGGCTGCGTGTACGGGAACAGTGATCCCGCGCGCGATCTCCCGCTGATCGCCGAGCACGTCCGCGCGGGCCGGCTCGACCTCGGCTCCCTGGTCACCGACCGCATCACCTTGGACGGCATCCCGGCCGCCTTCGAGGCGATGCTCGCCGGCAAGGGCGGCCGCTCGCTCGTCGTGTTCTAGCCGCCAGCCGCCAGCCGCCAGCCGCCAGCCGCCAGCCGCCAGCCGCCGGCCGTCTAGCCCGCGGCCCGGCCCGTCAACGCCTCGTGCTGGAGGGCCAGTCCGTCCAGCAGGGCGGCCAGGCCCGTCTCGAACGCGCCCTCGTCCACCTCGCGCCGGCGCTCCGCCAGCAGGTGGGCCTGGCCGAGGTGGGGGTAGTCCGACGGGTCGTACGCGGCCTCGTCGTCCACGAAACCCCCGGCGAACGAGGCCACCGCCGAGCCCAGGATGAAGTACCGCATCAGCGCGCCGATCCGCGTCGCCTGGGCCGGCGGCCACCCGGCCGCCGTCATCGCCCCGAACACCGCGTCCGCCACCCGCAGCCCCGCCGGACGCCGGCCCGGGCCGCGCGCCAGCAACGGCACGATGTTCGGGTGGTCGGCCAGCGCGTCCCGGTACGAGTGGGCCCAGTCGTGCAGGGCGCCCCGCCAGTCCCGGCCCGCTCCCGGCTCGAACATCGACAAGTCGACTCGGGCGCTCACCGCGTCCGCGACCGCTTCCAGGATCTCGTCCTTCGTGCGGAAGTGGTTGTACAGCGAAGGCCCGCTGACCCCCAGCGCGGCGGCCAGCCGCCGCGTCGACACCGCCTCCAGCCCCTCCGCGTCCACCAGCGCGCCCGCCGCCCCGACGATGAGGTCCCGACTGAGGAGGGGCTTGCGCGGTCTGGCCATGCGCCACATAGTAGGGCCTGCCCGCCATAAACTACCGGTGCTAGTTAACCCTTCCGGGTCGACCCGCGCCGGACCGCCCGGAGGTGCCCGGTGAACCTGGAGCTGAGCGAGGAACAGGAAGCCGTACGCCGGCTCGCCCGCGAGTTCACCGAGCGCGAGATCGCCCCGTACGCGGCCGAATGGGACCGCGCCGAGAGCGTGGACCGGGCCGTCGTCAGGAAACTCGGCGACCTCGGCTTCCTCGGCCTGACCGTCCCCGAGGAGTACGGCGGCTCCGGTGGCGACCACCTCGCCTACGTCCTCGTCACCGAGGAGCTCGGCCGCGGCGACTCCGCCGTGCGCGGCATCGTCTCCGTCTCCCTCGGCCTGGTCGCCAAGACCATCGCCGCCTGGGGAACGGAGGAGCAGAAGCGGGAGTGGCTGCCCCGCCTCTGCTCCGGCGAGGCGCTCGGCTGTTTCGGCCTGACCGAACCCGGTACGGGCTCCGACGCCGGCAGCCTCACCACCCGCGCCGTGCGCGAGGGGGACGCGTACGTCGTCAGTGGCAGCAAGATGTTCATCACCAACGGCACCTGGGCGGACGTGGTCCTCCTCTTCGCCCGGACCGGCGAAGAGCCAGGCCACCGCGGCATCTCCGCCTTCCTCGTCCCCACCGACACCCCCGGACTCACCCGCCGCGAGGTCCACGGCAAGCTGGGCCTGCGCGGCCAGGCCACCGCCGAACTCGCCTTCGACGGGGTCGAGGTCCCCGCCTCCGCGATGCTCGGCCCCGCGGGCAAGGGCTTCTCCGTGGCCATGTCGGCCCTGGCCAAGGGCCGGATGTCGGTGGCCGCCGGATGCGTGGGCATCGCCCAGGCGGCGCTGGACGCCGCCGTCTCGTACGCCGCCCAGCGCGAGCAGTTCGGCAAGCCGATCGCCCACCACCAGCTGGTCCAGGAGCTGATCGCCGACATCTCGGTCGACGTGGACGCGGCCCGGCTGCTCACCTGGCGGGTCGCCGATCTCGTGGACCGCGGGCAGCCCTTCGCCACCGAGTCCTCCACCGCCAAGCTCTTCGCCTCCGAGGCCGCCGTGCGCGCCGCGAGCAATGCCCTCCAGGTGCACGGCGGTTACGGCTACATCGACGAGTACCCGGCCGGCAAACTCCTGCGCGACGCCCGCGTGATGACCCTGTACGAGGGCACCAGCCAGATCCAGAAGCTGCTGATCGGCCGCGCCCGCACCGGGGTCTCCGCTTTCTGAGTACCTACCTGAGTACGTGAGCCGAGGCGCGGCCCGGCCCCGCCGCCCGATGCTGGGCCCATGAACGAGACACCGGTCAAGCAGCGCAACTCGGCGGCGTACTACGGTCAGGCGGTCGCCTCCTTCGCCATCGCCATCTGTGCCGTCGCCGTCGGGATCTACCACCTCCAGGTGGACGGCTGGGTCCGCGCCTTCCTCGGTATCGCGGTCCTCTACCTGACCACCTCGGCCTTCACCCTCGCCAAGGTGGTCCGGGACCGCCAGGAGCTCACCCAGATCGTCACCCGGGTCGACCAGGCCCGGATGGAGAAGATCATGGCCGACTACGACCCCTTCCAGCCGAAGGTCTGAGCGGAGGCCGGTGTCCTCCAAGGCTGCTAAGCGCTTGCTCACCCTCCGGTAAGGTGTTCCTTCCACAGGACGAAGAGGGTGAGCGAGCGATGGACAGCGCGGAGGAGACGACCGGCGGCTACCGGCCGTGGTCGGAGGTCACCCCCGACGCCGCACGGCGGCTGCTCGTCGCCGCGGTCGAAGCGTTCGCGGAGCGCGGGTACCACGCCACCACCACGCGTGACATCGCGGGACGGGCCGGGATGAGCCCGGCCGCGCTCTACATCCACTACAAGACCAAGGAAGAGCTGCTCCACCGGATCAGCCGCATCGGCCACGACAAGGCCCTGGAAATCCTGGAGACCGCCGCGCACGGCCCGGGTTCGGCCGCCGAGCGCCTCGACGCCGCCGTCCGGTCCTTCGTGCTGTGGCACGCCGCGCACCACACCACCGCGCGCGTGGTCCAGTACGAGCTCGACGCCCTCGCCCCGGAGCACCGCCTGGAAATCGTCGAACTGCGCCGGCGGAGCGACGCCGCCGTACGCCGCATCCTCGCCGACGGGGTCGCGGCGGGGGAGTTCGACGTTCCCGACGTCCCCGGCACCACCCTCGCCGTCCTGTCCCTGTGCATCGACGTGGCCCGCTGGTTCAACACGGCCGGCCGCCGCACGCCCGACGAGGTCGGTGGACTCTACGCCGACCTCGTCCTGCGCATGGTCGGAGCGGCCCCCGGCGGATCCGCCGGATCCGCCGTGCCTCAGAAGTAGTACCGGGACACCGACTCCGCGACGCACACCGGCTTGTCGCCGCCCTCGCGCTCGACCGTGACCGTCGCCGTGACCTGGACCCCGCCGCCCGCCTCCGTGACCTCGGCGATCACGGCGGTGGCGCGCAGCCGCGAGCCGACCGGCACCGGCGCCGGGAAGCGCACCTTGTTCGTACCGTAGTTGATGCCCATCTTCATGCCCTCGACCCGCATGATCTGCGGGACCAGGCTCGGCAGCAGCGACAGCGTCAGATAGCCGTGGGCGATGGTGGAGCCGAAGGGCCCGTCCGCGGCCCGCTCCGGGTCCACGTGGATCCACTGGTGGTCACCGGTGGCGTCGGCGAACAGGTCGATCCGCTTCTGGTCCACTTCCAGCCACCCGCTCGGACCCAGCGGTTCCCCGATCCCTGCGCGCAGCTCCTCGGCGGACGTGAAGATCCTCGGCTCGGCCATGCGTCTCCCTCTCCCTGGCGATCTCGGGCGAATAAGCGCTTGCTCAGCGCGCTGCTCAGCATGCTGGGGCCGCATGTATCTGTCAACGACACGTCTGTCAACGAATGTCGGACCGGCCGACTACCCTCGGCGTCGTGCCGCAGATTCCCGAGAAAGTCCACGAGCTCACCGTCGGCCAGCTGTCCGCCCGCAGCGGCGCTGCCGTCTCCGCGCTGCACTTCTACGAGACCAAGGGCCTGATCAGCAGCCGCCGCACCACCGGCAACCAGCGCCGCTACAGCCGCGACGCGCTGCGCCGGGTGGCCTTCGTACGCGCGGCCCAGCGCGTCGGCATCCCGCTCGCCGCCATCCGCGACGCCCTCGCCCAGCTCCCCGAGGGGCGCACCCCCAACCGCGAGGACTGGGCCCGGCTCTCGGAGGCATGGCGCGCCGAACTCGACCAGCGCATATCCCAGCTGGCGCGCCTGCGCGACCACCTGACCGACTGCATCGGCTGCGGCTGCCTCTCCCTGAAGAACTGCGCCCTGTCCAACCCGGACGACGTCTTCGGCGACCGGCTCACCGGCTCCCGGTTGTAGCAGCCGCGTCGACAGCGGCGATGTCGCGGGCCGCGGTCACCAGCTCGGCGTTCGAGCGCGCCGGACGGCCGTCCGGCAGGTGCAGTACGTCGCCCAGGCCGGTCCGCGCCGCCGCGCCGCACCGCGCGGCCAGCCGCAGCACCGGCCAGGCGGCGGCCTCCCGCCCGAACAGCAGCAGCGGTACGGGCGGCAGCCAGCGCAGCCCCGCCACCAGCGCCGGATCGGCGGCGGCCAGTTCCACCGCGAGCCGGATCCGCGCGGGATCCCGTACGGGCCAGGCCAGGAACCGGGCCAGCGGCCCCGGCTCCGACCCCGACCCCGACCCCGACCCGGCGTCGTCCTCCCCGCCCAGCGGAACCACCGCGTCCACGGCCACGCCCCGCGCCAGCAGGGCCCGCCCCAGCTCCTCGGCCCCCGGCTCCGCGAAATGCACCACCGCCCGGTCCGGCAGCACCGTCCACGACCGGACCCGCTCCAGCCGCCCCGCCGGATCCGGCTCGGCCCCGATCCCCGCGGACACCGAAAGCGGTACGAAGACCCCCGCGCCCCGCATCGCCTCCAGCAGCGGCCCGACGACCCGGGGAGACAGGCTCTCCCGGCCGCACGGGGTCCGCGGATGGACCAGCACCTCCCCGGCCCCGGCGGCCACCGCCGCCAGCGCCGACTCCACCAGATCGGGCGGGGACAGCGGTACGGCGGCGCCGTCGGCGGCTCCGCGCCCCCCGTTGAGCGACACCAGCACCGGAGCCGGCACCCGATCGGGCTCCTGATCCGGCACCTGACCCGGCGCCGGACCCGGCCCCGCCGCCCCGCCTCCCCGCACGCTCATGCCGCCCCGGCCGAAGCGGGGTCGGCCATCGACACCGCGTCCGCCAGCGCCGGCCTCGGCACGACGATCCCGCAGCCCGCGCACACCGGCCCGTCCCAGGCCCATGCCCCCTCCCAGGCACGATGCCCCGCACGGGGCCCCCGTCTCTGCCCCGGCCCGTGCGCGGGCCAGCGCAGCTCCTGCTCCCCGCAGACCGGGCAGCCCGTCCCCGGCTCCGACTCCAGCGCCGTCACCAGCCGCCGCAGCACCTCGCCCAGCGCCCCGTCCGGCCGTACGCCCGGATCGGCGCACCGGACCACCGCGTCCCCGCTGCCGCCCCACGCCCACTCCGGCCGGCGCAGCCCGTGGTGCTTCTCCCGCCGGCGCCGCTCCGCGAACTGCCTTTCGTACTCCAGCCAGACCGCCCGCGCGTCCTCCAGCTCCTCCAGCGCGGCCACCAGCCGCTGCGGATCCGCCGCCCGGTCCTCGGGGGCGATCCCGTGCCGGTCGCACAGATGCCACCACGTCGCCCGGTGCCCGTACGGAGCGAACCGCTCCAGGCAGCGGCGCAGCGAATGGCGCCGCAGAGCACGGTCATTGCGTGCGTCCCGCACCTGGTACGCCAGACTTCGGAATCCCGCCATCACACCTTCACCTCCGTCGCGCCCACGCCCGCACCGGGGGGCGTCGTACTACCTCGAACGACGACGCACCGTGAGATGTGCCCAACATGCCCGGCCAGGTGCGGGCGCATGCGGGGGCGGTCGAGGCGTACGGGTGGCACGTGGCCGGAAGTCAGCGCCCCATGCGCCCCGCGGCAACCACGAGCCGGGCCAGCTCCTCGTGGCAGATGTCGCTGTGCGCCCCCGACGGCGGACCCCCGCGGCGCACCACCGACCCGGTGTCCACACTGACGCAACCGGCCTGCGGCACCCCCGCGCTCAGGGCCGCGTCGAGGGTGAGACGCGGCGCACCCGACACCGCCTGCACCCCGTCGTGACCGATCGCGCCCCACCGCTCGCCGAAACCGAGGAGACCGGCCGAATCACCTGCCATCCGCGAGGCCAGCGGATAGAAGACCTTGAGGGCGGAGTCGTACGGGGAGTGGCAGGCGACCACCGGGCCGTCGACCTTGCGCTGCATCCCGCGCAGGGCGCCGCCGCTGCTGTTGTCGTAGGGGAGCCGGTCGGCGAAGGAGTAGTGGGAGAAGGCCCCCTGGAGCAGGGTCGCGGACTTCACGTACCGGGCGCCGTCCGGCACCGCGCGCAGCGAGAAGGACACCACCCGGGCCCCGAAGCTGTGGCCGATGAGGTGGATGCGCAGGGCCGGGCGGCGGGCGGCCAGGTCGGCGAGGACCGGGCCGAGGCCGTGCTCGCCGACCACTCCGGCCCGTTTCTTCATCTGGTAGTACGTGGCCTGCCGCAGCAGTTCCTTGGCGCCGTTCCACAGCGAGCGCAGGCCGCCGCCCGGGGAGAAGCCGGGCCCGGCGGCGCCGCCGGGCAGCCCGCCCGCCTCGACCAGCCCCTCGGTGAGGGCCCGGCACACCTCCAGTACGTCCTCCGTGAAGATCGCGGGCACCGCGGGAGCGCCGGTGGCAGCGGCAGCGGCGCCCACCCCGCTCACCGCGGCCGTCGGGTCCGTCGGGTCCACCGCGTCCACGCCCGCCAGCTCCCGGACCAGCGCCCCGAATTCGGTGAACGCGGCCTGTGACTCCGGCCGGTCCTCCAGCAGTTCGGCGACCCGGTCCAGCTCCGCCACCCGCCCCGGCCAGAACTCCCCGAGCGCCCGCAGCGTGGCGGGGTCCAGGGCCGTGCCGTGGCCCGGTTCGGCGAGAGCGCCGTGCGGGTCGAAGTCGGGGATCGGCTCGTCCGAGAACCGGATCGAGGGCCAGACGACACCCACGAACCCCAGCCGCACCCCCGGCCCCACCAGCCTCGGGAAGGGTGCGTAGAAGCGGTCGAAGAGCCGGGTCGATGTCGACCGGTCGCTGTTCCAGCCGTGGGCGAAGACCAGCAGGTCGGTGGCCTCCAGCAGGCCCACCGCGTCCCGGGTGCCCGGGTCCGCGTCCCCGTCGGCGTCGAAGGTCAGCTCCGCGTACGGACCGACTCCGATCCCGCCGCCCGCCGCCGTTGCGTCCGACATGAGGTCTCCCCTCCGCGCCGTCTCTCCGGTGCCGTCCAGCATCCTGCCGGTGCCCTTACCCGGCCAGACCCCGGTGCCCACGGATCCACGGGAACTCACGCGGATCCACGGGAGTTCACGGATAGAGCAGGTACCGCCCCCGCACCGCCGCGAACCGTTCCAGGCCCGCCGCCCAGTCGCCCGCGATCTCCTCGACCCCCGCCCCGGCGTCGATCATCTTCCGGACCCGGTCCGTTCCGGTCAGCTGGTCGATCCAGTGGTCCGTGCGCCACGCGAAGCCGCTCCAGGCCCGCTTCGCGGTCACCAGCAGCCCGATCCCCGCCCGCACCGGATCGAAGGCCGCCCGGTCGTGCACGATCAGCCGGACCCCGCCGCACACCTTCCCGGTGAACTTGGAGAAGGCCGGGGTGAAGTAGGCCTCCCGGAACCACACCCCGGGCAGGCCGAGCTCCTGGGCCGCCTCCGCCCACCGCCGGTCGACGCCCTCCGCGCCGACCACCTCGAAGGGTGTGGTCGTCCCGCGCCCCTCGGACAGGTTGGTGCCCTCGAACAGGCAGGTGCCGGCGTACGCGAGGGCCGTGTCCGGCGTGGGCACGTTCGGGCTCGGCGGCACCCAGGGCAGCCCGGTCGCCCCGAAGAAGGAGTCCCGCCGCCACCCGGTCATCCTCACGGTGCTCAGCCTGACCGGCTTCGACGCCAGGAACTCCGCGTTGAACAGCAGGGCCAGCTCGGCCACCGTCATCCCGTGCGCGAGCGCGACCGGCTCGCGGCCGACCCCGCTCGCGTACGCCGCCTCCAGCACGGGCCCGGCCGCGCGGCGGCCGCCCACCGGGTTCGGCCGGTCCAGTACGACCACGGCCTTGTCCGCCAGCGCGGCCGCGCGCATGCAGTCGTACAGCGTCCAGATGTAGGTGTAGAAGCGCGCCCCGACGTCCTGGATGTCGAAGACGACCGTGTCGATCCCGGCGGCGGTGAACAGGTCCGCGAGCTTCTGCCCGCTCTTGCCGTACGTGTCGTACACCGGCAGGCCGGTCGCCGGATCGCGCCCGGCCGCCTCGGAGCCGCCCGCCTGAGCCGTTCCGCGGAACCCGTGCTCCGGCCCGAACACCGCGACCAGCTTCACCCGCGCGTCCGCGTGCAGTACGTCGACGAGGTGGCGGGCGTCGGCGGTGATCCCCGTGGGGTTGGTGACGACGCCGACCCGCTGACCGGCGAGCAGCGCGTAGCCGTCGGCGGCGAGCTGCTCGAAGCCGGTGCGGACCCGGCCTGCGGCCGCGTCCGCCCGGTCCGGGTCCGCCCGGCCCGCGTCCGCCCGGTCCGGGTCCGCTCGGTCCGGGGCGGGGCCCGGCGCCGCTCCCACCGCTCCCAGGGTGCCCAAGGCCCCTGTGGTCCCCGCCAGTCCCAGCAGCCCCCGTCGCGACAGCGTCATCCCGCCACGCTAGGTGCCGCCCCCCTTCCACCCCGACATACCGACCGGTTAGTCTGCCCGGCATCCGGCCGTGAGCCCGTTGAAAGGTGATCCCGTGAGCGCGTACCTGGACCAGCGAGTCGTCGTCACCGGCGCGGGCGGCGGCATCGGCGCCGCCCTCGCCCGCCGCTTCGCCGCCGAGGGGGCCACGGTCGTGGTCAACGACCTCGACGCCGCCAAGGCCGCCGCGGTGGCGGGCGAGATCGGCGCCAGGGCGATCGCGGTACCCGGCGACGCCTCGGCCGTCGTGGCCGAGGCCCGCGAGGCGCTCGGCGGGCGGGTGGACGTCTACTGCGCCAACGCCGGACTCGGCTCGGGCGGCGACGCGTTCGCCGACGAGGCCGTCTGGGAGGCGGCCTGGGACACCAACGTCATGGCCCACGTACGCGCGGCCCGGCTGCTGCTGCCCGAGTGGCTGGAGCGCGGCAGCGGGCGCTTCGTCTCCACCGTCTCGGCCGCGGGACTGCTGACCATGATCGGGGCGGCGCCGTACAGTGTCACCAAGCACGGTGCGCTCGCCTTCGCGGAGTGGCTCTCGCTGACCTACCGCCACCGCGGCCTCCAGGTCCACGCCATCTGTCCGCAAGGGGTCCGCACCGACATGCTGACGGCAGCGGGCTCGGCGGGCGAACTCGTCCTCGCGCCGACCGCGATCGAGCCGGAAGCGGTCGCGGACGCGCTGTTCGACGGCATGGAGAAGGGCCGGTTCCTGATCCTCCCGCACCCCGAGGTCGCGGACTACTACGCCGCCCGCGCCACCGGACCGGACCGCTGGCTCGGCAACATGAACCACATCCAGCAGAAGTGGGAGACCAGGTGACGCAGCCGAACCAGCCCTCCGGCTACGCGGCCAAACCCTGGCTGGGGCTGCTCAGCCCGGCCCAGCGCGCCCCCGTCTCCCCGCCGCCGAGCCTGCTGCACGCCTTCCGTGAGGCCGTCGCCAGGGCCCCCGGGCGCACCGCGCTGGCCTACTTCGACGGCCGCGTCGGCTACGCGGAGACCGACGCGCTCTCCGACTCCGTCGCCGGCCACCTCGCCGCGCACGGCATCGGCCGCGGCGACCGCGTCGCCGTCATGCTCCAGAACACTCCGCACTTCGTGCTCGCCGTCCTGGCCGCGTGGAAGGCCGGGGCGGTGGTCGTCCCCCTCAACCCCATGTACAAAGCGGGTGAGATCGGGCACATCCTGCGCGACTCCGGAGCCGCCGCGCTGGTCTGCGACGGCCGCACGTGGACGGCGTACGGGGCCGAGGCGGCCCGAGGCACCGCCGTACGGATCGCCCTCACCGCCTCCGACCGGGACTTCCAGACCCGCGACGACCCGCGCGTCTTCGCCCCGGCGGAACCGGAGGCCGCACCGGAGGCCGCATCCGAGGCCGCACCGGAGCAGGCCCCGGCGGAGCCCGCCGACCCCCCGGCCCCCGCCGACCCACCCACCCCCGCCGACCTCACCGCCGTGGCCCGCCGGGGCCACCCCGCCCCGCCCGACCCCGGCCTCACCGCCGCCGACACCGCCCTCATCAGCTACACCTCCGGCACCAGCGGCACCCCCAAGGGCGCCATGAACCCGCACGGTGCGCTCACCCACAACGCCGTCCGCCAGGTCACCGGGCACCCCCTCCCCGAGGGGGCCACCTACTTCGCCCTCGCCCCCCTCTTCCACATCACCGGCATGGTCTGCGAGCTCGGCGCCTGCTTCGCCAACGCCGGCACCCTCGTCCTCGCCCACCGCTTCGAGGCCGGCGTCGTCCTCGAAGCCTTCCTGGCGCACCGCCCCGCCTACACCGTCGGCCCGGCCACCGCCTTCATGGCCCTCGCCGCCCACCCCGAGGCCACCGCGGACCACTTCTCCTCGTTCCAGGTGCTCTCCTCCGGCGGCGCCCCGCTCCCGCCCGCCCTCGTCGAGCGCCTGCGCGCCGCGTACGGGTTCTACCTGCGCAACGGCTACGGCCTCACCGAGTGCACCGCCCCCTGCGCCTCGGTGCCCGTGCACCTCGAAGCCCCCGTGGACCCCGGCTCCGGCACCCTCTCCGTGGGCCTGCCCGGCGCCGACACCCTCGTACGGATCCTGGACGAGCAGGGCGCCGAGGTGCCCTTCGGCGAGACCGGGGAGATCGCCGTCCGCGGACCCCAGGTCGTCCCCGGCTACTGGGGACTGCCCGCGGACACCGCCAAGGCCTTCCCGGACGGCGAACTGCGCACCGGCGACGTCGGGTTCATGGACGCGGACGGCTGGCTCTACGTCGTCGACCGCAAGAAGGACATGATCAACGCCTCCGGGTTCAAGGTCTGGCCGCGCGAGGTCGAGGACGTGCTCTACACCCACCCCGCCGTACGCGAGGCGGCCGTGGTCGGCGTCCCGGACCCCTACCGCGGCGAGAGCGTGAAGGCGTACGTGAGCCTGCGCCCCGGCACCTCGGCCGAGCCGCAGGAGCTGTCCGCGTACTGCGCCGCCCGCATCGCCGCGTACAAATACCCGCGGGAAGTGGAGATCCTGCCTGTCCTGCCGAAGACGACCAGTGGCAAGATCCTGCGACGGGAGCTGCGCGACCGCGGCTGAAAACAGCCGTACGGTCGTACAGCCGCTCGTCCAGCTGGTCGTACGGACCAGGGAACACGGAAGGGAAGGTCAGCGCCATGGCCGCCAGGACCACGGAGCCCGAAGGCACGCACGAGACCCCGGTGCCGCAGCGGCTGCTGGCCGTCGCCACCCGGCTCTTCGCCGAGCGCGGCTACGACCGCACCTCCGTCCAGGAGATCGTCGAGGCGGCCGGCGTCACCAAGGGCGCGCTCTACCACTACTTCGGTTCCAAGGACGACCTGCTGCACGAGGTCTACGCACGGATGCTGCGCCTCCAGCAGGAGCGCCTCGACGCGGTGGCCGGTTCCGGAGCCCCGGTCGAGGAGCGGCTGCGCGCCGCGGCCGCCGACGTGGTGGTGACCACCATCGAGAACCTCGACGACGCGGCGATCTTCTTCCGGTCGATGCACCAGCTCAGCCCGGAGAAGTTCAAGCAGGTACGGGCGGAGCGCCGGCGCTACCACGAACGGTTCCGGGCGCTGGTCGAGGAGGGCCAGCGCACCGGGGTGTTCTCCACCGCCACCCCCGCGGACCTGGTGGTGGACTACCACTTCGGCTCCGTCCACCACCTGTCCACCTGGTACCGGGCGGACGGTCCGCTCACGCCGCAGCAGGTCGCCGATCACCTCGCCGACCTGCTGCTGCGCGCCCTGCGCCCGTAGCGGGAACCGCTACGGGGCCACCTTCAGCAGCTTGTTCGCCGTGCCCGCAGAAGGGTTGGTGACCGCGCCGCTCGTGGCCGCGGCCGTCAGCGCCGCCGCCGTCTGCGCCGGGGTCGCGGACGGGTGCCCGGCCAGGTAGACCGCCGCCGCGCCCACCACGTGCGGGGTGGCCATGGAGGTGCCCGAGATGGTCTTCGTACCGGTGTCGCTGTCGTTCCAGTCGGACGTGATGTCCGAACCCGGCGCGTACAGGTCCACCACCGAGCCGAAGTTGGAGAACGAGGACTGCTGGTCGTCGATGGTGCTCGACGCCACGGTGATCGCCTCCGGGACCCGCGAGGGCGAGCCCTGCCCGGCGTCCGCCGACTCGTTGCCCGCCGCCACCGCGAAGGTGACACCCGAGGCGATCGCACGGCGGACCGCCTCGTCGAGCGCCTCGTCCGCGCCGCCGCCCAGGCTCATGTTGGCGACCGACGGACCCGAGTGGTGCTGGGTGACCCAGTCGATTCCGGCGACCACCTGCTCGGTGGTGCCGGAGCCGTTGTCGTCCAGCACCCGCACCGCGACCAGCTTCGCCTTCTTGGCGACGCCGTGCGCGGTCCCCGCTATGGTGCCGGCGACGTGCGTGCCGTGGCCGTTGCCGTCGTCGGCCTTGTCGTCGTTGTCCACCGCGTCGAACCCGGACGTGGCGCGGCCGCCGAAGTCCTTGTGGGTCGTCCGTATGCCGGTGTCGATGACGTACGCCGTCACGCCCTCACCGGCGCTGTCGGGGTAGTTGTACTTCTTGTCGCCCGCCTTGGCGCTCTGGTCGATCCGGTCCAGACCCCAGGACGGCGGGTCGTCCTGTGTGGCCTTGATGGTGAACTTCTTGTTCTGCACGACCTTGCCGACCGCCGGGTCGGCGGCGAGCCGCTTGGCCTCGGTCTCGCTCAGCCCCGCGGCCGAGAAGCCGTTGACCCCGGAGCTGTAGGTGCGCTTGAGCTCGCCGCCGTACTTCTTGGCCAGCTGTTCCTTGTTCGCGGATGCGTCGAGGATGACGACGTAGCTACCGCTGATCGCACCGGGCGCGCCCAGTCCGTACACCGTGCCCTCGGCCGGTGTCGCAGCTCCCGCTAAGGGGCTGGCGACCAGGGCCGCGACGGCCGTGGCGGCCACCGCCGTGCCGACCGCCGCGTACCGGACAGTGCGCGAGCGCTTGTGAGTTGCCATCGGGAGAGTTCTCCTCTTGCTGACGTGTGGGGCGTCAAACTTTCTGGAGAACCCTGTTCCGATTGACAAGCGCAAATCAAGAACGTACCGGCGGTTCGGGGTTGTTCAACAAGGTTTCTCAAAAGGCCCCCCGCACCGCCTTCACTTCGTACACGGGTTCGCATGAACTCCCGCACGATTTCCACACGTTCAGGGGCGGGGCGCGTACTTCTTCAGCTCGCGGTGGGCCAGCGAGCGCTGGTGCACCTCGTCCGGGCCGTCCGCGAGGCGCAGCGTCCGCGCCGCCGCCCACAGTTCGGCCAGCGGGAAGTCCTGGCTGACCCCGCCCGCGCCGTGCAGCTGTACCGCGTCGTCCAGGATCCGCACCACGGCCCGCGGAGTCGCGATCTTGATGGCCTGGATCTCCGTGTGGGCGCCCCGGTTGCCGACCGTGTCCATCAGCCAGGCCGTCTTCAGCACCAGCAGGCGCAGCTGCTCCACCGTGACCCGGGCGTCCGCGATCCAGTTCTGTACGACCCCTTGCGCGGCCAGCTCCTTGCCGAAGGCCGTACGGCCCACCGCGCGCCGGCACATCAGCTCGATGGCCCGCTCCGCCATGCCGATCAGCCGCATGCAGTGGTGGATGCGGCCCGGGCCGAGCCGGGCCTGGGCGATCGCGAAGCCGGAGCCCTCCTCGCCGATCAGGTTCGCGGCCGGCACCCGGGCCCCGTCGAAGACCACCTCGGCGTGGCCGCCGTGGTCGTGGTCCTCGTACCCGTACACCGTCATCGCCCGGCGCACCTCGACGCCCGGAGTGTCGCGGGGGATCAGGATCATCGACTGCTGGCGGCGCGGATCGGCGCCCTCCGGGTCGGTCTTGCCCATGACGATGAAGATCTTGCAGTCCGGGTTCATGGCCCCGGAGATGAACCACTTGCGTCCGGTGACCACGTACTCGTCGGCCCCGTCACCGCCCGCCGACCGCTCGATGCGGGTCTCGATGTTCGTCGCGTCCGAGGAGGCCACCTCCGGCTCGGTCATCGCGAACGCGGACCGGATCTCACCGGCCAGCAGCGGTTCCAGCCACTGCTTCTTCTGCTCCTCGCTGCCGAACTGCGCGAGCACCTCCATGTTCCCGGTGTCCGGGGCCGCGCAGTTGGTCGCCATCGGCGCCAGGTGCGGGCTGCGGCCGGTGATCTCGGCGAGCGGGGCGTACTGGAGGTTGGTCAGCCCGGCGCCGTGCTCGGCGTCCGGAAGGAAGAGGTTCCACAGGCCCTGGCGGCGGGCTTCGGCCTTCAGTTCACCGAAGACGGCCGGGGTGTCCCAGGGCGAGGCCAGCCGCGCGCGCTGCTCGGCGGCGACGGGTTCCGCCGGGTACACGTACGCGTCCATGAACGCGAGGAGCCGCTCGCGGAGTTCCTCGGTCCGGGCGTCGAATGCGAAGTCCATGGGTGTGTCTCAGCCTTCCTGGCCGTTTTCGGATGCCCGCAGGCCCTGGAGGGCGGTCAGGCCGTGCTCGATGAAGACCGGGACCAGGTCGCCGATCCGGTCGAAGCCGGCGCCGACCGTCTGCCCGAGCGTGTAGCGGTAGTGGATGCCTTCGAGGATCACCGCGAGCTTGAACCAGGCGAAGGCGGTGTACCAGGCGATCGCTCCGGTGTCCCGGCCGGAGCGGGCCGCGTACCGCTCGATCAGCTCGGCCGGCGCGGGGTGGCCGGGCGCGCCGCTCGTCGTACTGACCGGCGAGTCCGTCAGCCCCAGGTCGGAGCTGTACATGACCAGCAGGCCGAGGTCGGTCAGCGGATCCCCGAGCGTGGACATCTCCCAGTCCAGCACCGCCCGGATCGTGTCGTCCGGACCGCCGATCAGCACGTTGTCCAGCCGGAAGTCCCCGTGCACCACGGTCGGGGCGGGGGAGACGGGCAGGGAGCGGCCGAGCGCGGCGTGCAGCTCGTCGATGCCCGCGAGCTCGCGGCCCCGGGAGGAGTCGAGCTGCTTGCCCCAGCGCCGCAGCTGCCGGTCGAGGAAGCCCTCGGGCCGGCCGAAGTCGCCCAGGCCCACCGCCTGCGGATCCACCGCGTGCAGGTCGACCAGCGTGTCCACCAGGCCCAGCACCGCCCGCCGGGTGCGCTCGGGGCCGAGGGCGGCGAGCTGGCCCGCGCTCCGGTACGGGACCCCGTCCACGTACTCCATCACGTAGAACGGCGCCCCGAGGACCGACTCGTCCTCGCACAGGAGCACTGGCTCGGGCACCGGTACGGCCGTGCCGTGCAGCGCCCGGATGACCCGGTGCTCGCGCTTCATGTCGTGCGCCGTGGCCAGCACATGGCCCAGCGGAGGACGGCGCACCACCCAGCGACCGGTCCCGTCGGTGACCTCGTACGTGAGGTTCGAGCGGCCCCCTTCGATCAGCCGGCCGCGCAGCGCCCCGGCCACGAGCCCGGGCCGCGCCCGGTCGAGATGACCGCGCAGCCGCTCCAGGTCGAGGCCCGGGGGGCCGGCCGAAGCGGACTCTGACGCTGACGCTGAGGTCATGGTGCGCACCTCCGTACGGAGTGGACGGGACGGGACGAACGAGAGACATCATGCCGACCAGTCGGTATGTCGTCCAGTGTGCCGGGCACACGCGTGCGGGCCGGAGGGAAATCCTCCGGCCCGCACGCGGATCAGGACGGCCGCAGCACGCGCGTCACACGCCTCACGCGTGACACAGGATCGGCGTCCCGCCGTTCATCACGGTCATGTCCTGGAGCACCGCCAGTATGTTCAGCGGCGCCCCCTCCGGCTCCCCGGCCAGCTCCGCGTACGCCCGGTGCACGTTCGCCACCAGCCGCTCGCTCTCCCGCCAGGCCGCGAACTCCCCGAGGTCGGCCCCTTGCGCCGTCTCCAGCGGGGTCAGCCCCTTCGCCCTGCCCTCCCGGGCCAGTTCGGCCACGTACCGCAGGTAGCGCTCGGTGGCCCCGTACGCGGAGGGGTCCGTCAGCGGGCCGTGGCCCGGTACGACGGTCTCCGCGTCCAGCGAGCGCAGCAGCTCCAGGGCCCGCAGCGAACCGGCCAGCGAGCCCATCGCGAGGAACGGCGTGCCCTCGGCGAAGACCAGGTCGCCCGTGAAGACGATCCCCTGGCGCGGCAGGAACACGATCGAGTCCCCGGTGGTGTGCGCGACGCCCGGATGGATGACCCGGACCTCCGTCCCGCCGAGGTGGAGGGTCGTCCGGTCGTTGTACGTGAGGTCCGGTGCGGTGATCTCGACCGAGCCGAAGTCGGTGGCGGGCCAGATCAGCTCCAGCTGGTGCCCGGCCGCGATCTGCTCGGTGCGCGCGTTGTCGTGCCCGAGGATCAGCGCCTCGGGGGCGAAGACGGCGTTGCCGTACGTGTGGTCGCCGTGGTGGTGGGTGTTGACCACCGTGCGCGGCAGCGGCACCCCGGCGCCCGCGATCGCCTCGCGCAGGGCCAGGGCCCGCCGCTCGGTGGCGGCGGTGTCGATGAGCAGGGTCCGGCCGCCGTCGCTGACGAAGCCGGCGTTGTTCAGGCACCAGCCGCCGTCCGGCTGGACGTAGGCGTACACCCCGGCCGCGGGCTGGACGAGGTACGGCTCTTCGGCGGTCATGACTGCTCTCCCCGGGTCGCTCTGACAAGCGGTCAGCATCCTGCCAGTCATGGCGCCGCCGGGGGAGGGCGGGGGTCGGCCGACCGGGCGGCCGGCCGGGGTGCGTCCGCCGCCGTCAGTGGTCGTCGTAGTGGCCGTCGTGCTCGGCGTGCCGGTGCCCGTCGTGCACGTAGTCCACGTGGTCGCCGTGCTGCACCGCCTCGTGCCCGCACGCCGGTCCGTGCGCGTGGTCGTGCTCCTCGTGGGCGGCGTGCCCCGCGGGCTCGCACTCGTCCCAGTGCCCCGCGTGCTCGCGGTGCAGGTGGCCGTCGTGCGCGTAGTCGACGTGGTCGCCGTGGGACACCTCGGTGTGGCCGCAGTCGGGGCCGTGGGTGTGGGCGTGGGTGGGGTGTTCCTGGTGCGTGGTCGTCATGGCGCCGAGGCTAGTGCGGAACGCCCCGTATCGCCTGTTATGTCCCGGTCGGCACGGACAAGCCGGATCATCCGATCACCGGCTCAGAAGATGACCGCCACCGCGAACACCGACAGCGCCACCGTGCAGGCCACCGCTGCCAGCGCCGACCGCGCCGCGAGTGCCGGCGGTCGGGCCGCCGCCAGCTGCCGCACCCGCCGGTGCGCCACCCCCAGGAACGCCAGCCAGACCAGCACGATCACCGCGGCCCCGAGCACCTCCACGGGCGAGCCCGACCCGCGCAGCGCCGTCCGCAGCGCCAGTACCGCCGTCACCGAGCAGGCCAGCGTCGTACGCCGCCACGCGAGCCGGGTCCGTTCGGGCTGCAGCCCCGCGTCGCGGGCCGCCGCCTCGCCGGAGGCCGTCACCGTCCGCTCGTCCAGCCCAGCAGCACCACCAGCACCATCGCCACCGCGACCAGTCCCACCCCCAGGCTCAGCACCACCGGGAACCGCGAGATCGGCAGGTCCTCGCCCCGCCGCATCGCCCGCTCGCACTTCACCCAGTGGTTCACCGCCCGCAGCGCGCAGGCGGCGCCCACCGCGAGCAGCGCGAGCGACATCCCGACCCGCACCCCCCAGCGCAGGTCCGGCAGGAACTGGTCCACCGCGAATCCGCCGCCCACCAGGGCGAGGGCGGTCCGGATCCAGGCCAGGAAGGTCCGCTCGTTGGCCAGCGAGAACCGGTAGTCGGGGGTTTCGCCCTCGTCCCGCACCCGCTGCGGCGCGAACCAGAGGCGCACGTCCTTGACGAAGTCGATCACCCGGTCAATCTACTGGCCGCTCCCGGTGCGCGCGCAGCCGCCGGTACGCCTCCAGCCCGTCCGGCACCCACTCCCACTCCCCGTCCGCGACCCGCGCGGCCAGCTCCTCCTCGGAGAGCCACGCGTGCCAGGCCACCTCCGACTCCTGCGGCCGCACCGGCAGCTCGCAGCGCACTTCGTGCACGTACGACCACCAGGCCCCGCCCGGCCCCTCGTACAGGAACTTGAACAGCGGCACCGGCTGCGCCAGCCCCGCCACGCCCAGTTCCTCCCCGGCCTCCCGCAGCGCGGCCTCGGCGTAGCTCTCGCCGGCCCCCACCACCCCGCCCACGAACATGTCGTAGGCGGAGGGGAAGACCAGCTTCGACGCCGTCCGCCGGTGCACGAAGATCCGCCCCTGCGCGTCCCTGGCCTGGACGAACACGCACCGGTGGAGCAGCCCGCCCGCGTACACCTCGCCCCGCGGGGCCCGCCCCGTCACCCGGTCGTCCCGGTCCACCACGTCCAGCACTTCGTCAGCAGCACTCACACGAACCATCCAACCACCGCTGTTGACTGGTTACCGCTCCGTAGCCAAGGATCTGCCCCACCACCGACCGGAGGACGGGTTCGCACACATGACGTACGACGCAGACGTGATCGTGATCGGGGCGGGTCTCGCGGGTCTCGTGGCCACCGCCGAGCTCGTCGATGCGGGCCGCAAGGTCATCCTGCTCGACCAGGAGCCGGAGCAGTCGATCGGCGGCCAGGCGCACTGGTCCTTCGGCGGGCTGTTCTTCGTCGACTCGCCCGAGCAGCGGCGGATGCGGATCAAGGACAGCCGCGAGCTCGCCCTCCAGGACTGGCGCGGCACTGCCGGCTTCGACCGCGAGGAGGACGCCTGGCCGCGCCGCTGGGCCGAGGCGTACGTGGACTTCGCGGCGGGCGAGAAGCGCCCCTGGCTGCACGCCCGGGGCGTCCGCTTCTTCCCGGTGGTCGGCTGGGCCGAACGCGGCGGCTACGACGCGAACGGCCACGGCAACTCCGTCCCCCGCTTCCACATCACCTGGGGCACCGGGCCCGGCCTCGTCGCCCCCTTCGAACAGCGGGTCCGCGCCGGCGCGGCCCGCGGGCTGGTCCAGCTCCGCTTCCGCCACCGGGTCACCGGACTCGCCCGTACGGCCGGGGCCCTGGACACCGTCACCGGCGAGGTCCTGGAGCCCTCGGACGCCGTACGGGGCACCGCGAGCGGCCGCGGGAGCACCGGCACCTTCTCCCTCCGGGCCCAGGCCGTGATCGTCACCAGCGGCGGGATCGGCGGCAACCACGACCTCGTGCGCGCCCAGTGGCCCGACCGGCTCGGCACCCCGCCGCAGCGGATGCTCTCCGGGGTCCCGGCCCACGTCGACGGCCTGATGCTCGGCATCGCGGAGCGGGCCGGGGCCAGCCACATCAACAAGGACCGGATGTGGCACTACACCGAGGGCATCGGGAACTGGGACCCGATCTGGGCCCGGCACGGCATCCGCATCCTGCCCGGACCGTCCTCGGTCTGGCTGGACGCCACCGGCAAGCGGCTGCCCGTACCGCTCTTCCCCGGGTTCGACACCCTCGGCACCCTCGACCACATCATGAAGACCGGCCACGACCACACCTGGTTCGTGCTCAACCAGCGCATCATCGGCAAGGAGTTCGGCCTCTCCGGCTCCGAGCAGAACCCGGACCTGACCGGCAAGTCGGTGCGCGACGTCATCGACCGGGCCCGCCAGGCCGTGCCGGGCCCCGTGAAGGCCTTCATGGACCGCGGCGCCGACTTCGTCGTCGAACGCGACCTCGGCGCGCTGGTGCGCGGCATGAACGCCGTCACCAAGGAGGACCTCCTCGACGAGGAGACCGTCCGCCGCGAGATCGTGGCCCGGGACCGGGAGATCGCCAACCCCTTCACCAAGGACCTTCAGGTGACGGCCATCCACGGCGCCCGCAAGTACCTCGGCGACCGGCTGATCCGCACCGCCGCCCCGCACCGCATCCTCGACCCGAAGGCGGGCCCGCTGATCGCCGTACGGCTCTCCATCCTGACCCGCAAGTCCCTGGGCGGCCTGGAGACCGACCTGTCCTCCCGGGTCCTGAACGGATCCGGCGAGGCGCTGCCCGGCCTCTACGCGGCGGGCGAGGCGGCCGGCTTCGGCGGCGGCGGGGTCCACGGCTACCGCGCCCTGGAAGGCACCTTCCTCGGCGGCTGCATCTTCTCGGGCCGCGCGGCGGGCCGCGCCGCGGCCGCGGCGGTGGCCTGATCCGGACTGCATCCCCCGGGCGGCCGGGAGGATCTCGGCGACCGGACGGCCGGGAGGTCTCGGCGACCCGGAAGCGCTCCGCGACGACCAGCGTGTCCTCGCGCACCGCGAACCCCGGGTCGCCGAGCACCTCGCGGATCTGCGCACCGTGCCGGAACCGCCCGTGCGGAGCGCGTCATTCGGCCACAGTCGTGTACCCCTCGCCCTCGTCCAGCGCGTGCCGCAGGTCCACCTCCCCGAGCGACGGCACCCGTACGTCCGTCCCCTCCAGGACGGCCACCGAGTCGCGCAGCGGGCCGGGGAAGGCGATCAGGGCGGCGGGAGGTCCTCGTACGTCGTGATGCGGCCGGCCCACGGTCGCGTCGCCTCGGTCGCGAACGGGTTGAAGCGCACCAACTGTCCCCTTATTTCTACCAGTTGAAACGCGCCACGCAGTGGACTGGACCTTGACGCGGAGCTGTGCCTACCGCTTTGCTGTGCGTGATCATCCAGCCAAACCGTCCGCCCGCGCCCGTGTTGGAGGGAATCCCGCGGATGTCCCCGCCTCCGCCGCCCCTCGGCCGCGCCCGCAAGCGGGACGCCCAGCTCTTCGATCCGGCTCTGTGCGACACCGAGCTGGTCGACGTACGGGCCCAGTTCACCCAGGGCCGGTGGGCCAGGGCCCGCTCCCTCCTCGTCTCCACCGGCGACGACTGGGACCGCCGAGGCCACCGCCTGGTCGTGCTCGCCGAGACCCCGGCCGCCACCGCCTGGGCCCGGGAGTGGCTGCTCGCCGAACCCGAGAGCCCCGACGCCGCCACCCTCCTCGCCTGCGCCGCCGTCTTCACCGCCCTGCGCCGCAAGGGCACGCCCGAGGCCGCCGAGGAGGCCTGCCGCCGGGCCGCCGCGCTGCTCCCCGCCGACCCCACCCCCTGGCTGGGGCTGCTCATGCTCACCCGGGCCTTCGGCACCGTGGAGGAGTTCAGCCGCCACTTCGACCAGGTCCGGGCCCGCCACCGCGAGCACCACCACGCACACCACCTGATGGTCGCCAGACTGGCCGAACACACCCCCGCCTCCGGCCAGGACCCCCTCCACGAGGTCTACGACTTCGCCGCCTGGGCCGCGGAGGAGTCCCCGGCCGACTCCCCGCTCGCCGTCCTCCCGGTCATCGCCCACGCCGAGCGCTACCGGGTGCTCGCCGCCACCCAGGGCCGCACCCCCGACGGGGCCGCCGCCCACTGGTCGGGCCGGCGCGCCCGCCAGGTCCTGCGCTCCGCCTTCGACTGGTGGCTGGAGTGGGAGCGCGAGGACCACCCCCGCAACCGGGTCGACCTCAACTTCCTGGCCCACGCCAAACTCTGCGAGGGCCGCCCGGCCGAGGCCGCCGCCCTCTTCCACCGCATCGGCAGCCACGCCACGCCCGCCCCCTGGTCCTATCCGGACCTCGACCCGCACAAGGCCTTCCTCGCCGCCCGCAGCGCCGCGCTCGGCACGGCCTGACGCGGCAGGGCCGCACAGCACCCCGCTCGACCGCACCCCCGCTCCGCACGACCTTCCCCCGGACCTTCCCCGAAAGGACCCGCCATGGCGACGGGCAGATCCACCACGCTCGGCACCGCGCCCGAGATCCGCACCTACAAGGGCCAGGACCGCGCCCTGCGCGCCGACCGCCTCGGCACCGCCGGGCTGCTGCTCTCCGTACTCGCCGCCAGCGCGCCCCTGATGGTGGTCGCCGGTGTGATGCCCACCACCTTCGGCGTCATGGGCATCGTCGGCCAGCCGCTGCTGTTCGTGATCCTCGGCGTCGTGCTCGCGCTCTTCGGCGTCGGCTACGCCGAGATGAGCCGGCACGTCCACAACGCCGGCGCCTTCTACGCGTACATCGCCCGCGGCCTCGGCCCCACCGCGGGCGCCGGCGCCTCGCTCGTCGCCCTCGTCGCCTACAGCGCCATGCAGGTCGGCGTCTACGGCATCCTCGGCTTCGAGATCTCCAGCCTCTTCGCCACCTACCTCCAGATCGACCTCGCCTGGTGGATACCGGCCCTGGCGGCCGTCGCCCTCACCGGCGGCCTCGGCTGGCTCAAGATCGACCTCAACGCCAAGGTCCTCGGCGTCCTCCTCCTCATCGAGGTCGTCCTCGTCGTCATCTTCGACGTCGCGGCCCTCGGCAAGCCCGGCGCCGAGGGCATCTCGCTGCACGCCTTCGACCCCGCGACCCTGAGCGGACCCGGCCTCGGCACGGCCCTGTGCTTCTGCATCGCCGCCTTCGTCGGCTTCGAGCAGTCCCCCGTCTACGCCGAGGAGACCAGCAAGCCCCACATCGTCGTCTCCCGCGTGATGTTCCTGGCCGTCGGCTTCGTCGCCCTCTTCTTCGCCTTCAGCGCCTGGGCCCTCACCGTCGCCACCGGCCCCTCCGAGGTCGTCAAGGCCTCCGCCGAAGCCGGCCCCGGCCTGCTCTTCCAGCTCACCGAGGCCCGCCTCGGCGCCACCTTCACCGACGTGCTGCACGTCCTCTTCGTGACCGGCATGTTCGCCGCCATGCTCAGCTTCCACAACGTCGTGGCCCGCTACGCCTTCGCCATGGGCCGCGAGGGCCTGCTCCCGGCCGCCTTCGGCCGGACCAACGCCGGCACGGGCGCCCCCGCCACCGGCTCGCTCCTGCAGACCGTGGTCTCCGTCCTCGTCGTCCTGGCCTTCGCAGTCACCGACGACAAGCCGACCGGCGACCCCACCACGCCCGTGCTGCACCTGTTCACGTGGATGGGCAACGTCGGCGCCCTCGGCGTGACCCTCCTCATGGCCGCCGCCTCCTTCGCCGTCATCGCCTTCTTCGTCCGCCGCGGCACCGCCGGCGCCCAGATCTGGCGGCTCGTCGCGGCCGGCGCCGCCGGGATCGCCCTGCTCGCCATCGCCGTCTACACGGTGAAGGACTTCGACGTCCTCGTCGGCGCCGCGAAGGGCTCCGCGCTCAGCTGGGTCCTGCCCGGCATCGTCGGCGCCGCCATCGCCGGCGGGCTGCTGTACGGGGCCGTCCTGCGCAGCCGCCGCCCCGAGGTGCACGCCCGCATCGGCCTCGGCAACGAGGCCTTCCGCCTCGACCAGGCGGCGGAGGCCGACCCGCGCGACTGAGCCCCGTCGCCTCGCTTTCCAGCCCGTACGAAGCCCCCGGCGCCCGTTTCCATGGTCGCCGGGGGCTTCCGCGTGGGGAGGCCGGGTTTTGGCCCTGGCCGGGGCTCATGGTCTCCTGGGGCGACAAAAACATCCGGACCCCCGCACAGGTGACACCACCCAGCTCCCCTGCGCGGCGTCCGGGCCTGCCTGTCCCACGTACGAAGGCGAAGCGCTACATGAGTGACCGCACCTTGACCGAGGCCACCGCCCCGGCGTCGTCCCGCCACGTCGACGCGGGTGACGAGGGCTACAGCAAGGACCTCAAGTCCCGCCACATCAACATGATCGCGATCGGCGGGGCGATAGGCACCGGCCTGTTCCTCGGCGCGGGCGGCCGGCTCGCCAACGCGGGCCCCTCCCTCGCGATCGCCTACGCGGTGTGCGGCATCTTCGCCTTCTTCGTCGTCCGGGCCCTCGGCGAGCTCGTGCTCTACCGCCCCTCCTCCGGCGCGTTCGTCTCCTACGCGCGCGAGTTCATGGGGGAGAAGGGCGCCTACACGGCCGGCTGGCTGTACTTCCTCAACTGGTCCACGACCACCGTGGCCGACATCACCGCCGCCGCGACCTACGCGCACTTCTGGTCGATGTTCACCAGCGTCCCGCAGTGGGTCCTCGCCCTGATCGCCCTCGCCGTGGTCCTCACCGCGAACCTGATCTCGGTGAAGTACTTCGGCGAGATGGAGTTCTGGTTCTCCCTCGTCAAGGTCGCGGCCCTCGGCATCTTCCTGCTCGTCGGCATCTACCTGGTCGCCACCAGCCACCCGATCGACGGCCACACCCCGGGCCTGTCCTCGATCACCGACAACGGCGGCATCTTCCCGTCCGGCATGCTCCCGATGCTCCTGCTGCTCCAGGGCGTGGTCTTCGCGTACGCCTCCGTCGAGCTGTGCGGCGTCGCCGCCGGTGAGACCGAGAACCCCGAGAAGATCATGCCGAAGGCGATCAACTCGATCATGTGGCGCGTGGGCCTCTTCTACGTCGGCTCCGTGATCCTCCTCGCGCTGCTGCTCCCGTACACCTCGTACTCCTCGGACCAGAGCCCCTTCGTCACCGTCTTCGACAAGCTGGGCGTCCCCGGCGCCGCCGGCATCATGAACCTGGTCGTCCTGACCGCCGCGCTCTCCAGCCTGAACTCCGGGCTGTACTCCACCGGCCGCATCCTGCGCTCGATGGCCATGTCCGGCTCCGCCCCGAAGTTCACCGCCCGCATGAACAAGGGCAAGGTCCCCTACGGCGGCGTGCTCTTCACCGCCGCCTTCGGCCTCGCCGGCGTCGGCCTGAACTACCTGATGCCCAAGGACGCCTTCGAGCTCGTCCTGAACTTCGCCTCGCTGGGCATCCTCGGCACCTGGGCGATGGTCATGATCTGCTCGCTCTTCTTCTGGCGGCGCGCGCAGCAGGGCGGTGTGCAGCGCCCCGCGTACCGCCTGCCCTGGGCCCCGTACACGCAGATCGTCACGCTGGTGTTCCTGGTCGCCGTGCTGGTCCTGATGTGGTGCGACGGCGGCGTCGGCCGCACCACGGTCATGTGCGTCCCCGTCATCGGTGCCGCGCTCGTCGGCGGCTGGTTCCTGGTCCGCCGCCGCGTGGCGGAGATCGCCGCGAACCGCTGACACCCGCTCCCGCAGACAGAGAAGGACCCCGCCCTCGGGCGGGGTCCTCCTCGTTCGTCGGGCCCCGTTCGTCCGGCAGCCGCCGCGAGACAGGGCCGGACAACGCGAAGAACCCCACCGAAGTGGGGTTCTCGCTCTGTGTCCGAGGGGGGACTTGAACCCCCACGCCCGATAAAGGGCACTAGCACCTCAAGCTAGCGCGTCTGCCATTCCGCCACCCGGACAAGGTGTCTGTCTCGCGTCCCTCGCGGGCCGTTCCGACGTGGAAAACATTACCAAACATTCCGGGGCCCTCGATCACACCCCCCTGCGGCCGAGGATCGCCCTTGGGCGGAGCCGGGCGAAGCGGGAGGATGGGGAGGCAGTCGGTACCGATCAGTGGGAGGAAGCAGCGTGAGCGAGTCGAGCGCGGGCAGGACAGTCTCGGGCGAGGACGAGGTCGTCGACCTCTGCCGGGACCTCATCCGGATCGACACCAGCAACTACGGGGACCACTCCGGGCCCGGGGAGCGCAAGGCGGCCGAGTGGGTCGCGGAGAAGCTCGCCGAGGTCGGACTGGAGCCGCAGATCTTCGAGTCCCACAAGGGCCGCGCCTCGACCGTCGCGCGCATCGAGGGGGAGGACCCGTCGCGGCCGGCGCTGCTGATCCACGGCCACACCGACGTGGTCCCGGCCAACGCCGCCGACTGGACGTACGACCCCTTCTCGGGCGAGATCGCCGACGGCTGCGTGTGGGGCCGCGGCGCCGTCGACATGAAGGACATGGACGCGATGACGCTGGCCGTCGTGCGCGACCGGCTGCGCAGCGGCCGCAAGCCCCCGCGGGACATCGTGCTGGCCTTCCTCGCCGACGAGGAGGCGGGCGGCGTGTACGGCGCCCGGCACCTCGTGGACAAGCACCCCGGCCTCTTCGACGGGGTCACCGAGGCGATCGGCGAGGTCGGCGGCTTCTCGTTCACCGTCAACGAGAACCTGCGGCTGTACCTGGTGGAGACCGCCCAGAAGGGCATGCACTGGATGCGGCTCACGGTGGAGGGCACCGCGGGCCACGGCTCGATGACGAACAACGACAACGCCATCACGGAGCTGTGCGAGGCCGTGGGCCGCCTGGGCCGCCACCAGTGGCCGGTGAGGGTCACCAAGACCGTACGGAGCTTCCTGGACGAGCTCTCGGACGCGCTGGGCACCCCGCTGGACCCGGACGACATGGACGCGACCCTGGCCAAGCTGGGCGGCATCGCCAAGATGGTCGGCGCGACGCTGCGGAACTCGGCCGCCCCGACCATGCTCGGCGCCGGCTACAAGGTCAACGTCATCCCCGGCCAGGCCACCGCGCACGTGGACGGGCGCTTCCTGCCCGGCTACGAGGACGAGTTCTTCGCCGACCTCGACCGGATCCTCGGGCCGCGCGTGAAGTACGAGGACGTGCACGGCGACAAGGCCCTGGAGACGGACTTCGACGGGCGGCTCGTGGACGCCATGCAGGGAGCCCTGAAGGCCGAGGACCCGATCGCGCGGGCGGTCCCGTACATGCTCTCCGGAGGTACGGACGCGAAGTCCTTCGACGACCTCGGCATCCGCTGCTTCGGCTTCGCCCCGCTCCAGCTCCCGCCGGAGCTCGACTTCGCCGGGATGTTCCACGGCGTGGACGAGCGGGTGCCGGTCGACGGGCTGAAGTTCGGCGTGCGCGTCCTCGACCGATTCATCGACAACTGCTGAGAATCGGGAAGGTGTGCGTTTCTCACTGGGAAGAGTGAATGCACTCATACGCTCGTAGCCCTGGTGATGCCTCCTCGTTACAGGTGGTGCGGTCCGCGGCTGGGACCGCATTGCCAACTAGGAGGAACTCATGCTTAAGAAGGTTGTCGCCGCTGCGGCTGCCACCGGTGGTCTGGTTCTCGCGGGTGCGGGCATCGCCGCCGCCGACGCGGGTGCGCAGGGTGCGGCCATCGGCTCCCCGGGCGTCCTGTCCGGCAACGTCGTCCAGGTCCCCGTCCACGTCCCCGTGAACGTCTGCGGCAACACGGTCAACGTGATCGGCCTGCTGAACCCCGCGTTCGGCAACACCTGCGTCAACGCCTGACGCGTCTGAAGTCTTGGGCCCCGGAGCGCATTCCAGCGCTCCGGGGCCGCCGGGCTTTCCAGGCCCGGCTGTTCTTACACCGCAGGGGGACAATCACATGCGACGACAGGCAGCGGTCACCAGGAAGACGCTGATCACCATGGCGGCGGCGGGGGGTGTGCTCGCGCTGGGCGGGGGTTACGCACACGCCGACTCCGGCACGTCCGGCCATGCCGTGAACTCTCCGGGCGTGGCGTCCGGGAACTCCGACCACGTACCCGTGGACGCTCCGGTGAACCTGTGCGGCAACACCGTCTCGGTGGTGGGGCTGCTCAACCCGGCCTTCGGGAACCGGTGTTCCAACGACTCGGCCACGCCAAACCACCCCGGTCACCCGGGGCACCCGGGCAACCCCGGCCACCCGGCCGAGCCCGAGGAGCCGGACGAGCCGTGCGACGAGGACGAGCCGGGGCACCCCGGCAACCCGGGGACTCCCGGCCACCCGGGCAACCCCGGCACGCCCGGCAATCCGGGACACCCGGGCACTCCGGGCACGCCCGGCACCCCGGGGACTCCCGGCAATCCCGGCACCCCGGGCACGCCCGGTAACCCCGGCACGCCCGGTCAGCCCGGCAACCCCGGCACGCCCGGCCAGCCCGGAACCCCCGGCACCCCGGGTACGCCCGGGCTCCCCGGTGGGCCCACCGGACCGGGTACGGGCGGGGTCACTCCCGTGACCCACCCCGGCCAGGGCATCGCCCCGGCCCAGCAGGCCGGGCTCGCCGCGACCGGCGCCGGAGACGTCCTCGGCGTGGGCCTTCCGCTCGCCGCGGGCACGCTGCTGGCCGGCGCCGTGCTCTACCGCCGCGCCCGCAGCGCGGCCTGAGGCGCGGCAGCCTTACGACGCGGGCCCCGCTCCGGGGTCCGCGTCACCGGTCCCGCGTCACCAGGTGGCGCGGACCTGACGGATGATCCTCCGGCGCAGCCGTACCCGGCGACTGCCGTCCCGGTAGAGGGCCAGCCGGTCGATCTCCCAGTTCCCGTACTCGGCATGGTCGGTGAGCAGGCGGGTCGCCTCCTTCCGGGGCACACCGCGGGGCACGTACACGTCGACAAATTCGTATTCCGGCATCGCATCTATTGTGCGGGCAGAGCCCCGCTACGGATAGCGTCTGCACTATGTCTGATGCCGCTCTGCCCAGTGTTGCCGAGGTACGCGCCGCCGCCGAGGCGGTCAAGGCCGCTCTCGACCGTCACCTCGCCGCGGTCGAGAGCAGGATCGGGGACGAGGATCCGGCCGTCTACGCCGCGTTCAACGAACTCGCCGCCGCCGCCGAGGAGTACGACGAGCTCCTCTACGACCGTTACGACGAGGTCACCCCGTTCGAGATCCCCACGCCCGAGGACGGTGTCCCGTACACCGGTCCTGCCGAGCCCGCCGCCTTCAGCGTGCTCATCCGCCGTGACTACGCCGTCGTCGAACCAGCGAGGCTGATCGCCCAGGCCGAGCGGGTCGCCGCCCACGACCGGGAGGCCGAGCTCGCCCTGGACGGCGGCACCGCCGGTGCGCTGGGCGTTCTCTTCGGGGAGTACGAGCCCGACGAGATCGCCTCCCGCCACAAGGACTTCGGCCTGGACGAGGGCGACTCCACCCTCTGGATCGCGGCCTCGGAGGAGGTGGCCGAACCGGGGGAGTGGCTGGGCTCGCCGTTCGGGCACACCGATCCGCAGGACGTACTGCACCGGTTCGACATGAGCTCCGTCTTCGACGAGGAGACGGACGATTTCGACGAGGAGGGGGACGAGGAGGAAGCCGCGGGCGGCCAGGAGGCGCGGCCCGGGCTGGCCCCCGCCTGATCCCCTTCCGTTCCCGTACGCACGACGCCGCGGCCCCCGTCCCGAAAGGGCGGGGGCCGCGGCGCGCACGCCTCACACGCGTATCACTCCGGCTGGTCCTGCGCCGCCGCCACGAGGGCCCGCAGCAGCCCGGTCAGGCGTGTCGTACGCGGCTTCGGCAGCACCTCGGCGACCGCGCGCGGCAGCGCCTGGTCCACGCCGTGCACCACCGACAGGTGCCGCTCGGCCCGCCCGAAGGCCGTGTACACCCAGTCCCGGGAGAGGGACTGCGCCGCGTCTCCGGGCAGGACGACGACCACGGCGGGCCAGCGCGCCCCCACGGCCTGGTGCGCCGTCACCGCCCAGCCGTGCCGCACCCGTGACTCCACCTGCTCCTTCGGTACGACGATCCGCGCGCCGGCGGTGTCCAGGTGGAGCCCCTGCGCGTCGGCCGACACCACCCGGGCCGGGACGGCCCTGCCGGGCGAGGGCACGTGCACGACGCGGTCGCCGGGGTCGAACCCGCCGAACCGGCCGGGGCCGGGGTTCAGCCGCTCCTTGAGGGCCGCGTTCAGGGCCCGCGTACCCGCCGAGCCGCCGTGGCCCGGGGTGATGACCTGGACGGCGTCCACGGGGATCCCGAAGGCGCGCGGCACGGACTCGGCGACCAGCTGCACGCAGCGGTGGACGGCCTCCCCGGCGTCGCGTACCGGGACGATGACGACCTCCTTGCCGGGGGCGTCGACCTGGTTCAGCTCGCCGACGCCGACGCCGGAGACCAGTTCGCCGACCGGTCCGGGGTCGGGGGTGCGGGAGACCAGCTGCGGGCAGGCGCGGGCCGCGAGCACATCGGCGAACACGCGCCCGGGTCCGGCGGATCCGAGTACGCCGGGGTCCCCGGAGAGCACCAGGCGGGCCCCGTCGGGGACGGACTCGACGAGGGCGGCGGCGCTCTCCACGTCCAGCTGGGGGGCGTCGAGGACCACGAGCAGGTCCACCGCGAACTGCCCGTCGGCGTCCCGGCCGGGGCCGGCGGCGCCGGAGAGCAGGTCCGCGACGGTGACGGCCCCGTGCGCCGGGGTGTGCGCGGCCAGGCAGACGCGCAGCCCCAGGTCACGGGCGGCCGCGAGCAGGGCCAGCGGTTCGGCGCGGGCGGACTCCCCGCCGGTGTGGGTGACCAGGCCGTGGCCGGAGACGGCGCGGATCAGCTCGGCGCCGGGGCCGGTGGCGGCCTTCTCCCAGTCCGCCGGGTCGTTGAAGGTGTTGGCGAGGCGGGCCAGGCCGTCGGCCAGGCTCTCCTCGGCCAGCGCGTAGCCCTCCAGGCCGACGAGCACCCGTACGGGCTGCTCCTCGCCCTCGGCGACGGGCGGGCCGAGCGGCTCCTGGAACACCAGGACGGCGCCCTCGCCGATGGCCTGCTCCAGGCACCCGGCGGGGTCCGGTACGCCGTACTGGGCCAGGGCCGCTTCGAGGGTGGGGGCCTCCAGGGCGGTGTGGCCCTTGAGCGCCGCCTGCTCCAGCAGCCAGCCCACGAGGGCGGCGGCGCGCCGCTCGTCGCCGGGACCGGCGTCCTGGCCGAGCAGGGCCCGGGCGAAGCCGTCGGCCTGCGTGGGGCGGACGCCGGAAACGGCGAGGAGCCGCCAGGGGTCCTCGGCGAGCCGCTCGGCGGCGTCCTCGCCGAGGGCGGTGGCGGCCGGGACGGCCAGCGCCTCGGGGGCTCCGCCGCGGGCGAGCACGGCGCGCACGCCCTCGATGCCGGCGGCCGTCGGGGCGGGGGCGGCGGGCCGGGCGGGGCGGGGGGCCGCGGGAGCCTCCGGAGCGCGCCGCGGGGCGACGGGGGCCTCGTCGAAGTACACGGGGGAGGGCTTCTCCCCGCTCTCCACGGCCCGTACGGCGGCCAGCAGGTCGGCGGCCTTCCCGCTGAGCTTGGCTCCGGCGTCGACGGGTCCCTGCCGCTCCGCCTTGCGGCGGGCGATGCGCTCCCGCTCCACCTTCTGCGCGGCCAACTCGGCGGCGGCCTCACTGAGCGCGGGCTTCCCCGCTTCCCCGCCCCCCTCCCCGCCCTGGGCGTCGGCGCCGCCCTCGACCTCGGCGCCGCCCTCGGCCTCGGCCCCGCCCTCCGGCCGGTCGGCCGCAGCCTCTTCGCCCTCGGCCGCCTCGGATCCGTCCCCGTCCCCCGCGGTCGGCGGTTCCGCCGCTTCCGTGGTCCCGGCTCCGCCTGCGTCGGCCGCGCCGGTGTGGGGCTCCGGCGCCGCGTGCGGGGCGGCGTTTTCGGGACCGGCTTCGGCGGCGCCCTGCGGCTCCGCCGCTTCCGAGCCGGAGGGGGCCGCCTCGGGGGTGGCCGGGTCCGTCGGGGCGTCGGCTTGGCGGTCCGTGCTCACAGCGTGCTCCAGTCGTGGTCGGGATAGCGGTGCACGGGCGCGGACACATCGTCCAGCGCCCGGCAGATCTCCTCGGGAAGGGTAAGCGGCTCCACCGACAACGCCTCGCTGAGCTGCGCGGACGTCCGGGCGCCCACGATCGGCGCGACCACGCCCGGCCGGTCCCGGATCCACGCCAGCGCGACCTGGAGCGGGGTCACCGCGAGCCCCTGGGCCGCCGTCGCCACCGCGTCCACGATGCCGCCCGCCGCCTCGTCCAGGTAGGGGTCCACGAAGCCGGCCATCGTCGGGGAGGCGCCCCGGGAGTCCGCCGGGGTCGTGCCCTCCCGGTACTTGCCCGTCAGGACCCCCCGCCCCAGCGGGGAGGAGGGGAGCAGCCCGACGCCCAGGTCCAGCGCCGCCGGGAGCACCTCGCGCTCCACGCCCCGCTGGAGCAGCGAGTACTCCATCTGCGTCGAGGCCAGCCGCGTCCGCACCCCCGGAGCGGCCAGCTGCCACGTCGCCGCCTTCGCCAGCTGCCAGCCGCAGAAGCCCGCCACCCCCGCGTAGCGGGCCCGGCCGCTGCTCACCGCCAGGTCCAGGGCCTGGAGGGTCTCCTCCAGCGGGGTCGCCGGGTCGAACGCGTGGACCTGCCACAGGTCGACGTGGTCCGTGCCGAGCCGGGCCAGCGAATCGTCCAGCGCGGCGAGCAGGTGGCCGCGCGAGCCGTCGACGCGGCGGTCCGCGGCGCGGACCGAGCCCGACTTCGTCGCGATCACCAGGTCCCGGCGCGGGACCAGTCCGCCGATCAACTGCCCCAGCAGGTACTCCGCCTCACCGCCCCCGTACACGTCGGCGGTGTCGACGAGCGTCCCGCCCGCCTCCCAGAACGTCTTCAACTGCTCGGCAGCGCCCGACTCGTCCGTGCCCTGCTCGGAACGGCCCCAGGTCAGGGTGCCGAGGCCGATCCGGGACACGCGCAGTCCGGTGCGGCCGAGATGCCTCTGCTCCATGACCGCTGAGACTACTGGGGCACTGACGCGGGAAGCCCTGGCGCGCTACAGTCCCCCGCAGACCCACGTTACTGATCGGTAAACCGGCATCACCGTAAGGGGACGACACATGCGGCTCGGCATCAATCTCGGCTACTGGGGCGCTGGCATGGACGCCGACAACCTGGCCGTGGCCCAGGAGGCGGACCGCCTCGGCTACGACGTGTGCTGGGCGGCGGAGGCCTACGGCTCCGACGCCCCGACCGTGCTCGCCTGGGTCGCCGCCCAGACCGAGCGCATCGACGTCGGCTCCGCGATCCTGCAGATCCCGGCCCGCCAGCCCGCGATGACCGCCATGACGGCCGCCACCCTGGACTCCCTCACCAAGGGCCGCTTCCGGCTCGGCCTCGGCGTCTCCGGCCCCCAGGTCTCCGAGGGCTGGTACGGGGTCAAGTTCGACAAGCCGCTCGCCCGCACCCGCGAGTACGTGGAGATCGTCCGCAAGGCCATGTCCCGCGAGCGCCTCAGCTACGAGGGCGAGCACTGGACGCTGCCGCTGCCGGGCGGCCCGGGCAAGCCGATCAAGCTGACCGTGCACCCCGAGCGCGAGCACATCCCGCTCTACATCGCCGCCATCGGGCCCAAGAACCTGGAGCAGACCGGCGAGATCGCCGACGGCGCGCTGCTCATCTTCCCGGCCGCCGAGCACCTGGAGGCCACCGCGCTCACCCACATCCGGGCGGGCCGCGAGAAGGCCGGCCTGACCATGGAGGGCTTCGACGTCTGCCCGACGGTCCCGCTGGCCGTGGGCGAGGACGTGAGCGGCCTCGCCGACATGTTCCGCCCGTACACCGCCCTGTACGTCGGCGGCATGGGCAGCCGGAAGCAGAACTTCTACAACCAGCTCGCCCAGCGCATGGGGTACGAGAAGGAGGCCGCCGAGATCCAGGACAAGTACCTGGCGGGCGACAAGACGGGCGCGGCCGCGGCCGTCCCGCACTCGCTGATCGACTCGACCACCCTGCTCGGCTCCGTCGAGCGGATCGCCGACGGGATGCGGGCCTACGCCGAGGCCGGGGTCACCACCCTCACGCTCGCCCCGGCCGGTTTCACCCTGGACGAGCGGATCACCGCCCTGCGCGCCGGTACGGAAGCCATGGAGCGGGCCGGCCTCGCATAGGCGGCTCCCACGAAGCTCTGCGGCCGTGGTGGGGGCTCGGGGGTCTTCCCCGCCACGGCCGACACAGGCACAACGCGGGCGACGCCCTGCGGGTTACGCCCGCGACCCCACCCGTTGCCGTCGTTCATTCGGCCGAGCCGTCCACCCCTTCGGTTGCCGGGCCCCCGGATCGGCCGTTGACTCGATGCATGCTCTCTGCCCGCAGCCTGTTCCAGGAGATCGTCGACCACGACGACTCGTTCCAGCTGTTCTGCTCCATCGCGGCCAGCGGCGAGTCCCAGGGCGGCTGGGAGAACGCCCGGATCGCGGCCCTGGTGCCCGACGGCATGCGCGAGCTCGCGCCCAAGATCACCCGGCACGGCGCCGACGAGGACAAGCACGGCCGGATCTTCCACGCCCTGCTGCGCAAGCGCGGGCTGCCGCCCGTCCCCGTGCCGCCCGAGACCGACTACACGATGCTGCTGGAGCGGCGCGGCATCGGTCTCGCGCACGAGAAGCTGCGCCGCGACGAGCCGCTGACCGAGCAGGACATCGTCGTCTACCTCGCCCACAGCCGGGTCACCGAGCAGCGCGCCGCCGACCAGATGGTCATGCTGGTCCGGCAGTTCGGGGACCACCCCGAGGTCGGCAAGGCCATCCGCATGATCAGCCACGACGAGGACAACCACCTCGCCTACTGCCAGGAGGAGCTGCTCCGCCTGGTCCGCGAGGGGCACGGCCGGACCATCCAGCGGGTGCTGCGCGAGAGCGCCCTCGCCGAGATCTCCATCTACCGGGACGTGAGCCTGGCCGTCATGGACCACATGGGCCGGCTGCTGCGCTGGCCCGCACCCAAGGCGGCCGCGCTGGCCGCCGGGATCCGCGGGATGTACGCGTACGAGCGCTTCGCCGGCTGGCACCGGATGATCAGCCTGCGCATGCCGGAGCGGCGCGACGCGCTGGGCGGCGCGGCGATGACCACGCCCGAGTACGCCTGAGGGAAGACGCGGCCCGCGGGACGGCCCTCAGAGCCAGCCCCGGGTCTTGAACAGGCGGTGCAGGCCCAGACAGGCGCCCACCATCACCAGGACCACGGCCGGGTAGCCCCAGGGCTGCCGCAGCTCCCACATGTGGTCGAAGTTCATCCCGTAGATCCCCGCCACCATCGTCGGGACGGCCGCCATCGCCGCCCAGGCCGAGATCTTGCGCATGTCGTCGTTCTGCCGGACGCCCATCTGCGCCAGGTGCGCGGCCAGCGCGTCCGACAGCAGCCGGTCCAGGCCCTCGATGTACTCGCTCGCCTTGGTCAGATGGTCGGCGACGTCACGGAAGAACGGCTGCGCGTGCTCGTGCACGAAGGGCACGTTCCCGAAGGCCAGCCGGTCCATCGGCTGGAGCAGCGGGCTCGTGGCCCGGCGGAACTCCAGCACCTGCCGCTTGAAGGCGTAGATCCGGGCGGCGGTGTTCTTGGTGTCCGTCGCCTGCGGCGCGAAGACGTCGGCCTCCACCTCCTCCAGATCCACCTGGAGCTCGGCTGCGACCTCGATGTAGTGGTCGACCACCGCGTCGGCCACCGCGTACAGCACCGCCGTCGGCCCGTGCCGCAGGACCTCCGGCTCGTGCTCCAGCCGGTGGCGCACCGCGCTCAGCGGGGCCCCCTCGCCGTGCCGGACCGTGACCACGAAGGAGTCGCCGATGAAGAGCATCAGCTCGCCGGTGGTGACCGTGTCGGTGTCGTCGTCGTACATGACCGGCTTGAGGACGACGAACAGCGAGTCGTCGTACACCTCCAGCTTGGGGCGCTGGTGCGCGGTCAGCGCGTCCTCCACGGCCAGCCTGTGCAGCCGGAACTCCTTGCTGACGTGCTCGAACTCCTCCTCCGTCGGCTCGTACATGCCGACCCAGAGGAAGGCGTCACCACTGGCCCGCGCCTGGTCGAGGGCGTCCGAGAGGTCCTCGGGCGCGGGGGAGCGGCGGCCGTCCCGGTACATGGCGCAGTCGACTATCACGGACGGCATTCTCCCCCCACCGCCCCCGGTCCGCACGCACCGGCGACCGCTTACGCTTGCGCCATGGCCACGCTGATCCTCGTACGACACGGGCGGTCCACCGCCAACACCGCAGGGCTGCTCGCCGGATGGACGCCGGGAGTGGCCCTCGACGAGCGCGGCGCCGAGCAGGCGGCGGCGCTGCCCGGACGGCTCGCCGCCGTGCCACTCGCCGCCGCCGTCAGCAGCCCCCTCCAGCGCTGCCGCGAGACCCTCGCGCCGCTGCTCGCCGCGCGCCCGGAGCTGGAGCTGCACACCGACGACCGCATCGGCGAATGCCACTACGGGGACTGGTCGAACCGCAAACTCTCCGAGCTCTCCGACGAACCCCTGATGAAGATCGTCCAGCAGCACCCCTCGGCCGCCGCCTTCCCCGGCGGCGAGTCGATGCGCGCCATGCAGGCGCGCGCCGTGGACGCCGTACGGGAGTGGAACGCGCGGATCGAGGAGGAGCACGGCAGCGACGCCGTCTTCCTGATGTGCTCGCACGGGGACATCATCAAGTCCCTCGTCGCGGACGCCCTGGGCATGCACCTCGACCTCTTCCAGCGCATCCACGTGGACCCCTGCTCGGTCACGGTCGTCCGCTACACGCCGACGCGCCCGTTCCTGCTCCGGCTCGGCGACACGGGGGACTTCGGCTCGCTCGCCCCGCGCCCGGCCCCCGCGCCGGACGCCGCGGCCGCCGGCACCGCCGATTTCGAGAGCGCGACCGAGGACGGAGGCGACGCGGTCGTCGGAGGCGGCGCGGGCGCGGCCTGATCGCAGCGCGCAGTAGGGTGGACGGGCCGAAACAACGCGCCACCGAGCCTTGGAGACTGGACGTGCCCCGTCAGGTGTTCCTCTACGACCCGCCGGACCGCTTCGTGGCGGGCACGGTCGGCCTGCCTGGACGCCGTACGTTCTTCCTGCAGGCCTCCTCCGGCCCCCGCGTCACCAGCGTCTCCCTGGAGAAGACCCAGGTCGCGGCGCTGGCCGAGCGGATGGACGAGCTGCTGGACGAGGTCGTACGGCGCACCGGGGGCAATGCCCCCGTCCCGGCGATGGCCCCCGCCGAGGCGGCCGACACCGCGCCGCTGGACGTCCCGGTCGACGAGGAGTTCCGGGTCGGCACCATGGCCCTGGCCTGGGACGGCGAGGAGCAGCGGATGATCGTCGAGGCGCAGGCGCTCGTGGAGCTCGACGCCGACTCGGAGGAGGACCTGGCCGAGGCGGAGGAGCGGCTGCTCCAGGACGAGGAGAACGGCCCGCCGATGCTCCGGGTCCGCCTCACCGGCGCCCAGGCCAGGGCCTTCGCCAAGCGGGCCCTGGACGTGGTCAACGCGGGCCGGCCGCCCTGCCCGCTGTGCAGCCTGCCGCTCGACCCCGAGGGACACGTGTGCCCGCGCCAGAACGGCTACCGGCGCCAGGTGTGAGCGCCACGGGGGAACTTGAGGAGCTGCTGGCGCGCGGCGAGCTCACGGTCGTCGGCCGGATCCGCGAGGCGTCCAACGCCGTGCTGCTGTGCACGGTGACGTACGGGGGCCTGAGCGCCGAATGCGTCTACAAGCCGGTCAAGGGCGAGCGCCCGCTGTGGGACTTCCCCGACGGGAACCTGGCGCAGCGCGAGCTCGCCGCCTACCTGGTCTCCGAGGCCACGGGCTGGGGCCTGGTACCGCCGACCGTGCTGCGCGACGGGCCGTACGGGGAGGGCATGGTCCAGCTGTGGATCGGCCCCGGCGAGAGCGGGGAGCCCGACGGCGAGGACACCGGTGACGGGGAGTCCGGCGGCGGCCTGCTGGCCCTCGTCGAGGGCGAGGAGGCGGGGGAGGGCTGGAAGCCGGTCGCCCTCGCCGACGTCGGGGAGGGCCGCACCGCGCTGCTCGTCCACGCCGACGACCCCCGGCTGCGCCGGCTCGCCGTCCTCGACGCCGTGATCAACAACGGTGACCGCAAGGGCGGCCACCTGCTCCCCGCGCCCGACGGGCGGCTCTACGGCATCGACCACGGGGTGACCTTCCACCGCGAGGACAAACTGCGCACCCTGCTCTGGGGCTGGGCCGGCGAACCGCTGACCGAAGAGGCCCGCGAGGTGCTCACCGCCCTGGCGGCCCGGCTGGCCGACGGGGAGCCGCTCGCCACCCGGCTGGCCGAACTGATCACCCCGGTCGAGCTGGCCGCCGTACGCGCCCGGGTGGCCGATCTCCTGCGCACCGGAGTGCACCCGCAGCCCTCCGGGCAGTGGCCGGCCATCCCCTGGCCGCCGGTCTGAACAGGCGTGGCCGGGCACAGCCCGGCCAGGCACAGAACCGGCCGGACCGCAAGAGCGCCGATCAGGACAACAGTGCAGGTCCGGTTCGTTTTCGGAACACGCGTCCGGTTAGGCTCGACCCATGCATGCCTGGCCCGCTTCTGAGGTCCCCGCCCTTCCTGGCAAGGGCCGCGACCTCCAGATCCACGACACCGCGACCCAGGGGACGATCACCCTCGCCCCCGGTCCCGTCGCCCGTATCTACGTCTGCGGCATCACTCCGTACGACGCGACCCACATCGGTCACGCGGCGACCTACAACGCGTTCGACCTCGTACAGCGCGTGTGGCTCGACACCAAGCGGCAGGTCCACTACGTCCAGAACGTGACGGACGTCGACGATCCGCTCCTGGAGCGGGCGCTGCGCGACGGCCAGGACTGGACCGAGCTCGCGGAGCGCGAGACGGCCCTCTTCCGCGAGGACATGACCGCCCTGCGGATGCTGCCGCCGCAGCACTACATCGGCGCCGTCGAGGCCATACCGGGCATCGTGCCGCTGGTGGAGCGGCTGCGCGACGCCGGCGCCGCGTACGAGCTGGACGGCGACATCTACTTCTCGGTGGAGGCCGACGCCCACTTCGGCAGCGTCTCCCACCTCGACGCCGAGGCGATGCGGCTGCTGTCCGCGGAGCGCGGCGGCGACCCGGAGCGCCCGGGGAAGAAGAACCCGCTGGACCCGATGCTGTGGATGGCGGCCCGCCCGGGCGAGCCGAGCTGGGACGGCGGCTCGCTGGGCCGCGGCCGGCCCGGCTGGCACATCGAGTGCGTCGCCATCGCCCTGGACCACCTGGGCATGGGCTTCGACATCCAGGGCGGCGGCTCCGACCTGGTCTTCCCGCACCACGAGATGGGCGCCTCGCACGCCCAGGCGCTGACGGGCGAGTTCCCGATGGCCAAGGCCTACGTGCACGCGGGCATGGTCGCGCTGCACGGCGAGAAGATGTCGAAGTCGAAGGGCAACCTCGTCTTCGTCTCCGCGCTGCGCCGCGCCGGGGTGGACCCGGCGGCGATCCGCCTCGCCCTGCTCTCGCACCACTACCGGGCCGACTGGGAGTGGACGGACGAGGTCCTGGAGCAGGCGGTGGCCCGCCTGGAGCGCTGGCGCGCGGCCGTGTCCCGCCCGGACGGCCTGCCGGCCGACGGCCTCGTCGAGGAGGTCCGCGAGGCGCTGGCGAACGATCTGGACGCCCCCGCCGCGCTCGCGGCCGTGGACCGCTGGGTGGACGCCCAGAACGCCTCCGACGGGGACGACGAGTCCGCGCCGGGCCTGGTCTCGCGCACGGTCGACGCCCTCCTGGGCGTGGCCCTGTAAGACCCGGGGCCGAAACCGCCGATGCCCCCCGACCGTCCGGTCGGGGGGGCATCGTGGTGTCCGGCCGCGCGGGGCGGCGTCCGGGGCTACGCCTCGGGCGCGTCGTCCTCGCCGGGCTCGGTCTCGGCCCCCGCCTCGGGGTCCGGCTTGCGCTTGGGCGGGCGGGTCAGGCCGCTGCTCGTATCGCGCAGGTACGAGCCGTCGCCCGGCTCGGCCGTGGGGGCCGCCGGGTCGCGGCGGCGCAGGTACCGCTCGAACTCCCGGGCGATGGCGTCGCCCGAGGCCTCCGGCAGGTCCGCCGTGTCCCGCGCCTCCTCCAGCGTCTGGACGTACTCCGCCACCTCGCTGTCCTCCGCGGCCAGTTGGTCCACGCCGAGCTGCCACGCCCGCGCGTCCTCCGGGAGTTCACCCAGCGGGATCCGGATGTCGATCAGATCCTCCAGCCGGTTCAGCAGCGCCAGCGTCGCCTTCGGGTTCGGCGGCTGCGAGACGTAGTGCGGGACCGCCGCCCACAGCGACACCGCCGGGACGCCCGCGTGCGTACACGCCTCCTGCAGGATGCCCACGATGCCCGTGGGGCCCTCGTACTTGGTCTCCTCCAGGTCCATCGTCCGCGCCAGGTCCGCGTCCGAGGTGACCCCGCTGACCGGCACCGGCCGGGTGTGCGGGGTGTCCCCGAGCAGCGCGCCCAGGATCACGACCATCTCCACGCCCAGCTCGTGCGCGAAGCCCAGGATCTCGTTGCAGAACGACCGCCAGCGCATGGACGGTTCGATGCCCCGCACGAGCACGAGGTCGCGCGGTTTGGCGCCGCCGATCCGGACCACCGACAGCCGCGTCGTCGGCCACGTGATCTTCCGTACCCCGTTGTCCAGCCACACCGTCGGCCGGTTGACCTGGAAGTCGTAGTAGTCCTCGGCGTCCAGTGCCGCGAAGACCTCGCCCTTCCACTCCCGGTCCAGGTGCGCGACCGCACCGGAGGCCGCGTCACCCGCGTCGTTCCAGCCCTCGAACGCGGCCACCATGACCGGGTCGATCAGCTCGGGCACGCCCTCAAGCTCGATCACCCAGGTCTCCTTCCGAAGTTCCCTTGCGTACGTGGGCCAGCCTAAGCCTTGAGGGGACACCGGCCACAGCCCACGACAGAGGGGCGGTTCCCCTCGGAACCGCCCCTCTTCCCCACCTGCGTACGAGCTATGCCTTGCGGCCCAGCATCTCCTCGACCCGTGCGCGCACGGAGTCGTCGTCGAGTCCGCGGACCGTCACCGTGGTGCGGCGGCGCAGCACGTCGTCGACCGTCTCGGCCCACTCGTTGTCACGGGCGTAGGCGACCTGCGCCCAGATCTCGGGACCGTCCGGGTGGATCCGCTCGGCCAGCGCCGGGTCCTCGTTCGCCAGGCGCGCGATGTCGAAGGCCAGCGAACCGTAGTGCGAGGCCAGGTGGCGGGCGGTGAGCGGGTCCATCCGCGTGCCGGGCTCGCGGTCCACCAGCAGGCGGTGCGCGACGGCGTTCGGGTTGGCGACACCGGGCAGCGGCACCCGGCGTACGAGCGACTTCACCGGCTCCATGTCGTCGGTCAGCGGGCTGCCGGGCAGCTTGGCCAGCTTGTCCATGACGACGCGGCCGATGTGGCGGTACGTCGTCCACTTGCCGCCGGCCACCGACAGCATGCCGCCGGCGCCCTCGGAGACGACGGTCTCGCGCTTGGCCTTCTCGACGCCGCCGGGGCCGCCGGGCAGCACCCGCAGGCCGGCGAAGGCGTACGTCATCAGCGAGCGGTCCAGGTCGGCGTCCTTCACCGAGAAGGCCGCCTCGTCCAGGATCTGCTGGATGTCGGCCTCGGTGGCGCGCACGTCGGCCGGGTCGCCCTCGTACACCTCGTCGGTGGTGCCGAGCAGCAGCTGGTCCTCCCACGGGAGGGCGAAGGTGATGCGGTACTTGTCGATCGGGGTGGCCATGGCGGCCTTCCACGGCGACTTGCGCTTCATGACGATGTGCGCGCCCTTGGAGAGGCGGATCGACGGCATCGAGTGCTTGTCTTCCATGCGCCGCAGGTGGTCCACCCACGGGCCGGTGGCGTTGAGCACGACGCGCGCGTCGACGCCGAACTCGGTGCCGTCGAGGCGGTCCTTGAGCTCGGCACCGGTGACCCGGCCGCGCGTCATGCGCAGGCCGGTGACCTCGGCGTGGTTGAGGACGACGGCGCCCGACTCGACGGCCGCGCGGACCGTCATGACGGCGACGCGGGAGTCGTTCATCTGGTGGTCGTAGTAGACCGCGACGGCCTTGAGGTTGTCCGTCTTCAGACCCGGGTTGTCGGCGGCGGCACGGGCGGGGGATATGACCTTGCCCATGCCGTCGCCGAAGGCCGAGAGGGCGGAGTAGGCGAAGACGCCCGCGCCCAGCTTGGCCGCACCGACCGGTCCGCCCTTGTAGACCGGCAGGTAGAAGGTGAGCGGGTTGACCAGGTGCGGGGCCACGTCCTTGGCCAGCACCCGGCGCTCGTGGTGGTTCTCGGCGACCAGCTTGACCGCGCCGGTCTGCAGGTAGCGCAGACCGCCGTGGACGAGCTTGGAGGAGGCGGAGGAGGTGGCGCCGGCGAAGTCGCCGGCGTCCACCATGGCCACCCGCAGACCCGACTGCGCGGCGTGCCAGGCCACCGAGGTGCCCAGGATTCCACCGCCGATGACCAGCAGGTCGTACGTGGCCTTCGCCAGCTGCTCACGGGTCTCGGCGCGGCTCGCGTTCGAGCCGGCGGTCGGGTGCGTACCCAGGGTGGGGACGCTCTGCAGGGTGCTCATATCTCTTAGCTCCTCGTCGATTGACTCAGCTGGTGCGTCAGCTGGCGTCTTCGTCGTCGATCCAGCCCATGGACCGCTCGACGGCCTTGAGCCAGTTCTTGTACTCGCGGTCCCGCTGTTCGGCGGGCATCCGCGGGGTCCACTCCGCCGCGCGGCGCCAGTTGGCGCGCAGGGCGTCGGTGTCGGGCCAGAAGCCGACGGCCAGGCCGGCGGCGTAGGCGGCGCCGAGGCAGGTGGTCTCCGCGACCATCGGACGGACCACGGGGGCGTCCACGAAGTCGGAGAGGGTCTGCATCAGCAGGTTGTTGGAGGTCATGCCGCCGTCGACCTTGAGGGCGGCGAGCTCGACGCCCGAGTCCTTGGTCATGGCGTCGGTGATCTCGCGGGTCTGCCAGGCGGTGGCCTCCAGGACCGCACGGGCGATGTGCGCCTTGGTGACGTACCGGGTGAGGCCGGCGATCACACCGCGGGCGTCGGAGCGCCAGTACGGGGCGAACAGGCCGGAGAAGGCCGGCACGAAGTAGGCGCCGCCGTTGTCCTCGACGGAGAGCGCGAGGGTCTCGATCTCGGCCGCGGTCTTGATCATGCCCATCTGGTCGCGCATCCACTGGACGAGCGAGCCGGTGACGGCGATGGAGCCCTCCAGCGCGTAGACCGGCTTCTGGTCGCCGATCTTGTAGCCGACCGTGGTCAGCAGGCCGCTGTAGGAGTTGATGACCTTGTCGCCGGTGTTCATCAGCATGAACGTGCCGGTGCCGTACGTGGACTTCGCCTCGCCCTCGGCGAAGCAGGTCTGGCCGAAGAGGGCGGCCTGCTGGTCGCCGAGCGCCGATGCGACCGGGACACCGGCGAGGACGCCGTCCTTGACGTGGCCGTAGACCTCGGCGGAGGACTTGATCTCGGGGAGGATGTCGAGCGGGACCTCCATCGACTCCGCGATCTTGGCGTCCCACTCCAGGGTGTGCAGGTTCATCAGCATGGTGCGCGAGGCGTTGGTGACGTCGGTGACGTGCACGCCGCCCTGGGCGCCGCCGGTGAGGTTCCAGATGACCCAGGAGTCCATGGTGCCGAAGAGGATGTCCCCGGCCTCGGCGCGCTCGCGCAGGCCCTCGACGTTGTCGAGCAGCCAGCGGGCCTTCGGACCGGCGAAGTAGCTCGCCAGCGGCAGGCCGGTCTCGCGGCGGAAGCGGTCCTGGCCGACGTTGCGGCCGAGCTCCTTGCAGAGGGCGTCGGTGCGGGTGTCCTGCCAGACCAGCGCGTTGTGCACCGGCAGGCCGGTGTTCTTGTCCCACAGGACGGTGGTCTCGCGCTGGTTGGTGATGCCGACGGCCTTGACGTCGGCGGCGGTGATCTCGGCCTTGGCGATGGCGCCGGCGACGACCTCCTGGACGTTGGTCCAGATCTCGGTGGCGTCGTGCTCGACCCAGCCCGGCTTCGGGAAGATCTGCTCGTGCTCCTTCTGGTCGACGGCGACGATGCGGCCGTCGCGGTCGAAGACGATGCAGCGGGAAGAGGTGGTGCCCTGGTCGATCGCGGCGATGAAGGGGCCGGTGCTGTGGCTCATGTGGCTGCTCCTGGCAGGTCTAGGTAGGCGGAATCAGGGGCGGTGCGGATCTTGCGATACGTGCCGGTGCTGATCAGGCGAACGCGAGGTTGTACAGACCACCGGCGAGGGCGGCACCGGCGAGCGGGCCGACCACCGGGATCCAGGAGTATCCCCAGTCGGAGCCGCCCTTGTGGGGAAGCGGCAGCAGGGCGTGGACGATGCGCGGGCCGAGGTCGCGGACCGGGTTGATGGCGTAGCCGGTCGGACCGCCCAGGGAGAGGCCGATGCCGACGACGACGAAGGAGGTGATCAGGACGCCGATGACGCCGAGGCCCTTGCCGTCGTCCTGGAGGCCCTGGGTCAGGATCGCCAGGACCAGGACGGCCGTGCCGATTATCTCGGTGGCGAGGTTCTGGACGACGTTGCGGATCTCGGGGCCGGTGGAGAAGACGCCGAGCACCGGGCCGGCCTGGTCGTGCGGGTGCGGGTCCTCGGGGCCGAGCTTGGCGTCACGGATGTGCTCGGGGTCCGAGAGGTGCGCGGCGAACTGACCGTAGTAGGTGACCCACATCAGGACCGCGCCGAGCATGGCGCCGAGGAGCTGGCCGGCGAAGTAGACCGGAACGTCGCTCCAGTCGCTGTTCTTGATCGCAAGGCCGACGGTGACCGCCGGGTTGAGGTGCGCGCCGGAGAGCGGCGCGGAGACGTAGGCGGCGATGAGAACGGCGAAACCCCAGCCGAACGTGATCGCGAGCCAGCCTGCGTTCCGGGCCTTGGAGCTCTTGAGCGTCACGGCGGCGCAGACGCCACCACCGAGCAGTGTGAGCAGGGCGGTACCGATGGTCTCGCCGATGAAGATGTCGGAGCTGGACACCCGCGACTCCTTTGTCTTACGTCCAGGGGTGTGCGGACACCGGGTCCCGTCCGGTGGTCCGCGCACTCGGTGAGTGGTTCACCGGTCCATGGCCTTGCCACACCCTAACGCGTATTGCCGGTAGGTGTTCGACAATGCCGACCGATGAACGGCAGTTTTCATCCCAGGTGAAGAAGGCGTCAAGGGTTGTCCAGGCCTAAGTGTCGGATCGTTACCACTAGGTACGATCAGCCAAACTCGGCCATCGGATGGCCGGAATATGGCGAAAAGAGGGCAGAAAGCAGCCAAGGGGTGGCCGAGAACGCTCTGTGCGGGGCCTAGAACCGGCCCGCGCCGAGATCGCGTGAAACGGCCCGTGCGCAGTCCCGCACGGACGCCACGAGGCTCGCCCGGGGCTCCCCGGCCTCCCCGCACACCCGCTCCACCGCGCCGGCGACCGCCACCGCGCCCACCGGCATCCGGCGCCGGTCGTGGATCGGCGCCGCCACCGAGGCGACGCCCTCCCAGGTCTCCTCCACGTCCGCGGCCCAGCCGCGCGCCCGGGTCAGGTCGAGGATCTCCTCGAAGCCCGCGCCGTCGGTGACCGTCCGCGGGGTGAACGCCTCGCGCTCCGCCTCCAGCGCCTCCGTGTGGGCGACCGGGTCGTACGCGGACAGCACCTTGCCCAGGGCCGTGGAGTGCAGCGGCTGCATGGCCCCCACCTCCAGCACCTGGCGGCTGTCGTCCGGGCGGAACACGTGGTGCATGATCAGCACCCCGCTCTTGTGGAGCACGCCCACGTACACGCTCTCGCCGCTCGCCCGGGCCAGGTCGTCCGTCCAGACCAGGGCGCGGGCGCGCAGCTCGTGCACGTCCAGGTAGCTGTTGCCCAGGCGCAGCAGCTCCGCGCCCAGCTGGTAGCGGCCCGAGGCGGGGTCCTGCTCCACGAAGCCCTCGGCCTGCAGCGTGCGCAGGATCCCGTGCGCCGTGCCCTTGGCCAGGCCCAGGGAACTGGCCACGTCCGAGAGGCCCAGCCGGCGCTCACCGCCCGCCAGGAGTCGCAGCATCGCAGCGGCTCGTTCGAGCGACTGGATGTTCCGTGCCATCGCGCAGCCTCCTGCTGACGTAGTTCGACAATGCTGAACAGTATCGGCCCATGTCGACCTTGTGCATGGTTGGGCAACTGTTCAGGCCTCCGTCGACCAGGTGACCCCTGGCAGACCCCCGCGCACAGAATGCAGTCCGCCACGTGGGACGGCACCACCGGGGCCGGTGCCGCGCGGTTACCCTGACCGCGTGCACCCTTGACACAGCGAGGGTGCAAAGCCGACAGCCGTCGCATCCCAGGGAGCACAACCATGGCCTCGTTGCCGAACCCGCCCGCCGACACCCAGACCCGGGCAGACGCCCTCCGCGAGGCGCTCGCGACCCGCGTGGTCGTCGCCGACGGAGCCATGGGAACGATGCTCCAGGCGCAGGACCCCTCCATGGAGGACTTCCAGCAGCTCGAAGGCTGCAACGAGGTCCTGAACGTCACCCGCCCCGACATCGTGCGCTCCGTCCACGACGCGTACTTCGCGGTGGGCGTGGACTGCGTCGAGACCAACACCTTCGGCGCGAACTTCGCCGCCCTCGCCGAGTACGACATCCCCGAACGCAACTTCGAGCTGTCCGAGTCCGGCGCCCGCATCGCCCGCGAGGTCGCCGACGAGTACACCGCCGAAACCGGGCAGCAGCGCTGGGTCCTCGGCTCCATGGGCCCCGGCACCAAGCTGCCCACCCTCGGCCACATCGACTACGCGACCATCCGCGACGCCTACCAGGTCAACGCCGAGGGCCTGATCTCCGGCGGGGCCGACGCCCTGCTCGTCGAGACCACCCAGGACCTCCTGCAGACCAAGTCCTCCATCATCGGCGCCCGCCGCGCCATGGAAGCCCTCGGCGTCTCCGTCCCGCTGATCTGCTCCGTCACCGTCGAGACCACCGGCACCATGCTGCTGGGCTCCGAGATCGGCGCCGCGCTCACCGCGCTGGAGCCGCTCGGCATCGACATGATCGGCCTGAACTGCGCCACCGGCCCCGCCGAGATGAGCGAGCACCTGCGCTACCTGGCCCGCAACGCGCGCATCCCGCTCTCCTGCATGCCCAACGCCGGCCTGCCCGTCCTCGGCAAGAACGGCGCGCACTACCCGCTGTCCGCCGCCGAGCTCGCCGACGCCCAGGAGACCTTCGTCCGCGAGTACGGCCTCTCCCTCGTCGGCGGCTGCTGCGGTACGACGCCCGAGCACCTGCGCCAGGTCGTCGAGCGCGTCCGCGAGCTCAGCCCGGCCGTCCGCGAGCCCCGCCCGGAGCCCGGCGCGTCCTCCCTCTACCAGACCGTCCCCTTCCGCCAGGACACCGCGTACATGGCGATCGGCGAGCGGACGAACGCCAACGGCTCCAAGAAGTTCCGCGAGGCCATGCTGGAGGCCCGCTGGGACGACTGCGTCGAGATGGCCCGCGACCAGATCCGCGAGGGCGCGCACATGCTCGACCTGTGCGTGGACTACGTCGGCCGCGACGGCGTCGCCGACATGAAGGAGCTCGCCGGCCGCTTCGCCACGGCCTCGACGCTGCCCATCGTCCTGGACTCCACCGAGGTTCCCGTGATCCAGGCGGGCCTGGAGAAGCTGGGCGGCCGCGCCGTCATCAACTCGGTGAACTACGAGGACGGCGACGGCCCCGACTCCCGCTTCGCCAAGGTCACCCGCCTGGCCCGCGAGCACGGCGCCGCGCTCATCGCGCTGACCATCGACGAGGAGGGCCAGGCCCGTACCGTCGAGCACAAGGTCGCCATCGCCGAGCGCCTGATCGCCGACCTGACCGGCAACTGGGGCATCAACGAGTCCGACATCCTCATCGACACGCTGACCTTCACCATCTGCACCGGCCAGGAGGAGTCCCGCAAGGACGGCATCGCGACGATCGAGTCGATCCGCGAGCTCAAGCGCCGCCACCCGGACGTGCAGACCACGCTCGGCCTGTCCAACATCTCCTTCGGCCTGAACCCGGCCGCCCGCGTCCTGCTGAACTCCGTCTTCCTCGACGAGTGCGTCAAGGCGGGCCTGGACTCGGCGATCGTCCACGCCAGCAAGATCCTGCCCATCGCGCGCTTCGACGAGGAGCAGGTCAGCACCGCCCTCGACCTGATCTACGACCGCCGCGCCGAGGACTACGACCCGCTCCAGAAGCTGATGGCCCTCTTCGAGGGCGTCAACACCAAGTCCCTCAAGGCCGGCCGAGCCGAGGAGCTCATGGCGCTCCCGCTCGACGAGCGGCTCCAGCGCCGCATCATCGACGGCGAGAAGAACGGCCTGGAGGCCGACCTCGACGAGGCCCTGCAGACCAGGGCCGCGCTCGACATCGTCAACGACACCCTGCTGGAGGGCATGAAGGTCGTCGGCGAGCTGTTCGGCTCCGGCCAGATGCAGCTGCCGTTCGTCCTTCAGTCCGCCGAGGTCATGAAGACCGCGGTCGCCTACCTCGAACCGCACATGGAGAAGACCGACGACGAGGGCAAGGGCACCATCGTCCTCGCCACCGTCCGCGGCGACGTCCACGACATCGGCAAGAACCTCGTCGACATCATCCTCACCAACAACGGCTACAACGTCGTCAACATCGGCATCAAGCAGCCGGTCTCCGCGATCCTGGAGGCCGCGCAGGAGCACAAGGCCGACGTCATCGGCATGTCCGGCCTCCTCGTGAAGTCCACCGTGATCATGAAGGAGAACCTGGAGGAGCTCAACCAGCGCAAGCTGGCGGCCGACTACCCGGTGATCCTCGGCGGCGCCGCCCTCACCCGCGCCTACGTCGAACAGGACCTCCACGAGATCTACGAGGGCGAGGTCCGCTACGCCCGCGACGCCTTCGAGGGCCTGCGCCTGATGGACGCCCTGATCGCCGTCAAGCGCGGGGTCCCCGGCGCCTCCCTGCCCGAGCTCAAGCAGCGCCGCGTCGCCAAGCGGGACACCCCGCTCCCGCAGGTGGAGGAGGCCGAGGAGAAGGGCGGCCGCTCCGACGTCGCCGTCGACAACCCGGTCCCGACCCCGCCGTTCTGGGGCACCCGCGTGGTCAAGGGCATCCCGCTCAAGGACTACGCCTCCTGGCTCGACGAGGGCGCGCTGTTCAAGGGCCAGTGGGGCCTCAAGCAGGCCCGCGCCGGCGGTGCCACGTACGAGGAGCTCGTCGAGAGCGAGGGCCGGCCGCGGCTGCGCGGCCTCCTGGAGAAGCTGCACACCGAGAACCTGCTCGAAGCCGCGGTGGTCTACGGGTACTTCCCCTGCGTCTCCAAGGGCGACGACCTGATCATCCTCGACGACGACGGCAACGAGCGGACCCGCTTCACCTTCCCGCGCCAGCGCCGCGGCCGGCGCCTGTGCCTCGCCGACTTCTTCCGCCCGGAGGAGTCCGGCGAGACCGACGTGGTCGGCCTGCAGGTGGTCACGGTCGGGTCGAAGATCGGCGAGGCCACCGCCAAGCTGTTCGAGTCCGACTCCTACCGCGAGTACCTGGAGCTGCACGGCCTGTCGGTCCAGCTCGCCGAGGCCATGGCCGAGTACTGGCACGCCCGCGTCCGCGCCGAGCTCGGCTTCGGCGGCGAGGACCCGGCCGCCGTCGAGGACATGTTCGACCTGAAGTACCGCGGCGCCCGCTTCTCACTGGGCTACGGGGCCTGCCCCGACCTGGAGGACCGCGCCAAGATCGCCGACCTCCTCCAGCCGGAGCGCATCGGCGTCCACCTCTCCGAGGAGTTCCAGCTCCACCCGGAGCAGTCCACCGACGCGATCGTCATCCACCACCCCGAAGCGAAGTATTTCAACGCACGCTGACGCGGACCGACGTAGACTTGTCGGTCCCATACAGGCCGGTCGCCTGTTCCCCGGGGGAATGCCCATGGGGAAGAGGCGACCGGCCTTCTCGTCCCCTGAGAGAGGTGTGTGCCGGATGACCAGCACCGTTCCCGCGCCCGTGGCCCGTACGGCCGACGGGCATGCCCTGCAGGCGGTGCTGCTGGACATGGACGGCACCCTCGTCGACACCGAGGGCTTCTGGTGGGAGATCGAGGTCGACGTCTTCGCCGAGCTCGGCCACCGCCTGGAGGAGTCCTGGCGCGATGTGGTCGTCGGCGGGCCGATGACCCGTTCGGCCGCCTTCCTCATCGAGTCCACCGGCGCCGCCGTCACCATCGGGGAGCTGAGCGTCCTGCTCAACGAGCGCTTCGAAGCGCGCATCGCCGATCAGGTCCCGATGATGCCCGGCGCCGAGCGGCTGCTGGCCGAGCTGGCCCGGCACAACGTGCCCACCGCCCTCGTCTCCGCCTCGCACCGCCGCGTCATCGACCGGGTGCTGCGCGCCCTGGGCCCCGAGCGGTTCGCGCTGAGCGTCGCCGGCGACGAGGTGGCCCGTACGAAGCCGCACCCCGACCCGTACCTGCTCGCCGCCCGCGCCCTCGGCGCCCACCCCTCGCGCTGCGCGGTCATCGAGGACACCGCGACGGGGGTGGCCTCCGCGGAGGCGGCCGGCTGCCGGGTGGTGGCCGTGCCCTCCGTCGGCGTCATCGCACCGGCGCCGGGCCGTACGATCGTCCGCTCACTGGAGGACGTGGACCTTCCGTTCCTGCGCTCCCTCATCACTCCGATGAACTGACCGCATACGCTCAGTGCCGAACGGAATGGCGGTGTGACCGAGGCCCCACGGAAGGATCTTCCGTTCCATGGCCTGGAGGCTGAAATTCCATCCTTTCCGTGGCAGTTGAGTCGGGTGACCTTTGTCACCCGCCAAGCCCCCGACGGACCTGTCCGGGGGCTTGGAAACCTGCCTTTGTGTCCGGATTGATCAGCTCCTGACCGAATCTGCGGCGACCGGCACATAAACAGCCAGTCCGCACCCATCACCGTGCGATTACGCCCCAAGTCCTGCCAGTTCAAGCCATCCCCTCCCAGAGCACTAATGTCGACGCGGGCACTACGCCGCACCTCTGCTGTCCCGGACACACACCCATGTGCCGGAACCGCGTGGACCGATCGTCACAACACCGGCCCGATCGTTCCGCCCTGAACGGGCGACCGCCGCGAAGTGCCCTTTACGCCGCTTTGAGCAAGTGCCGGTATAGGGAGTACTTCCAGCATGAACCGCAAGACCCTGGTGCTGACGGCCGCGGCCGGACTGCTCACCCCCACGCTCGCCGCCTGCGGCAGCACGAGCGGAGGCGCAGCGGGATCCGGAGTGATCGTCGTCGGAACCACCGACCGGTACGAGGCGGCCGACTACGCCCCCGCACCGCTCGACCCGGCCTACGCCTACGACGCCGGCGCCTGGAACATCCTGCGGCAGACCGTCCAGACCCTGATGCACACCCCGCGCGGCGGCGGCCAGCCCGTCCCCGAAGCGGCCTCCGACTGCCGCTTCACCGACGCCGGCAACGAGAGCTACCGCTGCACCCTGCGCCCCGGCCTCAAGTTCGCGAGCGGCGAGCCCCTCACGGCCAAGGACGTCAAGTTCTCCATCGACCGCGTCCTCGCCATCAAGGACGAGAACGGCCCCTCCTCGCTGCTCTCCACCCTCGACACCGTCGAGGCGAAGTCCGCCGACACCGTCGTCTTCCACCTGAAGACCCCGGACGCGACCTTCCCGTACAAGCTCTCCACCCCCGCCGCCGGCATCGTCAGCGAGAAGAACTACGACGCCAAGAAGCTCCGCGAGGGCTTCGCCGTCGACGGCTCCGGCCCGTACACGATGAAGGCCGAGGTCAAGGACAACCACCTCGTCCGCGCCGTCTTCAGCAAGAACCCGAACTACAAGGGCGACCTGAAGCTGCAGAACGACAAGGTCGAACTGCGCACCTTCGACGACTCCGCCGCCATGGGCAAGGCCCTGACCGCTGGATCCGTCCACATGGTCTCGCGCACCCTGTCGCCCGCCCAGATCACCGAGTTCGCCGGCAAGCCCCCCAAGGGCGTCAAGCTGGTCCCGATGCCCGGCCTGGAGATCCGCTACATCGGCTTCAACACCGATGCCCCCGGCGTCAAGGACAAGGCCGTCCGCCAGGCCCTCGCCGCCGCCGTCGACCGCAACGCGATCATCGACAAGGTCTACGGCAAGGCCGCACAGCCCCTGTACTCCCTGGTCCCCAGCTCCGTCCCCGGCCACGTCAACTCCTTCTTCAACAAGTACGGCGAGGCCAACACCGCCAAGGCCGCCGACCTGCTGAAGGCCGCCGGGATCAAGACCCCGGTCAAGCTGACGCTGAACTACACCAAGGACCACTACGGCGACGGCACGGCCACCGAGTTCGAGATCCTCAAGAACCAGCTGAACTCCACCCAGCTGTTCGACGTCACCGTCCAGGGCTCCGAATGGTCCGACTTCCGGCCCGCCCAGAAGAAGGGCGACTACGCCGCCTACGGGCTCGGCTGGTTCCCCGACTACCCCGACGCCGACAACTTCCTCGCCCCGTTCCTGGAGCAGGACAACTTCCTGGGCACGCCGTACGCCAACGCCGCGGTGCGCACCAAGCTCATCCCCGAATCCCGGCGCGCCGTCGACCGCAACGTCGCCGTCCCCGCGATCACGGAGATGCAGGACATCGTCGCCGAGGACGTGCCCGTCCTGCCCCTGTGGCAGGGCAAGCAGTACGTCGCCGCGCGCGACGGGATCACCGGAGTGGAGTGGTCGGTCAACGCCATCTCCGACCTCCAGCTGTGGGAACTCGGCCGCGGCGTCAGCGGCTGAGCCGACGGCACGGCAGTAGGGCAGCACGGCAGTACGGCAGGACCGGCGGCGGGTGTCGCAGGCCGGCGCAAACGAAACAATTCGACCGACTCTGAAGGACGTTCGCGTGATGAGACGTAACCAGTGGCTTGCGGCCCCGCTCGGCGCGGCCACCGCCGCCGCACTGCTCAGCGGTTGCGGTTCGACCGGCAGCCCGACCGGCGACGGCGGCAAGGGCGTGGTCATGGGCATATCCGACCGGGTCCAGTCCACCGACCCCGCCTCCGGCTACGACGCCGGCTCCTGGCTGCTGTTCAACAACGTCTTCCAGTCCCTGCTGGCCTTCCCCAAGGGCGGCACCACGCCCGAGCCCGACGCCGCACAGAGCTGCAACTTCGAGGGCGCCGACAGCAAGCTCTACAAGTGCACCCTGCGCACCGGCCTCAAGTTCAGCAACGGCCACCCGCTCACCTCCAAGGACGTCAAGTACTCCTTCGAGCGCACGCTGAAGATCAACGACGACAACGGCCCCGCCGTCATGCTGTCGTCGATCGCCGGCATCGACACCCCCGACGACAAGACCGTCGTCTTCCGCCTCAAGACCTCCGACGCCACCTTCCCCAGCAAGATCGCCTCCGGCGCCGGCTCCATCGTCGACCACAGCGAATACCCCGCGGACAAGCTGCGCACCGACAACAAGGCCATCGGCTCGGGCGTCTACAAGCTGGACTCCTTCAACGACAAGAGCGCCGGCTTCTCCGTCAACGAGAACTACAGCGGCAAGGCCAAGGCCAAGAACACCGGCGTCACCCTCAAGTTCTTCAACGGCGACCAGGCCGGCCTCAAGAAGGTCCTCGACACCGGCGACGTCGACTTCGCCTTCCGCGGCCTCGCCGCCAAGGACATCGCCGCCCTGTCCTCCACCAAGACCGGCGACCACAAGGTCGAGGTCGTCCAGGGCACCGGCGCCGAAGTCGAACACCTCGTCTTCAACATGAACGACCCCGTCGCCGGAAAGCTCCCGATCCGCAAGGCCATCGCCTACCTCGTGGACCGCGAAGCGATCGTCAAGGACGTCTACGAAGGCACCACGACCTCCCTGTACTCGATCGTCCCCGCCGGCATCGCCGCCCACAACACCGCCTTCTTCGACCGCTACGGCGGCAGCCCCCAGCCGAAGAAGGCCGAAGCCGTCCTGCGCGCCGCCGGCATCAAGGACAAGGTGAAGATCACCCTGTACTCGACGACCGGCCGCACCGGCCCGGCCACCGACCAGGAATTCCAGCTCATCGCCAAGCAGCTCAACGACAGCGGCCTCTTCGAGGCCGACGTCAAGTCCATCGAGTGGACGCAGTACCAGAAGGACATCCAGGACGGCAAGTACGGCGTCTACGTCAAGGGCTGGGTCCCCGACTACCCCGACGCCGACAGCTTCACCCAGCCGTTCTTCGGCCCCGAGAGCGTCGTGCACAACAACTACGACAACAAGGAGATCAGCGGGACGATCATCCCGTCGACCTCCACGAAGTCCGACCGCACCGCCGCCAACCCCGACTACAACCGCCTCCAGGACATCGTCGCCGACGAGATCCCGCTGCTCCCGCTCTGGCAGAGCAAGCAGTACGCCGTCACCCGCGACAACGTCACCGGCCTGCAGTGGTCGCTGGACGCCTCCACCGTCTTCCGCTTCTGGGAGATCAGCAAGGGCTGACCCGACCCGGTACGGCGAAGGGGCCGGCAGCCGCACGATGCGGCAGCCGGCCCCTTCGGCCGTTCCCCGGGCGCGTCAGGCCCCCGCGCCCGGCCGCACCAGACCGCTCTCGTACGCGTACACCGCCGCCTGCACCCGGTCACGCAGACCCAGCTTCGTCAGCACGTGCCCCACATGCGTCTTCACCGTCGTCTCACTGACGAACAGGTCCGCCGCGATCTCCGCGTTCGACAGGCCGCGCGCCACCAGCTTCAGCACCTCGACCTCCCGCTCCGTCAACGTGCCCAGCGTGTCCGGCACGCTCTCCTCACCCGACGGCAGGTGCCCCGCGTACTTGTCCAGCAGCCGCCGCGTGATGCTCGGCGCGAGCATCGCCTCGCCCCCCGCCACCACCCGGATCGCCTGCACCAGCTCCACGGCCGGCGCGTCCTTCAGCAGGAACCCGCTCGCCCCCGCCCGCAACGCCTCCACCACGTACTCGTCCAGATCAAACGTGGTCAGCACGAGCACCTTCGCCGGACCGTCCCGGCCCGGACCCGTGATCTGCCGGGTCGCCTCCACCCCGTCCATCCGGGGCATCCGGATGTCCATCAGCACCACGTCGGGCTGCAGCGCCCGTACCTGCTCCAGCGCCTGCAGACCGTCCCCGGCCTCACCGACGACCGCCAGGTCCTGTTCGGCCTCCAGGATCATCCGGAAGCCGGTGCGCAGCAGCGGCTGGTCGTCGACCAGTAGGACGCGGATCGCCACGGGGGGTACCTCGTATTCGTACAGCGGCTTCGACGGACCCGCCCCATTCTGCCCTGATCGGCCCCTCAGGATTCCCCGGCCCCGGACCCCGCCCCCGCCCCGGTGCCCTCCCCGGGCCTCGGGGCGATCACCAGCGGATACACCGGAGGAGTCCCGCCGAACTCCGGACACACCGCCCGGTGATCGCACCAGCCGCACAGCTTCGTCGGCCGCGGACGCCACTCACCCGTCTCCGTCGCCTCCTTGATCGCGTCCCACAGCGCCAGCAGCTTGCGCTCCACCCGCTCCAGATCCGCCACCACCGGGTCGTACGTCAGCACGTCCCCGCTGCCCAGATACACCAGCTGCAACCGCCGCGGCACGACCTGCTTCAGCCGCCACACCACCAGCGCGTAGAACTTCATCTGGAACAGAGCGCCCTCGGCATACTCCGGCCGCGGCGCCTTGCCCGTCTTGTAGTCGACGATCCGCACCTCACCCGACGGTGCCACGTCCACCCGGTCGATGATCCCGCGCAGCCGCAGCCCCGACTCCAGCTCCGTCTCCACGAAGAACTCCCGCTCCACCGGCTCCAGCCGCGTCGGGTCCTCCAACGTGAACCACCGCTCCACCAGCGCCTCGGCCTCCGTCAGCCAACGCGCCAGCCCCGCCCCCTCGTCCGCCTCCGGGAACAGCTCCACCAACTCCGGCTTCGACTCCAGCAACCGGTCCCACTGCCCCGGGATCAGCGCCTTGGCCCGCGGCGCCGTCCGCTCCACCGCCGGATGATCGAAGAGCCGCTCCAGCACCGCGTGCACCAGCGTGCCCCGCGTCGCCGCCGCACTCGGCTTCTCCGGCAACCTGTCGATCACCCGGAACCGGTACAGCAGCGGGCACTGCATGAAATCGCTCGCCCGCGAAGGGGAGAGCGAAGAGGGCGCCACAGCGCGCGGCGCCGCATCGGCATCCGCATCCGCCGCGCCAGAAACCGGACCGGGACTCGTCGTCATGGACAAAACCCTACGACCCGCCGCCGACAGCGCGCGCATACCATCGACGCCGAGCCCCCTCGCCCTGCATGATCGGAGCATCACACCGCGCTACCAGGGCCCCCACCCCGCACCGACCGTGCACCTGCACCACACTGGAAGCACCGCCGGCCGCAACCCGCCGGACAGCACCGAACGAAGGACAGCCGTGGCAGACACCGACGAAACCGGCGAGCGCGCAGACAAGCGCTCCGGACCGGGCGGCGGCATCCTCATGGGCCGCCCCTTCGGCGTCCCCGTCTACGTCTCGCCCAGCTGGTTCCTCGTCGCCGCCCTCATCACCTGGGTCTTCGGCGACCAGCTCGACCGCGTCCTGCCCGACCTCGGCCCGGCCCGCTACCTCGTCTCCCTCTTCTTCGCCGTCGCCTTCTACGCCTCCGTCCTCGTCCACGAACTCGCCCACACCGTCGCCGCACTCCGCTTCAAACTCCCCGTGCGCCGCATCCAGCTCCAGTTCTTCGGCGGAGTCTCCGAGATCGAGAAGGAATCCGAGACCCCCGGCCGCGAATTCGTCCTCGCCTTCGTCGGCCCCCTCCTCTCACTCCTGCTCGCCGGCGCCTTCTACCTCGGCATGGAACTCGTCGACCCGGCCACCGTCCCCGGCGTCCTCCTCGCCGGCCTGATGATCTCCAACCTGCTCGTCGCCGCCTTCAACCTGCTCCCCGGCCTCCCCCTCGACGGCGGCCGCATGCTCCGCGCCGTCATCTGGGGCATCACCGGCAAACCCATGACCGGAACCGTCGCCGCCGCCTGGGTCGGCCGCGCCCTCGCCGTCGCCGTCCTCATCGGACTCCCGATGATCACCCACACCGGCGTCCTCGGCACCGGCGCCATCGAGTCCACCGGCATGAACACCGTCATGGACGCCCTCCTCGCCGCGATCCTCGCCGCCATCATCTGGACCGGCGCCGGCAACAGCCTGCGCATGGCCCGCCTGCGCGAACACCTCCCCGAACTACGCGCCCGCACCCTCACCCGCCGCGCCGTCCCCGTCGAGAACGCCACCCCCCTCTCCGAGGCCCTGCGCCGCGCCAACGCCCACGGCGCCCGCGCCATCGTCGTCGTCGACGGCCACGGCGACCCCCTCTCCATCGTCCGCGAGAGCGCCATCGCCTCCGTCCCCGAACACCGCCGCCCCTGGGTCGCCGTCAGCACCCTCGCCCAGGACCTCACCGACGGAATGAAGGTCTCCGCCGAACTCACCGGCGAAGAGCTCCTCGACCACCTGCGCGCCACCCCCGCCACCGAATACCTCGTCCTCGAACCCTCCGGCGAGATCTACGGCGTCCTGTCCACCCTCGACGTCGAGAAGGCCTTCGTGAAGGCCATGGCACGGCCCCAGTCCTGAAGCCAATACACTGGTCACATGTCCGAACCGACCGGTGCCGCCCGCCGACGCGGGCCCTTCGAGGTCGGGGACCAGGTTCAGCTCACCGACCCCAAGGGCCGCCACTACACGTTCACGCTCGAAGCCGGGAAGAATTTCCACACCCACAAGGGTTCCTTCCCGCACGACGAGCTGATCGGCTCCCCCGAAGGAAGCGTCGTCCGTACCACGGGCAACGTCGCCTACCTCGCGCTGCGTCCCCTGCTCCCCGACTATGTCCTGTCCATGCCCCGCGGCGCCGCCGTGGTCTACCCCAAGGACGCGGGCCAGATCCTGGCCTTCGCCGACATCTTCCCCGGCGCCCGCGTCGTGGAAGCGGGAGTGGGCTCCGGCTCCCTGAGCAGCTTCCTGCTGCGCGCCATCGGCGACCAGGGCATGCTCCACAGCTACGAGCGCCGCGCGGACTTCGCCGAGATCGCCACCGCCAACGTCGAGCGCTACTTCGGCGGCCCCCACCCCGCGTGGAAGCTGACCGTGGGCGACCTCCAGGACAACCTGGACGAGACCGACGTCGACCGCGTGATCCTCGACATGCTCGCCCCCTGGGAGTGCCTGGACGCGGTCAAGAAGGCCCTCGTCCCCGGCGGCATCCTCTGCTGCTACGTGGCCACCACCACCCAGCTCTCCAAGACGGTCGAGTCCATCCGCGAGATCGGCTGCTTCGCCGAGCCGCAGCCCTGGGAATCGATGATCCGCAACTGGCACGTCGAGGGCCTCGCCGTCCGCCCCGACCACCGGATGATCGGCCACACCGGCTTCCTCGTCACCGCCCGCCGCCTCGCGGACGGCGTCGAGCCCCCCATGCGCCGCCGCCGCCCCGCCAAGGGCGCCTACGGCGAGGACTACGACGGACCCGGCAGCGACCGCTCCGCCTAGACCCCGCGGCGGCCGCCCGGCCCACCCAACACCAAGGCGCTGTGGCGCAGTTCCCCGGACGATCCGGGAACTGAGCCACAGCGCCTTTTCGTTGTCCCACCAGCGACCCCCCATACCGGCCCCAGCCGACACGGACCCGGCCGTTCCGCCCCGGTGTGAGGTGTGGCACGATGCTGGCTCCCCGTCACCCCTCGCACAGGAGACACCCCGCGTGCCGCACCGCCCCGCCGAGCTGACGCCGACACCGGAATTCCTGCCCCACAGCGGCGCCCGGCCGCTCCACTGGCTCGCCACGGCCACCGCCATGGCCGGCGTCGTGGCCCTCGCGGGACTCGTCCAGCCCGACGCCTCCGCCACCGGCCACGCCGGCCCCGCAAGCGCCTCCGCGGCCCCCGCGAGCGGCCCTCAGGCCGCCGCCCCCGACGCGGCGGCCGTCACCTACCCGCTGGACTGCAAGGGCCTGCCGACGGCCGTCACGGCCACCGCCCAGGGCGACCTCGACGGCGACGGCCGCCCCGAGACGGTCGCCGCCGTACGCTGCGACGCCGGATCCGGCACCCCGCCCCACGCGATCTACGTACTCGCCCAGGACAAGACCCCCGGCGCGGCCCCCAGGATCGTCGCCACCCTGCTGGAGGCCGGGAAACGACAAACCGCCGCCGATCTCACGATCAGCGACGGAGTCGTCACCGCCAGCCTCCTCGGCTACTCCTCGCCCCAGGTGCCCCGCTACAGCCCCGACGTGAAACAGCTCGCCAAGTGGCGCTGGAGCGGCGGAAAATTCCGCCAGGAGCTGACGAACTCAGACGCCAGGAGTGTTTGAACCGTCACTCCGCGTCCGGACCGAACACCTCGACCCTGTCCGAAACGCGCCTTACGTGGATGCAGTCACCCGGGCACTCCTTCGCCGAGTCCACCACGTCCTGCAGCAGCGTCAGGGGAACCGGAGTCGTCGCCCCCGCCTCCACCAGAAGCTCGTCCTCAGGGCTCTTCACGTACGCCAGACCATCGATGTCCAGCTCGAACACCTCCGGCGCGTACTGCACACAGATGCCGTCACCGGTGCACAGGTCCTGGTCGATCCAGACCTCTAGCGGCTCGCCGGCCTGCCCGGCACCACCCGTGGGAGCCTCCTGCTGCACGGTCATATCTCCTGCCGTTCCCTGCGCTCAGTGATCCGTTTCCGCCACAAGCCGCGGCAAGTCGCGCGGGCCCTGACGGGTGTTGAACACTTCGACCTTACAACCGGCCGCTTTCCGATGTTGATGGGTGGGTATTTCCTTGGCGTGAGGGAGTACGCAAGGGTGAAGATCGGACACACCTCTACCGTCTTTGTGATCTAGGGGTTTCAATCACCACCAGCCCAGGTAGGGTCAGGAAGCGTCCAGCTCCCCTTGGAGGAGGTGAGGACCGTGGCAGCCCACGACGACGACATCAACCGCGGCATCCGGCCGGGGCGAGGGTCTGAGGACCCCGCAGGCCAGGTTGCCTATCTCGAGCAGGAAATCGCCGTCCTGCGACGTAAGCTCGCCGACTCTCCGCGACACACGAGGATTCTCGAAGAGCGGATCGTCGAGCTCCAGACAAACCTGGCCGGCGTCTCCGCGCAAAACGAGCGACTGGCAAATACGCTCCGTGAGGCCCGCGACCAGATCGTCGCACTCAAGGAGGAAGTCGACCGGCTCGCACAGCCGCCGGCCGGTTTCGGTGTCTTCCTTCAGGCGAACGAAGACGGCACCGTCGACATCTTCACCGGCGGCCGAAAGCTCCGCGTGAACGTCAGCCCCAGCGTCGAACCGGAAGACCTCCGGCGCGGCCAGGAGGTCATGCTCAACGAGGCCCTCAACGTGGTCGAGGCCATGGAGTTCGAACGGGCCGGGGACATCGTCACCCTCAAGGAGATCCTTGAGGACGGCGAGCGCGCCCTGGTGGTCGGGCACACCGACGAGGAGAGGGTGGTGAGGCTCGCCGAGCCGCTCCTGGACATCACCATCCGCCCCGGCGACGCCCTCCTGCTCGAACCCCGCTCCGGCTACGTCTACGAGGTCGTCCCCAAGAGCGAGGTCGAGGACCTGGTCCTCGAAGAGGTCCCCGACATCGACTACGACAAGATCGGCGGCCTGGGAGACCAGATCGAACTGATCCGCGACGCGGTCGAACTCCCGTACCTCTACCCCGACCTCTTCAAGGAACACGAACTGCGGCCCCCGAAGGGCATCCTGCTCTACGGCCCCCCCGGCTGCGGCAAGACGCTCATCGCCAAGGCAGTGGCCAACTCCCTTGCCAAGAAGGTCGCCGAAGTGACCGGACAGGCCCAGGGCAAGTCCTACTTCCTGAACATCAAGGGCCCCGAACTCCTCAACAAGTACGTCGGCGAGACCGAGCGGCACATCCGCCTCGTCTTCCAGCGTGCCCGCGAGAAGGCCAGCGAGGGCACCCCCGTCATCGTCTTCTTCGACGAGATGGAATCCCTCTTCCGCACCCGCGGATCCGGCGTCAGCTCGGACGTGGAGAACACCATCGTCCCCCAGCTGCTCGCCGAGATCGACGGCGTGGAGGGCCTGGAGAACGTCATCGTGATCGGCGCCTCCAACCGCGAGGACATGATCGACCCGGCCATCCTGCGCCCCGGCCGGCTCGACGTGAAGATCAAGATCGAGCGCCCCGACGCCGAAGCGGCGAAGGACATCTTCGCCAAGTACCTCAAGGCCTCGCTGCCGCTCCACACCGACGACCTCACCGAACACTCCGGCTCGCCCGAGGTCGCCGTCCACAGCATGATCCAGACCGTCGTCGAGCAGATGTACGCCGAAACCGAGGAAAACCGCTTCCTTGAGGTCACGTACGCCAACGGCGACAAGGAAGTCCTGTACTTCAAGGACTTCAACTCCGGCGCCATGATCCAGAACATCGTGGACCGGGCCAAGAAGATGGCCATCAAGGCCTTCCTCGAACACAACCAGAAGGGCCTGCGGGTCTCCCACCTCCTCCAGGCCTGCGTGGACGAGTTCAAGGAGAACGAGGACCTGCCCAACACCACCAACCCCGACGACTGGGCCCGGATCTCCGGCAAGAAGGGCGAGCGGATCGTATTCATCCGCACACTCGTCACCGGAAAGCAGGGCGCGGACACCGGACGCTCCATCGACACGGTGGCAAACACCGGTCAGTACCTCTGATCGAACAGGGCGGCTGCGGGTGCCCTGCCCGGGCACCCGCAGCCGACTGCTTTACCGACTGCTTTTCAGCCGGTGACGGAGTGAAGTCAATGACTGAAATGATCTCCCCACCAGCGCGGAGTGGTTCTAGGCTCTTCCGTACCGCCGGTCGCGCAGTGCGGGGACGGGCACCGCACACGCACCGGAGCACCAGCGGTACTTGAGCGCCGCTCCCGAACGGGAGCGCCGCCGGGCAAGGAGGGCCGCATGACCGTACGGCGAGTAATGGGAATCGAGACGGAGTACGGGATCTCCGTCCCCGGGCACCCGAACGCCAATGCCATGCTCACCTCGTCCCAGATCGTCAACGCCTACGCGGCGGCGATGCACCGGGCGCGCCGCGCCCGCTGGGACTTCGAGGAGGAGAACCCGCTGCGGGACGCCCGCGGCTTCGACCTCGCCCGCGAGGCCGCCGACAACAGCCAGCTCACCGACGAGGACATCGGCCTCGCCAACGTCATCCTCACCAACGGTGCACGGCTCTACGTCGACCACGCGCACCCCGAATACAGCTCCCCGGAGATCACCAACCCGCTCGACGCCGTCCTCTGGGACAAGGCCGGCGAGCGGATCATGGCCGAGGCCGCCGTACGGGCCGCCCAGCTCCCCGGCGCCCAGCCCATCCACCTCTACAAGAACAACACCGACAACAAGGGCGCCTCCTACGGCACGCACGAGAACTACCTGATGAAGCGGGAGACCCCCTTCTCGGAGATCGTGCGCCACCTGACGCCCTTCTTCGTCTCCCGCCAGGTCGTCACCGGCGCCGGACGGGTCGGGATCGGCCAGGACGGCCGCGAGCACGGCTTCCAGATCAGCCAGCGCGCGGACTACTTCGAGGTCGAGGTCGGCCTGGAGACCACGCTCAAGCGCCCCATCATCAACACGCGCGACGAGCCGCACTCGGACGCCGAGAAGTACCGCCGCCTCCACGTGATCATCGGCGACGCCAACCTCTCCGAGATCTCCACGTACCTCAAGCTGGGCACCACCGCGCTCGTCCTGTCGATGATCGAGGACTCCTTCATCAACGTGGACCTGGCCGTCGACCAGCCCGTCCGCACCCTGCACCAGGTCTCCCACGACCCCGACCTGCAACACCTCATCACGCTGCGCAGCGGCCGCACGCTGACCGCCGTCCAGCTCCAGATGGAGTACTTCGAGCTGGCCAGGAAGTACGTGGACGAGCGTTTCGGTTCGGACGCGGACGAGCAGACCAAGGACGTGCTGGTCCGCTGGGAGGACGTGCTGGGCCGGCTGGAGAGCGACCCGATGAGCCTGTCGGGCGAGCTGGACTGGATCGCGAAGCGGGAGATCCTGGAGGGCTACCGCAGGCGCGACGGGCTCGGCTGGGACGCGGCCCGGCTCCACCTGGTGGACCTCCAGTACGCGGACGTACGGCCCGAGAAGGGCCTGTACAACCGCCTGGTGGCCCGGGGCAAGATGAAGCGGCTGGTGGAGGAGACGGCCGTGGAGCGCGCGCAGGGCAAGCCGCCGGAGGACACCCGGGCGTACTTCCGGGGCCGGTGCCTGGAGCAGTACGCGGACGACGTGGCGGCGGCCTCGTGGGACTCGGTGATCTTCGACCTCCCGGGCCGGGACTCCCTCCAGCGGGTTCCGACGCTGGAACCCCTGCGGGGTACCCGCAAGCACGTGAAGGAGCTCCTGGACCGCTGCCGCACGGCGGAGGACCTGGTGCGGGTACTGAGCGGGAACCAGGGCTGAAAAGCCGCTGTTACGGGAATCATGAAAGAAGCCGCACGTTATGAAAGTGCGGGGACGAATGTCGGACCCTCCTTGTAGGGTCCGACGTAGGGTCTGATCTTGAGAGATCCCGATCCCGGGGTCTCTCGACATGAGCGCGCGAACCGAGCGGGGTGAGGTAGACATGGCGACCAAGGACACCGGCGGCGGACAGCAGAAGGCGACTCGCTCGACCGAGGAGGTCGAGGAGGCGGCGGTCGAGGAATCGACCGACCTCAAGGAGCGCCAGGAAAAGCTCTCCGACGACGTCGACTCAGTGCTTGACGAAATCGATGATGTGCTCGAGGAGAACGCAGAGGATTTCGTGCGCTCCTTCGTTCAGAAGGGTGGAGAGTGATTTCGCCTTCGAATCGAAGGTGAGGCTCTCTGGGGGGCGTGAGTGTCGGGGCAGAGAAGCAGTGTCCGCGGTGTGGATTACTGAAGCCGCTGGAGGCCTTTGCCTCCAACAAGGCCATGCGAGACGGCCTGCAGTGTTACTGCAGGCCGTGCGCGGCCGAATATCACCAGCAGCGCCAGAAGGCCAAGGGGAAGAATGTCCGCCCCCGTGTTGAAGCTCCTGAGGGGCACAAGTACTGCCGTCGATGTAGGGAGATCAAGCCCCACTCGGAATGGGATCGGAACAAGACGGCGTCAGACGGGTTGTCTACACGCTGCAAGGCGTGCCGGGCCGTCGAGGGCCGCGCAGGTCATCTCAAGCGGATGTACGGCATGACCGAAGCCGAGCGGGACGAAATGATCGCAGCTCAGGGCGGGCTCTGTTGCATCTGCCTGAAGGCTCCAGCCGTACACGTGGATCACTGCCACGAGACGGGTAGGGTCCGAGGCGTACTGTGCTTCAACTGCAACTCGGCCATCGGCAAGTTGGGAGACGATCCCGACACTCTACGTCGGGCCATCTCGTACCTGGAGGGAAACGCGTGGAAGCCAACAATCGCGGCACAGGGCGTCTACCGGCAGCCTTCCTGACGCCGGGGTCCTCGTCCTTCATGGACTTCCTCGGGGCGCACGCGCCCGAGATGCTGCCGGGGAACCGGAAGCTGCCCGACGGTGTCATCGAGGCGCCGCACGGGACGACCATCGTCGCCACCACCTTCCCCGGCGGGGTCGTGCTCGCCGGTGACCGGCGGGCGACCATGGGGAACATGATCGCGCAGCGGGACATCGAGAAGGTGTTCCCGGCCGACGAGTACTCCGCGGTGGGCATCGCCGGTACGGCGGGTCTGGCCGTGGAGATGGTGAAGCTGTTCCAGCTGGAGCTGGAGCACTTCGAGAAGGTGGAGGGGGCGACCCTCTCCCTGGAGGGCAAGGCCAACCGGCTCTCCACCATGATCCGGAGCAATCTGGGGATGGCCATGCAGGGGCTGGCCGTGGTACCGCTCTTCGCCGGCTGGGACGAGGGCAAGGAGAAGGGCCGGATCTTCTCCTACGACGTGACCGGCGGCCGCTCCGAGGAGCACGGCTTCGCCGCCACCGGTTCCGGTTCCATCTTCGCCCGGGGCTCCATGAAGAAGCTGTACCGCCCCGATCTGACGGAGGAACAGGCCACCACCCTGGTCGTGCAGGCGCTGTACGACGCCGCCGACGACGACTCGGCGACCGGTGGGCCGGACCTGTACCGCCACATCTACCCCATCGTCACCGTCATCACCGACGAGGGCTTCCGCAGGCTGACGGACGAGGAGTCGCAGGAACTCGCCCGCAGCGTCACCAACCGGCGGCTCGAGCAGCCCGACGGGCCGCGCGCGGCCCTGCTCTGACCAGTCCTCCTCGTCGCCCAGAAGAAAGGGACGGATAACCGGTGTCGACTCCGTTCTATGTGTCACCCCAGCAGGCCATGGCCGACCGGGCGGAATACGCCCGGAAGGGCATCGCCCGCGGTCGCAGCCTTGTCGTGCTGCAGTACGCCGACGGCATCGTGTTCGTCGGCGAGAACCCGTCCCGCGCGCTGCACAAGTTCAGCGAGATCTACGACCGGATCGGCTTCGCGGCCGCCGGCAAGTACAACGAGTACGAGAACCTGCGGATCGGTGGCGTGCGCTACGCCGATCTGCGCGGATACACCTACGACCGTGACGATGTGACGGCCCGTGGGCTGGCGAACGTCTACGCGCAGACGCTCGGCACGATCTTCTCTTCGGCCGGTGAGAAGCCGTACGAGGTGGAGCTGGTGGTGGCCGAGGTCGGTGCGACGGCCGCGGGTGACCAGATCTACCGGCTGCCGCACGACGGTTCGATCGTGGACGAGCACGGTTCGGTCGCGGTCGGCGGCAATGCCGAGCAGATCAGTACGTACCTGGACCAGCGTCACCGGGACGGGATGACCCTGGCGGAGGCGCTGAAGCTGGCGGTGCAGGCGCTGTCGAGCCAGGCGAACGGTGCGGACAAGACGATTCCGGCCGAGCGGCTGGAGGTGGCGGTGCTGGACCGTACGCGGGCGCAGCAGCGGAAGTTCAAGCGGATCCGGGGGCGGCAGTTGTCGCGGCTGCTGGAGGCGGACGTCACGGCGGCGGTGCAGGCGGATGCCGTGTCGAACGACGAGGCTCCCGAGGACGATTCCGAGTAGGGACGTGTGTCTCGTGGCGCCCCTGGCCTTGTGGCCGGGGGCGCCTTCGCGTTGTCGGGGGCCGGGCGGGCGGGCGGGTGGGGCGGGGCTCAGGCGGGGGCGGGGCCGGTGGAGGCGCGGACGATGAGGTCGACGGGGAGGTCGGGGGCGGTCCAGGGGGTGCCGTCGAGGACGGCGAGGAGGGCGCTCATGCCCTGTTCGCCGACGCGTTCGGCGGGGAGGTGGACGGTGGTGAGCTCGGGTTCGACGGCGGTGGCGAGGGCGAGGTCGTCGAAGCCGGTGACGGAGAGGTCCTCGGGGACGCGCAGGCCGAGGCGGCGGGCGGCCTTGCAGGTGCCGGCGGCGAGGATGTCGTCGTCGCAGACGACGGCGGTGGGCCGGTCCTGCGGGGCCGCGAGGGCGGTTTCCATGGCCGTGCGGGCGTCGGTGACGGTGAGCTGGGCGCGTACGGTGCGCAGCTCGGCGTGGGGCTTCAGGTGGGCGGCGAGGGCTTCGGCGCGGACGTCGAAGGTCCAGGAGTCGACGGCGGAGGCGAGGTGGAGGATGCGGCGGTGGCCGAGGGCGAGGAGGTGTGCGGTGATCTGGCGCATGCCGTCGGCCATGGCGAGGTTGACGTGGGCGGCGGCGCGGGTGGCGGTGGGGTCGCTGTCGAGCATGACGAGGGGGAGTTCGGCGTCGCCGATGGCGTCGAGGGCGTGGGCGGCCATGGAGGAGGCGATGATGCCGTCGAGGGCGGCGCGGGCTGAGGCGAAGGGGTCGCGGGCGGGGCCGGTGCCGTCGGGGGAGGGGTAGAGGACGACGCCGAAGCCGTGTTCGGCGGCGATGCGGGCGGCGCCGGTGTAGACGCGGGCGAAGAACTCGTTGGTGAGGGCGGGGACGACGAGGAGGGCGGTGCGGGTGGAGCCGAGGCGGAGGTTGCGGGCGGCGAGGTTGGGGCGGTAGCCGAGGGTGGTGGCGGCTTCGCGGACGAGGCCGGCGGTGCGTTCGGAGACGCGGCCGCGCCATTTGTCGCCGAGGACGAGGGAGACGGTGGCTTGTGAGACTCCGGCGGCGGTGGCCACGTCGCGGCTGGTGGGTCTCGTCACACTCTGCTCCTGGTCGCGGTTGTTCGGGTGGACCCCCGTGGTGTGGCCATGGTACGTATGACGGGTCACGTTATACGTATTACCCCGGCTGGGGCCGGGCAGAAGGGGGCCGTCATGGCCGCGGGATACGCGGAGCTGCTCAGAACCCGGCACGCCGCGAGGCTGCTGGTGGGCACGCTCATAGGCCGGCTGCCGAACGGCACGGGGCCGATCGCGATCGTGCTGTTTACCCGGGCGGAGGGCGGCAGCTACAGCCTGGCGGGCGCTCTGGCGGCGGTGTACGGGCTGGCGAACGCGGTGGGGCAGCCGCTGCTGGGGCGGGCCGTCGACCTGTTCGGGCAGCCGCGGGTGCAGCTGCCGGCGGCGGTGGTGTCCGCGCTGGGCATGGTGTGGCTGGCGGTGGCGGGCACCGGGTCGGCCTGGGCCGCGTACGGGGCCGTGGTGGTGGCGGGGCTGTTCACCCCGCCGCTGGAGGGCGGGCTGCGGGCGCTGTGGCCGGGTGTGCTCGGCGGCAGGGAGGAGCGGGTGCACGCCGCGTACGCGATGGACGCGGTGGCGCAGGAGGTCATGTTCACGGTCGGTCCGCTGCTGGTGACGCTGTTCGTGGCGCTGTGGGACCCGGCGGCCGCGCTGCTGGTGATCAATGCCATCGGTGTGCTGGGTGCGCTGTCGGTGGTGGTGTCGGAGCCTTCGCGCGCCTGGCGGTCGGAGCCGCGCGAGGCGCACTGGCTGGGGGCGCTGCGCTCGCCGGGGCTGCTGGCGCTGCTGGGGTCGTTCTTCTTCGTGGGCGGGGCGCTGGGTTCGATCACGGTGGCGGGTGTGGCGTACGCCGATGACCACGGGAACCAGGCGGTGTACGGGTGGCTGATGGCGGCGCTGGGTCTGGGCGCGCTGGCCGGCGGGGTGACGTACGGGGCGCGGCAGTGGGCGGGGGCGCCGGAGCGGCGGCTGCGGCTGCTGGTGGCGCTGCTGGCGGTCTGCTATCTGCCGCTGATGCTGGTTCCGGGGCCGGTGGCGATGGCGGGTCTGGCGGCGCTGGCGGGTGTGTTCCTGGCGCCCGCGCTGGCGTGTGCGTTCATCGTCGTGGACCGGCACGCTCCCGCGGGCACGGTGACGGAGGCGTTCTCGTGGCTGGTGACGTTCTTCGGGGTGGGTGCGGCGATCGGTACGGCGGCGGCGGGTCCGGCGGTGGAACTGGGGGGTACGGCGAGCGGGTTCGCCGTGGCGGGTGTCGCGGGTGCGGCGGCGCTGCTGGTGCTGACGGTCACTCAGCGGATCCTGGCCGCTCCCGCCCGCGCGCGTACGGTGACGGGCGCGGCGGCAGTCCCGGTGGCGGGTCCGGATGCGGGCGCGGACGGCGGCGTGGCGGGGGGTCCGGCGGAGCGGTTCGTCGGCAACTGATCGAAACGGCGTTCCCGAACCCGGTTTCAGAACAGTGCGAAAGGCGTAATGTTCAGTCATGGACCGCCGCATTTTCGGGCTGGAGAACGAGTACGGCGTCACGTGCACGTTCAGGGGACAGCGCCGACTGTCTCCTGACGAAGTGGCGCGCTACCTCTTCCGCCGTGTTGTGTCATGGGGCCGCAGCAGCAATGTCTTCCTGCGGAACGGTGCCCGCCTGTACCTCGACGTGGGTTCGCATCCGGAATATGCAACTCCCGAATGCGACAACGTGACGGAACTCGTCACGCACGACAAGGCGGGCGAGCGCATTCTCGAAGGTCTGCTCGTCGACGCCGAACGCCGCCTGCACGAGGAGGGAATCGCGGGCGACGTCTATCTCTTCAAGAACAACACCGACTCGGCGGGCAACTCGTACGGCTGCCACGAGAACTATCTGGTGGCCCGGCACGGGGAATTCTCCCGTCTGGCGGACATCCTCATTCCGTTCCTCGTCACGCGCCAGCTGATCTGCGGTGCGGGCAAGGTGCTGCAGACCCCCCGGGGTGCGGTCTACTGCGTGAGCCAGCGGGCCGAGCACATCTGGGAGGGCGTCAGCTCGGCGACGACCCGGTCGCGGCCGATCATCAACACCCGGGACGAGCCGCACGCGGACGCCGAGCGCTACCGGCGCCTGCACGTGATCGTCGGGGATTCGAACATGTCCGAGACGACCATGCTGCTCAAGGTCGGGGCCACCGACCTGGTGCTGCGCATGATCGAGGCGGGCACGGTGATGCGGGACCTGACCCTGGAGAACCCGATCCGGGCGATCCGCGAGGTCAGCCACGACATCACGGGCCAGCGCAAGGTGCGTCTGGCGAGCGGCCGGGAGGCCTCGGCGCTGGAGATCCAGCGCGAGTACTACGACAAGGCGGTGGACTTCGCCGAGCGCCGGGGGATCCGTACCGGCACGGTGGACCAGGTGCTGGAGCTGTGGGGCCGCACCCTCGACGCGATCGACGCGGAGGACCTGGACCGGATCGGGACCGAGATCGACTGGGTCATGAAGTACCAGCTGATCGAGCGGTACCGGGCCAAGCACGGCATGACCATGTCGAATCCGCGGGTGGCTCAGATAGACCTCGCCTACCACGACATCCACCGCCGGCGCGGGCTGTACTACCTGCTGGAGCGCAAGGGGCAGGCGGCGCGGATCTGCAACGACCTCAAGATCTTCGAGGGCAAGTCGGTGCCCCCGCAGACCACGCGGGCGCGGCTGCGCGGCGATTTCATCCGCCGGGCGCAGGAGCAGCGGCGGGACTTCACGGTCGACTGGGTGCACCTGAAGCTGAACGACCAGGCGCAGCGGACCGTGCTGTGCAAGGACCCGTTCCGGTCGGTGGACGACCGGGTGGAGAAGCTGATCGCGGGGATGTGAGATCCCGCTGATCTTGGGCAGGGCCCCGTACGGATCTCGTACGGGGCCCTGCGCACGCCTTAGAGTGGCGTCGACCGCACCGCCGTCTGAGATCTGAGGAACACGTGCGCCGACTTGCCGGCCTGCTTGTCGTACCCCTTCTGCTGCTGTCGGCAGCAGCCTGTGGTGACAGCGGCTCCGACTCTGCCGAGATGAAGAACGGGGCGCCCGCGATCACCAAGGGTGCCAAGTTCGGTGAGACCCCGACCCTGTCGAAGGGAAAGGGGGACCCGCCGAAGGAACTGAAGGTCGTGACCGTCAGCGAGGGCGACGGCCCGGTGCTGAAGAAGGGCGATGTCGCCCAGGTCAACTACCTCGGTCAGGTCTGGGACGGCAAGGAGCCGTTCGACCAGAGCTTCGGCAAGGGCAAGCCGTTCGAGGTGACCATCGGTGCCGGAATGGTCATCAAGGGCTGGGACCAGGGCCTGGAGGGCAAGAAGGTCGGCAGCCGCCTGGAGCTGGTGATCCCGCCGGACCTCGGTTACGGCGACAAGGGCTCCGGCGAGAAGATCAAGCCGAACGCCACGCTGGTCTTCGTCGTGGACATCGTCAAGGGCACCTCGGTCCCGGCCTCGGCCAAGGGCAAGGAGGTCGCGCAGGACGACAAGGACCTGCCGAAGATCGGTACGAACACGGACGGCAAGGAAGTCTCCGTGACCGTTCCGAAGGACGTGACGCCGCCGGCGAAGCTCGTCTCGAACTACGTGCTGGAGGGTGACGGCCCGGCCGTCAAGGACACCGACAGCGTCGTGGTCAAGTTCAACGGCAAGACGTGGAAGGACGACAAGACCTTCGAAAGCACGTACGCCACGGACCAGACGGTGACCTGGCCGATGGACCAGCTGTCGGTCAAGGGTCTCAAGGAGGGCCTGGTCGGCAAGAAGGTCGGCAGCCGCATCCTCCTGGTCATCCCGCCGGACCAGGGCTTCGGCGACAAGGAGACGGGCACCATCCCGGCCAACTCGACGCTGGTCTTCAGCCTCGACATCCTCGCCGTGATGTAAGACTGTCCGGGTTGACCTGATTCAGTTTTGAGGAGCAGTTCCGTGAGCAACCAGCTCGAAAAGCCCGAGATCGACTTCCCCGACTTCCCGGTCCCCGCCGACCTGGTCATCGAGGACATCTGGGAGGGCGACGGCCCCGTGGCCACCGCCGGGAACAAGGTCTCCGTCCACTACGTGGGCGTGTCCTATTCCACGGGCGAGGAGTTCGACGCCTCCTGGAACCGCGGCGCCCCGCTGCAGTTCATCCTGGGCATCGGCCAGGTCATCGCCGGCTGGGACCAGGGCGTCCAGGGCATGAAGGTCGGCGGCCGCCGCAAGCTGGTCATCCCGGCCCACCTGGCGTACGGCGACAACAGCCCGACCCCCGCGATCAAGCCGGGCGAGACGCTGATCTTCGTCTGCGACCTGATGGGCGTCTGATCCGACGACCTCCGATCGCTGAAGGGGCCCCCGCCGTCAGGCGGGGGCCCTCGCTTTTGCCGGGGCCCGCCGGGGCGGTACGGTCAACGGTCACGGGGCGTGTCCTGCGTGCCGTGGGTGCAACGTGTGGGCGGAGAAGGGCGGAAGGGCGTCGATGGCGATTGCCAAGGCCGAGCGGCTGATGAATCTGGCGCTGTGTCTGCTGGGGACCCGCCGGCCGCTCAGCAAGCGCGAGCTGCGCGGTTCCATCGAGGCGTACATGGAAGCCGGGAACGACGAGTCGTTCAACCGCATGTTCGAGCGGGACAAGGACGATCTGCGCGAACTCGGCCTGGTCATCGAGACGGTGGAGAACCTGGAGGGCGAGACCGGCTACCTCGCCCGCCGCGACAGCAACCGGCTGCCGCCCGTCTCCCTCGACGCCGAGGAGGCCGCGGCCCTCGGCCTCGCGGCCAAGGTCTGGCAGCAGGCCCGCCTGGCCGGAGCCGCCAGCGGCGCCCTGCAGAAGCTGCGCGCGGGCGGGATGCCGGAGGCGGGGGACCCGTACGAGGGGCAGCACAGCGCCATCGAGCCGCGCATCCCGGTCCACGAGGCGGCCTTCGAGCCGCTGATGCTGGCCTGCCGCGACCGCCGGCCCGTGGTCTTCGACTACCGCAAGTCCACCGCCGCGCGGCCCGAGAGCCGGCAGGTGGAGCCGTGGGCGCTGGAGTGCTGGCGCGGCCACTGGTACCTGGCCGGATACGACCGTGATCGCGGGGCGGAGCGCGTGTTCCGGCTCTCCCGGATCACCGGCAAGGTCAAGTCCCGGTCGGCGAAGTACACCGCCGAGGTCCCGGACGTGGTCACCGTACGGGAGACCGTGGCGAGCTGGGCCGGGGAGAGCGCGGACCGCTCCGCGCTGATCCGGCTGCGGAGCGGCGCCGGATATCCGCTGCGGGCCAAGGCCACCGCCGTGCGCGAGGGCGGGGACGGCTGGGACGAGCTGGAGATCCCGTACGGGCACGGGCTCGACGCCTGGCTGGTGGAGTTCGGGCCGGACGTGGTGGTCGTGGAACCCGCCGACCTGCGGGCGGACGTCGTGGACCGGCTGCGCGCCGTGGCCGCGGGCTGAGGCCGCCCCGGCGGGCCGGACGGCGGCCCCGCCCGGCCCGCCGGGCCAGAGGCGGCCCGCCCGGTCCGCCGCACCGATCGCACCACCGCACCGTTCGCAAGACGTGCCCTGAGGGGGAGACGTACCAGCATGGCTGCCAACGCCATCGACCAGACCCGCCGGATGCTGTCCCTGGTGACGTACCTGCGCGAGCGCCCCGGGGCGCACGTCGCCGACGTCGCCCGCGCCTTCGGGATCACCGAGGACGAGCTGATCTCGGACCTCGACGTGCTGCCCATGTGCGGGACCAGCTTCCGCGGCGGGGACCTGCTCGACATCGACACCGACGGGGAGCGCATCTGGTGGCGCAACCCCGACGCCTCGGGGGAGTCCACCGCCGAGCCGCTGCGCCTGGCCGCCGACGAGGCGACCGCGCTGCTGGTCGCCGCCCGCGCCGTGGCCACGCTGCCGGGGCTGCGCGAGAGCGACCGGGACGCCCTGCTGCGGGCGACCGCGAAGCTGGAGGCGGCCGCCGGCGAGGCGGCGGGGGCCAGCTCCCGGCTGTCGGTGACCTTCGAGGCGGAGGGCGGGGTCTTCGCGGACGTCGACCGGGCCATCGCCGAGCGCCGCAGGCTGTGGCTGCGCTACTACTCGCCGGCCCGCGACGAGCTGACCGAGCGCAAGGTCGACCCGATCCGGCTCTTCGCGGTGGGCCACACCTACATGGAGGGCTGGTGCCACCTCTCCGAGGCCCGGCGCACCTTCCGTCTCGACCGGGTCGCCGAGATCCGGCTGCTGGACGAGCGGGCCGAGCCGCCCGCCATCGAGCCGCGCGACCTGTCCGAGGGGCTCGTCCAGCCGGCCGCCGAGGACCCGGAGGTCGTGGTCGAGGTCGGGCCGGGCGGCCGCTGGGTCGCCGAGTACTACCCGCACGACAGCGCCGAGGAGCTGCCGGACGGCGGCCTGCGGATCACGCTGCGCAGCCCGGACCCGGCCTCGCTGCGCCGGCTCGCGCTGCGGCTGGGCCGCGAGGGGCGGATCGTGGCGCCCGCGGAGCTGGCCGACAGTGCGCGGCAGGCGGCGCGCGAGGCGCTGGCCGGCTACGGGGAACAGGGCTGAAGCAGCGGTACGAGCAGGGCTGGGCAAGGGGAAGCGGCGGGGTCGTGCGGTACGGGCCCCGTCGTACGGGAGCCGCGCCGTCCGGCGGGGACGGTCTGAGGGGAGCGCCGAGCGATGTCGCCAACGTCCGGGTCACGGAAGGTGCAGGCCGCGGCCGGGCCGCCGGTCTCCTTCAAAGCGGCCTGTTCCGACTGCCGGGCCCGCTTCGAGCTGGACGCGGGGGCGCTGCGGCTGGTGATCGGCGGGAGCCGGCGCACCACGTTCTACTCGTTCACCTGTCCCGCGTGCGGGGCCTCGGTGCGCAAACCGGCCGGTGAGCGCATCGTGGAACTGCTGACCGGGGGCGGCGTGAGCACCCTGCGCAGCGTCTGAGCCGGCCGGTGGCCTAGGCTCGACCCATGCTGTGGCCGATGCTCGCAATCGCCCTGGGTTTCCTCGGGCTCGCCGTTCTCGCCGTTCTCGCCGTACGGGTCTTCGTGGAGGTGCGGCGGTTGTCCGGCCAGGTCGAGCTGGCCAGCCGGCGGATCGCGGACGCCTCGGTGGAGCTGGAGCGCGCGGCGGACGACCTGGCGCGGGCGGGCGGCGCCGCCCGCCCGTGAAACGGGACAACCCGCTACAAGTCACAGCATCGTGACGGGGCACATCTCTGGAAAGTGCGGGTCGGGACCCGTACCGTCGGTCCCAGCCGTACGCAAGGCGGGATACCCCCGGGGATTGCCGGGCGTTAACCCCCGGGGGTTACGATCCTTGCCTGAGCGGTCACGGAGCACCATCCGTGGCCGCTGACACCACAACCAGCCGTTCCGGTGAGAAGGAAGTCAGACATGATCGGCAATCTGAAGCCTCTTGAGATCCTCCTGATCATCGCCGTGATCTTCCTGCTGTTCGGTGCCAAGAAGCTCCCCGACATGGCGCGCTCCCTCGGCAAGTCGGCCCGCATCCTCAAGAGCGAGGCCAAGGCCATGAAGGCGGAGAGCGCGGCGGAGGACAACGCCACCGCTGCGACCGTCGCCGACCAGGCCCCGCAGCAGGCCGCCGCCCCGCGCACCATCAAGGCCGCCCCCGGCGACGTGACCGGCTCGCGTCCGGTCAGCGAGCCGAACCACACCACCCAGGGCTGATCGCCCGGCCGCCGGGCTGACCGCCCGCGGCCCGGATCACGCCGGTCATCTGCAACGAGACAAGGGACGTGGGTTGCTCAAGTCTGCCCGCAAGCAGGAGAAGCAAGGCAAGCAGGGCAAGGACGCCGAAGGGCGGATGCCTCTTGTCGAGCACCTGCGTGAGCTGAGAAACCGCCTGCTGAAGTCGGTCCTGGCGATCCTCGTGATCACCGTCGTGGCGGCGCTCTACTACAAGAACCTGATCGACTTCATGCTGAAGCCGATGCTGGACTCCGTCGGCTGCACCAACGGCGTGGTCTCTCAGCGCAACGGCCGGCCCTGCGCCGACATGACCGTGAACGGCCTCATCGCGCCGTTCTCGATCGCCCTCAAGGTCTCGCTCACCGCCGGTGTGGTGCTCTCGGCACCGGTGTGGCTCTACCAGCTGTGGGCCTTCGTCGCCCCGGGCCTGCACAACCACGAGAAGCGCTACGCCGTCGGTTTCGTGGCCGTCGGGGCTCCGCTGTTCGCGGCCGGCGGGGTGCTCGCCTACAAGCTGCTGCCGCAGACCGCGACGATCCTCCTCGAATTCACCCCCGACAACGCGCGCAACCTGCTCCCGGTCGACGACTACCTCGACCTGGTCACGCGCATGGTCATCGTCTTCGGCCTCGCCTTCGAGCTGCCGCTGCTGCTGATCCTCCTCAACTTCACCGGGGTGCTGACCGCGAAGCGGCTGGCGAGCTGGTGGCGGGCGATGGTGCTGGGCATCACGATCTTCGCCGCGTTCGCCACGCCCACCGGCGACCCGCTGACCATGATCTCGCTGGCCGCGCCGATCGTGGCCCTCTACTTCATCGCCCTCGGGATCTGCCTGGTCAACGACCGCAGGCGGCGCCGCGGCAACCCGGACGCGCTGCTCGACGACGACGAGGCGTCCGAGCTGGACCTCACGCCCGCGCCGATCGGCGAGATGGAGCCCGTCCACGCCCCGACCGCCCTGCCCGAGCAGGCCGACGGCGGGCGCAGGCAGATCAACGGCTACGACGACGCGACGTGACGGCTGCCTGACAGGTACATTCCCGTGGGTGAGCGCTGAGATCACCCTCTTCGTCAATCCCACCGCGGGACGCGGCCGGGGCGCGCATGCCGCGCAGCCGGCCGCTTCCGCGCTCCGGGCCGCGGGATTCTCCGTACGGACGGTCCTCGGCGCCGATGCCGGGGACGCGCTGGCCCGGCTGCGCACCGCCGTACGGGAGGGCACCGGGGCGGTGATCGCCGTGGGCGGCGACGGGGTGGTCTCGCTGGCCCTGCAGGCACTGGCCGGGACGCTGGTACCGCTCGGGGTGGTCGCTGTGGGCACCGGGAACGATTTCGCCCGGGCCATGGGGCTGCCCGTACGGGAGCCCGCGCGGGCGGGGCGGCTGGCCGCCGAGGCGCTCAAGGAGGGTCGGGTCCGCGAGATCGACCTCGGGCGGCTGGCGGGGACCCCGGGCCGGGCGCAGACCTGGTACGGGACGGTGCTGTGCTCCGGCTTCGATTCGCGGGTCAACGACCGCGGCAACCGGATGCGGCTGCCCGCCGGCCGGTTCAAGTACGACCTGGCGATCCTCGCGGAGCTGGCCTCCTTCCGGCCGTTCCCGTACCGGATCACGCTCGACGACGGCCCGGCGATCGAGACCGAGGCCACGCTGGTGGCCGTCGGCAACAGCTCCTCGTACGGCGGGGGCATGCGCATCTGCGCGGACGCCGTCGCGGACGACGGGCTCTTCGACGTGGTGGTCGTGGGCGACTGCAGCCGCGCCACCCTGCTGAAGGTCTTCCCGCAGGTCTACAAGGGGACGCACCTGGGCCATCCGAAGGTGACCGTCCACCGGGCCGCGAAGGTCACCCTGGAGGCGGCCGGGATCACGGCCTACGCCGACGGGGAGCCGCTGGGGCCGCTGCCGGTGACCGCGGAGTGCGTGCCGGGCGCCCTGCGGCTGCTGTCCTAGGCCCGGCGGGGGCCCCCGTGGGGCCGTCGCAGGAGCCCTGCGGGGCCGCCGCAGGGCCGCCGGGGCGCCGCCCGGGGGCGGGTGCGCGGTCCGTATAAATGATCGCGACTGTTGTCAGGGGCGACGGGTAGGCTCGAAGACAAGATGACCGAAGAACTCTCACCGGCGGAGCGGTACGCCGCTGCCCGGATCCGCGCCGCCGAAGAAGCCACCGCCCTGGCCCCCTTCCGCGAGATGTACGAATTCGATCTGGACGCCTACCAGGTCGAGGCCTGCAAGGCACTGGAGGCCGGCAAGGGCGTCCTCGTCGCCGCCCCCACCGGCTCGGGCAAGACGATCGTCGGCGAGTTCGCCGTGCACCTCGCCCTCGGCCAGGGGCGCAAGTGCTTCTACACGACGCCCATCAAAGCCCTGTCGAACCAGAAGTACGCCGACCTCGTCAAGCGCTACGGCGCCGACAAGGTGGGCCTGCTGACCGGCGACAACAGCGTCAACTCCGAGGCGCCCGTGGTCGTGATGACCACCGAGGTGCTCCGCAACATGCTGTACGCGGGCTCGCAGTCGCTGCGCGGCCTCGGCTACGTCGTGATGGACGAGGTGCACTACCTCTCCGACCGGTTCCGCGGAGCCGTCTGGGAGGAAGTGATCATCCACCTCCCCGATTCGGTCACGCTGGTGTCCCTGTCGGCCACCGTGTCCAACGCCGAGGAGTTCGGCGACTGGCTCGACACGGTGCGCGGCGACACCGAGGTGATCGTCTCCGAGGAGCGGCCCGTTCCGCTGTGGCAGCACGTCATGGCCGGCCGCAAGATCTACGACCTCTTCGAGGAGGAGTCCGACCACGGGGGCCGCGGCTCCGCGCGCCGCGAGGTCAACCCCGACCTGCTGCGCATGGCGCGCGAGGAGAACACCCGTACGTACAGTCCGAAGGACCGGCGGCGCGGCAAGATGGTCCGCGAGGCCGACCGGGAGCGCGAGCGGCGCTCCCGGGGCCGGATCTGGACCCCGAGCCGGCCCGAGGTCATCGCGCGCCTCGACGGCGACGGGCTGCTTCCCGCCATCAACTTCATCTTCAGCCGGGCCGGCTGCGAGGCCGCCGTCCAGCAGTGCCTCTTCGCGGGCCTGCGGCTCAACGACGACACCGCCCGCCTGAGGGTGCGCGAGATCGTCGAGGAGCGGACCGCCTCCATCCCCGCCGAGGACCTCCACGTCCTCGGGTACTACGAGTGGCTCGAAGGCCTGGAGCGGGGCATCGCCGCGCACCACGCCGGCATGCTGCCCACCTTCAAGGAGGTCGTGGAGGAGCTGTTCGTCCGCGGCCTGGTCAAGGCCGTCTTCGCCACCGAGACCCTGGCGCTGGGCATCAACATGCCCGCGCGCACGGTGATCCTGGAGAAGCTGGTCAAGTGGAACGGCGAGCAGCACGCCGACATCACCCCGGGCGAGTACACGCAGCTCACCGGCCGGGCCGGGCGGCGCGGCATCGACGTCGAGGGCCACGCGGTGGTGCTGTGGCAGCGGGGCATGGACCCGGCGGGGCTCGCCGGGCTCGCGGGCACGCGTACGTATCCGCTGCGTTCCAGCTTCAAGCCCTCGTACAACATGGCCGTGAACCTGGTCAGCCAGTTCGGGCGGCACCGCTCGCGCGAGCTGCTGGAGACCTCCTTCGCGCAGTTCCAGGCGGACCGCTCGGTCGTCGGGATCTCCCGGCAGGTGCAGCGCAACGAGGAGGGCCTGGGCGGCTACCGGGAGGGCATGACCTGCCACCTCGGGGACTTCGAGGAGTACGCGCAGCTGCGCCGCGACCTCAAGGACCGCGAGACGGAGCTGGCCAAGCAGGGCGCGGCCCAGCGCCGGGTGCAGGCGGCCGGTTCGCTGGAGAAGCTCAAGCCGGGCGACATCATCCACGTGCCGACCGGCAAGTTCGCCGGGCTCGCGCTGGTCCTGGACCCGGGGGTGCCGGCCGGGCGGGTCAACGGGCACCGCGGGTACGAGTACGCAGAGGGCCCGCGCCCGCTGGTGCTGACGGCGGAGCGGCAGGTCAAGCGGCTCGCCGCGATAGACTTCCCGGTTCCGGTCGAGGCCATCGAGCGGATGCGGATCCCCAAGACGTTCAACGCGCGCTCGCCGCAGTCCCGTCGGGACCTGGCCTCCCAACTGCGGGCCAAGGCCGGGCACATCGCGCCGGAGCGGCGCGGGCGCGGCCGGGCCGCGGCCGCCGACGACCGCGAGATCGCGCGGCTGCGCGCGGCGCTGCGGGCGCACCCCTGCCACGGCTGCGACGAGCGCGAGGACCACGCGCGCTGGGCGGAGCGCTACCACCGGCTCAAGCGGGACACCCAGCAGCTGGAGCGGCGCATCGAGGGGCGGACGAACACGATCGCCCGCACCTTCGACCGGATCCACGCGCTGCTGACCGAGCTGGACTACCTGCGCGAGGACGAGGTCACCGTGCACGGCAAGCGGCTGGCCCGGCTGTACGGGGAGCTGGACCTGCTGGCTTCGGAGTGCCTGCGCGAGGGCGTCTGGGAGGGGCTGTCCCCGGCGGAACTGGCCGCCTGCGTCTCGGCGTTGGTGTTCGAGGCGCGGCAGTCCGACGACGCGGTGGCGCCGAAGGTGCCGGGCGGCGCGGCCAAGGCGGCGCTGGGCGAGATGGTCCGGATCTGGGGCCGCCTCGACGCGCTGGAGGAGGAGCACCGCATCAACCAGGCGGAGGGCGTGGGCCAGCGCGAGCCGGACCTCGGCTTCGCGTGGGCGGCCTACCAGTGGGCCTCCGACAAGAGCCTGGACGAGGTGCTGCGGGAGGCGGAGATGCCCGCCGGCGACTTCGTGCGCTGGTGCAAGCAGGTCATCGACGTGCTGGGGCAGGTCGCGGCCGCGGCGCCCTCGGCCTCCGGCGACAGCGGGAGCACGGTGGCCCGCAACGCCCGCAAGGCCGTGGACGCGCTGCTGCGCGGCGTGGTGGCCTACAGCTCGGTCGGCTGAGCGTCGGGACCCCGCCAGCCGGCGGGGTCCTCCCAGGCCAGGAGGGTCAGGCCGCTGTCGAAGCGGCGCGCCGCGCCGGTGACCGGGTCGGTGAACGACAGGCTGCGGGCGAGGAGCTGGAGCGGTCTGCGGTAGTCGTCCGGGGCCGGGTCGGTGAGCCGCGGATAGAGCGGGTCGCCGAGGATCGGCAGCCCGAGGCCGTTCATGTGCACCCGCAGCTGGTGGGTGCGGCCGGTGTGCGGGGTCAGCCGGTAGCGGCCCAGCTCCCCCTTGGTGTCGCGGAGTTCGACCAGGCTCTCGGCGTTCGGCTCGGCGCCGGGCACCTCGACCGCGGCCATCACCCCGCGGGTCTTCTCGATGTGGCTGCGGACCGTGCGCGGAAGTTCCACCGACGGATCGTGGCGCGCCAGCGCCTCGTACTGCTTGACCACGCGCCGCTCCTGGAACAGGAGCTGGTAGGCGCCGCGGTCCTCGGGGCGGATGCTGAACATCACGAGGCCGGCGGTCAGCCGGTCCAGGCGGTGCGCCGGGCTGAGCTCGGGCAGGTCGAGCTCGGTGCGCAGCCGGGCCAGGGCGGTCTGCGTGATGTGGCTGCCGCGCGGGGTGGTCGCCAGGAAGTGCGGCTTGTCCACGACCAGCAGGTGCGCGTCGCGGTGGACGACGCGGATCGGGAACGGCACCACGGGCTCTGGCTCCATGTCCCGGTGGAACCACAGGTAGGCGCCGGGTTCGTACGGGTCCTGCGGACTCAGTACCCGCCCGCCGGGGCCGAACACCCGCCCGGCGCGCAGCAGGTGCGCGATGGACTCGGCGCCGCGGGTGCCGGCGTAGCGCGCGGCGAGGTAGCCGCCGAGGTCGGGCCAGCGCCCGTCGGGGTCGGCGGGCAGCCGCAGCCGGACCGGGTCGATGCCGGCGACCTGGGGCAGGGGCGAGGGGGGTGCCTGGGTTCTGCGTCTCATCGGGTCCAGGCTATGCGGCTACTGCTTGGTGAAGGTGCCCAGGTGGTTGGCGTCCAGGTACTCGATGCGGACCGTGCCGTCCTTGAAGGACACCCCGGTGCGGCCGACGGCGTTCTCGCCGGAGGTCACGTAGCTGAAGGTGTCCCCGTCGTAGTGGGTGAGCGGGAAGCGCATCGGCTTGGGGCCCAGCGACAGGGTGAGCCCGCCGCCCTCCTTCGCCGTCACGGTGAGCTTTCCGTAGTACGGGCTGACGTAGGTGCCGGTGTACGCACTGTCGGCGCGGGCCGGCTTCGCGCCCGCGGGCGGGTGCGCGTAGTCGGTGGCGGAGGGGCCGGGGCCGAGTTGCTGGGCGTACAGCTCGGCGAAGAGCGGCAGCCAGTCGGTGGTCGGCGCGCCGTGCTCGGCGGTGTCGAAGAAGTCCATCGCGATGGCGTCGGCCATGCCGACCGGGGCGCCGTTGGTGAGGACGACGATGCCGAGCTTCTCCAGCGGGAGCAGCGTGACGTTGGTGTTGGCGCCGAGTTCGAACCCGCCGGAGTGGCTCAGGCGCAGCCGGCCCGCGTCGTCGTAGGAGACGTTCCAGCCGAGCCCGTAGAAGCCGGTGTGGTCCAGGGGCGGGGTCGGCGCCTGCGACACGATGTGCGGCAGGCGCGTGGCCGCCAGGGTGCCGGCGGGGATGATCCGCTTCCCGTCGAGGGTGCCGTCGGCGAGCTGGAGGCGCAGCCAGCGGGCCATGTCGGTGACGGTGGAGCTCACGCCGCCGGCCGGGGCCTGGGCGTCGGGGTCGCGCACGAAGCGGGGCGACCAGGTGCCGTCCGGGTTCTTGACGTGGGTGGCCGCGTGGTCGGGAGCGTTGATGAAGGACGAGAACTCGGTGCTGGTGTGCGTCATCCCGGCGGGCTTGAAGAGGGTGTCCTGGCTGAGCTTCTCCCAGGTCGTGCCCTGCTGCCGGGCGACGGCCTCGGCGGCGGCGGTGAGGCCGAAGTTGGTGTAGTTGTAGCTCGCGCGGAAGGGGGTGAGGGGCTCCAGGCGCAGGTGGTCGAGGATGTACGCCTGGTCGTAGCCGAGGTCTTCGAGGAGGTCGCCCGCGTGGTCGGGGAGGCCGCTGCGGTGGGAGAAGAGGTCGGCGGTGGTGACGTGGCCGGTCACCCAGGGGTCCTTCAGGGCGAAGCCGGGGAGTTCGGTGCGGCCGTTCCAGTCGGCGGGGTCCTTCAGGGCGCCGGCCACCACCGTGGAGGAAATCGGTTTGGAGACGGACGCGACCTGGAAGACGGTGTCGGGGCCGATGGCCCCGGGCGCGTCGGTGCGGCGGACGCCGAAGCCCTTGAGGTAGACGACCTTGTCGTCGTGGACGACGGCGACGGCGGCCCCGGGGACCCCGGTGCTGCGCATGGCGTCGGTGACGAACCCGGGCAGACGCCCGAGTGCGGCGTCCACCTCCGCGTCCGTGATCTGGGGCTTCGGGGCGGGCGGCGGGCTGGGCGCGGCGGCGGTGCCGGTCGCGGCCAGCACGACGGCTGCTCCTGCTACGCCGAGCGAGTGGAGCGTACGCATGGCGACATTGTCCCGCCGAACGGGCGACCCCGCTCGGCGTGCGGGCGGCGCCGGGGCTCGTGCGGGGTGGTCATCGAAGCGCCCCCGGGCCTCCCGGGGCGGGCCGCCGCGAGCGTCAGGCCGCCGACTCCTGTTCGGCCAGGACCCGCTCGTTCCAGTCGCGCTTGATCGCCCGCCAGCCCTCGTCGGTCTCGCCGAGGCGCCAGTAGCCGGAGATCGACAGGCGCTCCTTGGGGACGCCCCGCTCCAGACGCAGGTGGCTGCGGAGGTCCTTCACGAAGCCCGCCTCGCCGTGGACGAAGGCGTGGACGTCACGGGAGGGGAACTCCAGGGCCCTGACCGCCTCGACGAGCTTCTCGCCGAGCGGGCCGGAGCCGCGGTGCAGCCAGACCGGGACGACGCCGTCCGGGGTGGCGATCTTCTGCTCGTCCTCCGGGCCCTCGACCTCCACGAACGCGTGCACCCGCGCGCCCGCCGGCATCCGCTCCATCGCGGCGGCGATCGCCGGCAGGGCGCTCTCGTCGCCCACGAGCAGGTGCCAGTCGGCCTCCGGGTCCGGTGCGTACGCGCCGCCGGGGCCGAGGAAGCGGACGAGCTCGCCCGGCTGGACGCGGGCCGCCCACGGGCCGGCCAGTCCTTCGTCGCCGTGGACGACGAAGTCGAGCGTCAGCTCCAGGTGCACCGGGTCCCAGGCGCGCACCGTGTACGCCCGCTGGCGCGGCCAGGCGTCGCGCGGGTACTCGGCGCGGATGCGGTCCAGGTCCCACGGCGAGGGGTAGGTGACGCCTTCGGGGGCGAAGAGGAGCTTGATGTAATGGTCCGTGAACCCGCCCGCACTGAACCGGACCAGTCCGGCGCCCCCCAGCACGACGCGCACCATGTGCGGCGTCAGCCGCTCTGTGCGCACGACGACTGCGGTGCCGATCTTGCGGGCGCGTCCTTCTGCCACGGCGTCTCCCCTTGCTCCCCTGACACTTAGGATTACCTAAGTTAGCACCTCACGGGCGCAGCGCGCTGCCCAGGCGCGACACCGCTCCGCCCAGACCCCACCGGCGCGCCAGCGCGTCGACGAGTTCCGGCTGCGCCGGCACCGCGGGCAGGGCCGGGTCGAACTCCGGAAGGGGAACGTCCGAGGCCACCTTGACCACCTTCGGGGCCACCGCCAGGTACGGCCGGGACTCGTCCAGCCGCTTGCGCTGCGTGGGCGTCAGCTTCGACTTCGGGTCGTCGATCGCCGCGATGATCCCGGCCAGCGAGCCGTACGCGTCCAGCAGCTTCGCCGCCGTCTTCTCGCCGATCCCCGGCACCCCCGGCAGCCCGTCGCTCGGGTCCCCGCGCAGCAGAGCCAGGTCCGCGTACCCCCCGCCGTCCACCCCGTACTTCTCGCGCAGCCAGGCCTCGTCCGTCACCTGGAGCGTGCCGACCCCCTTGAGCGGGTACAGCACGCGCCGCTGCCGGGCGTCGTCCACCAGCTGGTACAGGTCCCGGTCGCCGGTGACGATGTCCACCGGGCCCGTGGCGCGCGCCGTGAGCGTGCCGATCACGTCGTCGGCCTCGTACCCCGCGACGCCCACCCGGGCGATCCCGAACGCGTCCAGCGCCGCCTCGATGATCGGGACCTGCGGGGACAGGGTGTCGGGGGTCTCCTCCACGTCCGGGCCGCTCTCGGTCTCCTCGGCGACCCGGTGCGCCTTGTACGAGGGGATCAGCTCCACCCGCCAGGCCGGACGCCAGTCGGCGTCCATGCACGCCACCAGATCGTCGGGGCGGTGGTCCTGGACGAGGCGCCCGATGAAGTCGAGCAGCCCGCGCACCGCGTTGACCGGGGTGCCGTCCGGGGCCTTCACGGAGTCGGGTACGCCGAAGTACGCGCGGAAGTAGAGGGAGGCGGTGTCCAGCAGCATCAGGCGTCGAGTCGTCGTCACGGAGACGATGATGCCGCACCCCGCGCACGTGCCCGCAGCCGACGGTTACGCCCCGGGGCACGGAAAGTGGCCGTAAGTGCGCTCGAACATGGCACGGGAGTTTCACCCGGGGCGTACCCTGGTCGGCTCTTGCACGCGAAACCGGGGACGGTTGCTGCGTAAGGTGCTTACAGCACACCGATGTGAGACGGACGCCGACGTACGCCGACGGACCAGACAAGGGGAGGGCAGCCCCGCCATGGACGACAGGGACGGCTCGGACGACAAGGAACGGGACAAGGACGCCAAGGAACCGCTCCGGGTGGGCGTGGCCGTGCGCAAGCGGCGCCGGGCCCTGCACCTCACCCTCGCCGCCGTATCGGCGCGCAGCGGTCTGTCGGTGCCCTTCCTCAGCCAGATAGAGAACGAGCGGGCCCGGCCCAGCATGCGCTCCCTGGAACGGGTCGCGGACGCGCTGGAGACCACGGCCGTCGAGCTGCTGGCCGCCTCCGACACCGCGCGCACGGTCGACCTCGTACGGGCCGGCGACGACTCCGGGCTCACGCCGATGCCGGGCGTGCGCCCCCTCGTACGCGGACACCACCAGCTGCACGCGCTGGAGTTCACCGGGGACCAGGACGCGGGCCGCGAGTACCAGCACCGCAACGACGAGCTGATGTACGTGGTCTCGGGCGCCTGCCAGGTGGAGGCCGAGGGGCGGGCGTACCGGCTGGAGAGCGGGGACGCGCTGTTCCTGTCCGGCGGCGTGCGCCACCGCTGGCGGGCCGTCTCCGAGGACACCCGGCTCCTGGTGGTGGCGGTCGGAGAGCACATCCACGCGACCTCCGAGCCGCCCTCTCCCGGGCAGTGAGCGGCGCCCGTACGCGCGTCGTCTCGCTCGTGCCCTCGCTGACCGAGGCGGTGGCCGCGAGCGCTCCCGGGCTGCTCGTCGGGGTGACCGACTGGTGCACGCACCCCGGCGGCCTCGACGGCAGCGGCGCGGTGCGGATCGGCGGTACGAAGAACCCCGACGTGGAGCGGATCACCGCGCTGCGCCCCGACCTGGTGATCGCCAACGAGGAGGAGAACCGGGCCCCGGACGTGGCGGCGCTGCGCGCGGCCGGGACGGAGGTGCTGGTCACCGAGGTACGGGAGCTGCCGCAGGCGCTGACCGAGCTGGACCGGGTGCTGGTGGGGGCCCTGGGGCTGACACGGCCGCGGTGGCTCGACGAGGCCGAGGCGGCCTGGGCGGACGTGGAGCCGGCCGGAGCGCTGAGGGCCTTCGTACCGATCTGGCGGCGGCCCTGGATGGTGCTCGGCCGGGACACCTTCGCGGGGGACCTGCTGGCCCGGCTGGGTGTGCACAACCTCTACGCGGACCACGCCGAGCGGTATCCGCGGGTGCCGGTGGAGGAGCTGGCCGCCGCCGGCTGCGACCTGGTGGTGCTCCCGGACGAGCCGTACCGCTTCACCCGCGAGGACGGTCCGGAAGCCTTCCCGGACCGTCCCTGCGCGCTGGTCAGCGGCCGCCACCTCACCTGGTACGGGCCCTCGCTGGCCGAGGCCCCGGCCGTACTGGCGGCGGCGCTGGGGGCCGCCCGCTAGCGGGGCAGCAGCGTGCCGGCGAACAGCCCGCGCAGGGTGTGCGCGGCGGCCAGCAGCCAGGCGGTCAGCAGGCCCAGGAACAGGACGGTCGCGAGCCAGGCGAACGCGGTCAGACCGGTGTGGCGGGCCAGGCCGGCGGCGCCGGTGACGCAGGTGCCGACGGGGAAGGTCAGCGCCCACCAGGTCATTGCGAAGCCCATGCCGCCCCGGGCGGCCCGCACCAGCATCGCGGCCGCGAGGGCCAGCCACAGCAGGGCGAAGCCCATCACGGGCACCCCGTAGACGACCGCGAAGGCGCCCAGCGCACCGGCGTAGGGGGCGCCGATCGCCCCGGGGGCCAGGTCGGCGAGCTGGTTGACGGCGGTGGTGGACTGGCCGAGGGGGCCCAGCACCAGGAACAGGGTAGGGGTCAGCAGCAGGGGCAGGGGCCCGCCCACGATCAGCCGCCCGAAGACCAGGGGCAGCATCAGGAGGGTGGCCAGCAGGCTGATGCCGAACATGGCGTAGCAGGCCAGCAGGAGCGCCTCGCGGGGCTGGCCGGCGGGCAGGTGGGGTATCAGCAGGGGGCCCAGGGCGGCGGAGACCATCGGGGAGACCAGGGGGAGCAGCCACACGGGGGTGGCCTGGGAGGCCTCGACCTTGTGCCGGACCACCATCAGATAGGGCACGACCACGGCCATCAGCAGGCCGATCGCGGTGCCGGCGGTGAAGAGCACGGCGTCGACGGCGACGGCGGCGTTCAGGCCGATGAGGTCCTTGCCGACGATCAGGGTGCCGCCGCCGACGGCCAGCAGGGCCATGGCCAGGCACCCGTAGAAGGGGGCCACGGCGGGGTCGAGGAGGTGGGCGCGGGCCTGGTCGCGGTGGTGCAGCCAGTGGCCGGCGCGGGCGGTGAGCAGGACGGCGAGGGCCACCGCGGACAGCGCCCAGACGATCTGGCAGGCCACGCGCTGGCCGGGCACCTGGTACGGGAGGGTCGCGCCGGCGTTGGCGACGATCGCCGTGCCCATGACGGACGCGTACCAGTTGGGACCGAGGTGACGGAGCGCCGCGAAGGCCTTGTGGGCTTCGGGGTTCCGGGTGGTGTGGGCGCGGGGTCGCGCCAGGGTGGTGGCCATGGATCCAGCCTCGGGGTCCGGCCCGGCCGACGGCAGGGGCCATCTCTGTATAAGGCCATAAACTGACTTTATGGGTAACGAGGAGTGGGTCCCGCTGGCACACCGGGTACCGGATCTGGGGGCGCTGGAGCTGCTGCTCGAAGTCGCCCGGGTCGGCAGCCTGAGCGGCGCGGCCAAGCGCATGGGCATCACCCAGCCCGCCGCGAGCAGCAGGATCCGGGCCATGGAGACGCGGCTGGGCGTCGCGCTGGTGGACCGCTCGCCGCGCGGGTCGACCCTGACGGCCGAGGGGGCCCTGGTCACGGACTGGGCGCGGCGCGTGGTGGAGGCGGCGGAGGCCTTGGACGCCGGGGCGCAGGCGCTGCGCGGTCGGCGGGACTCGCGGCTGCGGGTGGCCGCCAGCATGACCATCGCGGAGTACCTGCTGCCGGGGTGGCTGATCGCGCTGCGCGGGCAGCGGCCGGGGACGGCGGTGTCGCTGCACGCGGGGAACTCGGCCGTGGTCGCGGAGCGGGTACTGGCCCATGAGGCGGACCTGGGCTTCGTGGAGGGGCTCTCGGTGCCCGAGGGACTGGATTCGGCGGTGATCGCGCAGGACCGGCTGGTGGTGGCGGTGGCGCCGGGGCACGCCTGGGCGCGGCGCTCCAAGGGGGTGACGGCCGCCGAGCTGGCGGCGACGCCGCTGATCCTGCGGGAGCGGGGTTCGGGGACCCGGCAGGTGCTCGACGCGGCGCTGGCGGGGAGCGGGGGGCTGGCGGCCCCGCTGCTGGAGCTGGCCTCGACGACGGCGGTGAAGGCGGCGGCGCTGAGCGGAGCGGGCCCGTGCGTGCTGTCCGAGCTGGCGCTGGGGGAGGAGCTGGCGGCGCGGCGGCTGGTCGAGGTCCCGGTGACGGGGGCGGCGCTCGGGCGGGCCCTGCGGGCGGTGTGGCCGGTGGGCAACAGGCCGGCGGGCCCGGCCCGCGACCTGCTGTCGCTGACGCGGGCCCGCCCCTGAGCCGCGGTCCTCGACCGGTCACCCGGCACGGCCGGCGCGCGCCGGGTGAGCCGGGCGGGCCGGTCCGTCAGGCCGGGACCGCCGCGGTGAGGGCGGCCGCTTCGACCAGCGCGGACATCACGCGGGTGTCCTTGTCGCGCTCCGGGTGCCACTGGACGCCCAGGACCCAGTGCGCCGGGTCGGGCAGTTCGATGGCCTCGACCGTGCCGTCGACCGCGTGCGCCGAGGCGATCAGGCCCGCGCCGAGGCGGTCCACGGCCTGGTGGTGGTAGGTCGGCACCTCCGCCTCCTCCGGGACCAGGGCCGCGTACCGGGTGCCCCCGACCGGCCGGACCGGGTGCCAGGACATGACGCCCGGTCCGACCGCATGGCCGTCGATGTGCTGGACCAGCGTGCCGCCCAGGGCCACGTTCAGCGCCTGCATGCCCCGGCAGATGCCCAGCACCGGCAGCCCCGCCGCCAGGGCCGCCCCGATCAGGGCGAGTTCCCACTCGTCCCGTACGGTCGCGGGAGCGCCCGTACGGGGGTCCCGGTCGGCCCCGTAGCGGACCGGGTCCACATCGGGGCCGCCCGCGACGACCAGGCCGTCCAGCCGGCTCAGCACCTCCGCCGCCGAACCGGGTTCGTCCGGCGGGAGCAGCACGGCCGCGCCGCCCGCCGCCTGGACGAGTTCGTAGTACCCGGTGGGGACGAGGGACGTCGGTACGTCCCACACCCCGTATCGGGTGGATTCCTCCACGTAGGTCGTGATGCCGATGAGCGGCCTGGGCACGCTGCCACCTCCAGGGGATGGGGAACGGGGGTCAGTCCCGGCTGAGTTCGGCCTCGGCCTGCGCCAGCGCCGCGAACTCCTCCTCCGGCGCGGAGGCCACGAGGTGGTGCCGACTGTAGAACGCGAAGTAGGCGAGGGCGACCGCGTACACACCCAGTGCGATGAACGCCGCGTCCTTGTCCACCAGGAAGGTGGCGACGAGCGCCGAGAGGGCGAGGACGAAGGCCACCGAGGAGGTGGCGATGCCCCCGGGCGTGCGGTACGGGCGCTCCAGCCCCGGCTCCCGCTTGCGGAGCACGATGTGGGAGAGGGCCATCAGCGCGTACGAGATGGTCGCTCCGAACACCGCGATGTTGAGCATGCGCGGGCCGTTGCCGGTGGCCGCGGCGAGGGCGAATCCGATCGCGCCGGGGATGAGCAGGCCCAGGTAGGGGGCCTTGCGCTTCGAGGTGAGCGAGAGGAAGCGCGGCAGGTAGCCGGCCCGGGAGAGGGCGAAGAGCTGGCGGGAGCCGGCGTAGATGAGGGAGAAGAAGGAGGCCACGAGGCCGGCGAGACCGGCGTAGTTGACGAAGGTCTTCAGCCAGGAGAGGCCGAAGTCGCCTTCGAGGGCGACGACCAGCGGGTTACCGGCGTCCTTGATGGCGTCGGCGCCGCGTGCGCCGGTCGAGGCCAGGAAGGTGAGCAGGGCGAGCAGGACGAGGATGCCCATGGAGATCGACAGGGCCCGGGGCATGGAGCGCACCGGGTCCTTGGCCTCCTCGGCGGCCAGCGGCACGCCCTCGACGCCGAGGAAGAACCACATGCCGAAGGGGAAGGCGGCCCAGATGCCGAGGAGGCCCAGCGGCAGCCAGGAGCTCGATCCGGCGGCGGTGGTGTCCACGGCGATGTCGTCGAGGTGCGAGGGGTCGAACTGGGTGAAGGCGCCCAGCGCGAAGACGACCAGAGCGAGCACGGCGACGGCGGTCACGACGAGGGAGAAGCGCAGGGCCTCGCCCACGCCCCAGAGGTGGATGCCGATGAAGACCGCGAAGCAGGCGAGGTAGACCGGCCAGCCGGAGGTGAGGCCGAAGAGGTTGAGGGATTCGACGTAGTCTCCGATGAAGATGGAGATGGCCGCCGGGGCCAGGATGTACTCGATCAGGATCGCGGTGCCGGTGAGGAAGCCGCCCCAGGTGCCGAGCGCACGGCGGGCGAAGCCGTAGCCGCCGCCCGCCGTGGGCAGGATCGCGGAGAGTTCCGCCAGGGAGAAGACGAGGCAGGCGTACATCGCGCCCATGAGGACGGTGGCGATGGCGAGGCCGCCGAAGCCGCCCTGGGCGAGGCCGACGTTCCAGCCGGAGAAATCGCCGGAGACGACGTACGCGACGCCGAGGCCGGTCAGCAGCAGCCAGCCGGCGCTGCCGCGGCGCAGCGTACGCCGCTCCAGATAGCCGTCGCCGCCCTCGGGGGACGTGGTGGGTTCGGGTACGGCTGTCAGCCGTGCCTCGGTGTCGTCGGCCATGTGCGCTCCTGCCTAGGGCAATGGTTGTGGGGCGTACCTTTGTCGTAGGGGAGTGGACTGCGCAAGACCCCTGCGTTAAACAGGGGTTACGAAAAGCTCACGGACACGACCTAGGCGAGGAAGCCGCGCAGCAGGGCCGCCGTTCCGCAGCAGTGCTCGCGCATCACCTCGCGCGCCGCGTCCGGGTGGCGTTCCAGCACCGCCTCCACGAGCGCGCTGTGCTGCTGCTGCGAGTGCTCCAGGTTGCGCACCAGCAGCGGGATGCAGTCCAGCAGGTCGTTCACGGTGGCCCGGACGGCGGCGTACTGGGCCGTGAGGGTGGCCGATCCGGCGAGTTCGCACAGGGTGAGGTGGAACAGGGTGTCCTGGCGGCGGTAGTCGCCCAGCTGGGCGTCGTGGGTGGCGGCCAGCGCGCCGAGCAGCCGCTCGGAGCCCTCCTCCGTCAGCCCCTGGGAGGCGCACAGTCCGGCCGCGCCCACCTCCAGGACCTCGCGGAACCGCAGGACGTCCTCGATGTCCACCCCCACCACGCGCCGGCGCAGCTCGTCCTCGGCGCCGCCGGCCGGGGTGTCGGGGCGGGGGAGCACGAACGTTCCGCCGTACCGCCCGCGCCGGGCCTCCACCAGGCCCTGGTCCTGGAGCACCTTCAGCACCTCGCGCAGGGTGACCCGGCTGATCCCCATCCGCTCCGCCAGCTCCCGCTCGGGCGGCAGCCGTTCGCCGCCCGGCACCAGACCCAGCCGGACCACCTGGAGGATCTGCTCCAGGGCCTCCTCGAAACCGTTGCCCGCCCGCACCTGCCGCAGTACCGGATTCAGCCGCGCGATCGCGCCGCCTTCGCTCGCCGTGTCGGTCATCTCGGCTCCTCCCCTTCCCAAGCAATGGTTCTGTTCAATACCTTAGGCGTTCTCGGCTCACCGAAGGAGAGATTCCAGTGGTAGACCGCAAGCCCCCGCTCGCCCCCGAGGAGCTCCGCGCCCTCGTGGCGGGCGGAGAGATCGACACCGTCGTCCTGGCCTTCCCCGACATGCAGGGGCGCCTCCAGGGCAAGCGGTTCGCCGCCCAGTTCTTCCTCGACGAGGTCCTCGCCCACGGCACCGAGGGCTGCAACTACCTCCTCGCCGTCGACACGGACATGAACACCGTCGACGGCTACGAGATGTCCTCCTGGGACCGCGGCTACGGCGACTTCGCCATGCACCCCGACCTCGCGACCCTGCGCCGGATCCCCTGGAACCCGGGCAGCGCCTTCGTCCTGGCCGACCTCGCCTGGAACGACGGCTCGCCCGTCGTCGCCGCGCCCCGCCAGATCCTGCGCCGCCAGCTGGAGCGCCTCGCGGAGCACGGGTACACGGCCATGGTCGGCACCGAGCTGGAGTTCATGGTCTTCCAGGACACCTACGAGCAGGCCTGGAACTCCGGCTACCGCGGACTGACCCCCGCCAACCAGTACAACATCGACTACTCGGTCCTCGGCACCGGCCGCATCGAGCCCCTGCTGCGCCGGATCCGCAACGAGATGCAGGCCGCGGGCCTGACCGTGGAGTCCGCCAAGGGCGAGTGCAACCTCGGCCAGCACGAGATCGCCTTCCGCTACGACGAGGCGCTGACCACCTGCGACCAGCACGCCGTCTACAAGACGGGCGCCAAGGAGATCGCCTCCCAGGAAGGCGTCTCGCTCACCTTCATGGCCAAGTTCGACGAGCGCGAGGGCAACTCCTGCCATATCCACCTCTCGCTGGGCGACGCCGACGGGCACAACGCGATGGCCGGTGACGGCCCCGGCGGAATGTCACCGGTGATGCGGCACTTCCTGGCCGGTCAGCTGGCCGCGCTGCGCGACTTCTCCCTTCTCTACGCCCCGAACATCAACTCGTACAAGCGTTTCCGGCCGGGATCCTTCGCGCCGACCGCCGTCGCCTGGGGCGTGGACAACCGGACCTGCGCGCTCCGGGTCGTCGGCCACGGCCGCTCCATGCGCTTCGAGAACCGCCTCCCCGGCGGCGACGTCAACCCGTACCTCGCCGTCGCCGGCCTGGTCGCGGCCGGTCTGTACGGCATCGAGCACCGCCTCGAACTGCCCGAGGCCTGCGCGGGCAACGCCTACACCGCCGACTTCGCACACGTTCCCACCACCCTGCGCGAGGCCGCGGAGCTCTGGGAGAACAGCGAGATCGCCAAGTCCGCCTTCGGACCCGAAGTCGTCGCCCACTACCGCAACATGGCCCGCGTGGAACTGGACGCGTACGACTCCGCCGTCACCGACTGGGAGCTGCGCCGCTCCTTCGAACGCCTGTAGTCACCTGGCCATCCGGTCGCCACCCGGCCGACCGGCCACCGCCAACCCTGCCCCCGAACATCTGTGAGGCAATACGTGTCCGACGTGCTGGCCCCCGACCAGTTGACAGTCTTGAACCCGGCCACCGAGGAGGTCGTCGCCGTCGTCCCGGCCGCCACACGGGACGACGTCGACGCCGCCGTCGCACGGGCCGCCGCGGCCCAGCGCGGCTGGGCCGCGGCCGCCCCCGCCGACCGGGCCCGGCTGCTGCGCCGCTTCGCCGCGGTCGTCGACGGGCACATCGAGGAACTCGCCCGGCTGGAGGTCCGCGAGGCCGGACACACCATCGGCAACGCCCGCTGGGAAGCCGGCAACGTCCGCGACCTGCTCGAATTCGCCGCCGGGGGAGTGGAGCGGCTCTCCGGACGGCAGATCCCCGTCGCCGGCGGCATCGACGTCACCTTCCTCGAACCCCTCGGCGTCATCGGCGTGATCGCCCCGTGGAACTTCCCCATGCCGATCGCCGCCTGGGGCCTGGCCCCCGCCCTGGCCGCCGGCAACGCCGTCCTCCTCAAGCCCGCCGAGACCACCCCGCTCACCGCCCTGCGCCTCGCCGAACTCGCCCTCGAAGCCGGGATCCCCGAGCACCTCTTCCAGGTGCTCCCCGGCCGCGGGAGCGTCGCCGGGGACGCGCTCGTCGAGCACCCGGGCGTCGCGAAGATCGTCTTCACCGGGTCCACCCCGGTCGGCAAGCAGATCATGGCCAAGTGCGCCGACCGGGTGAAGCGCGTCACCCTCGAACTCGGCGGCAAGAGCCCCAACATCGTCTTCGCCGACGCGGACCTCGAAGCCGCCGCGGCCGCCGCGCCGATGTCCTTCCTCGACAACACCGGCCAGGACTGCTGCGCCCGTACGCGGATCCTCGTCCAGCGCTCCGCCTACGACCGGTTCCTGGAACTGCTCGCCCCCGGCATCGAGGGCGTCGTCGTCGGCGACCCCGCCGACGAGAAGACCCAGATGGGTCCGCTGATCTCCCGCGTGCAACTGGACCGCGTACGGTCCTACGTCACCGACGACCTCACCGCGATCCGCGGCACCGCCCCCGAGGGCCCCGGCTTCTGGTACCCGCCGACCCTGATCACGGACGTCGCCCCCACCGCGCCCGTGGCCGCCGCCGAGGTCTTCGGCCCCGTGGCCGTCGTCCTCCCCTTCGAGGACGAGGAGGACGCCGTACGCCTGGCCAACGCGACCGACTACGGGCTCTCCGGCTCCCTCTGGACCCGCGACATCGGCCGCGCGCTGCGCGTCTCGCGCGCCGTCGCCGCCGGCAACCTGTCCGTCAACTCCCACAGCAGCGTCCGCTACTGGACCCCCTTCGGCGGCTACAAGCAGTCCGGACTCGGCCGCGAGCTCGGACCCGACGCCCTCACCGCATTCACCGAGACCAAGAACGTCTTCATCAGCACGGAGGCCTGAGCCCACCATGACCACTTCTGACACCGAGATCGTCTGCCGCCGCCTGGTCGGCCGTACCGCCGTCATCACCGGAGCCGGCAGCGGCATCGGCCTCGCCACCGCCCGCCGCCTGGCCTCCGAGGGCGCCAACGTGGTCTGCGCCGACATCGACGAGAGCGCCGGCAAGGCGGCCGCCGAGGAGGTCGGCGGCCTGTTCGTCAAGGTCGACGTCACCAGCCCGGAGGAGGTCGAGGCCCTCTTCAAGACCGCCTTCGACACCTACGGCTCGGTCGACATCGCCTTCAACAACGCGGGCATCTCGCCCCCGGACGACGACTCGATCCTCACCACCGGCCTGGAGGCCTGGAAGCGGGTCCAGGACGTCAACCTCACCTCCGTCTACCTGTGCTGCAAGGCCGCCCTGCCCTACATGCAGCGCCAGGGCCGCGGCTCCATCATCAACACCGCCTCGTTCGTCGCCATCATGGGCGCGGCGACCTCGCAGATCTCGTACACCGCCTCCAAGGGCGGCGTGCTCGCCATGTCGCGCGAGCTCGGCGTGCAGTTCGCCCGCGAGGGCATCCGCGTCAACGCGCTGTGCCCGGGGCCGGTCAACACCCCGCTGCTGCAGGAGCTGTTCGCCAAGGACCCGGAGCGGGCCGCCCGCCGCCTGGTCCACATCCCGCTCGGCCGGTTCGCCGAACCCACCGAGATCGCGGCCGCCGTCGCGTTCCTCGCGAGCGACGACTCCTCGTTCATCAACGCCACCGACTTCCTGGTCGACGGCGGCATCTCGGGCGCGTACGTGACGCCGCTGTAAGCGTTCACCCGGGCTCCACCCGCACGACAGCCGGACGTCGCACGACGTCCGGCTGTCGTGTCCTACCGTCCGAGATGATCTTCGTAGGAACGTGAGGAAGTGTTCACCCCAGTGACCCCACGCAGCACCGTACGACGGCTCCAGGCGATCGGCGCCGCCGCCGCGATGGCCGCCGGCACCCTCGTCGCCACCGCGCCCGCCGCCCAGGCCGCCCACTGCGCCACCCCGAGGCTCGCGGCCGGCTGGTACGGGGACAACCAGGCCCGGCTCCAGCAGCTGATCGACCGGTACGGGAAGTGCAACCCGTACCGGCCCGGCCGCGCCAAGCCCGTCGCCGTCTTCGACTGGGACAACACCGTCGTCAAGAACGACGTCGGCGACGCCCAGATGTACTGGCTGCTGCGCAACGGCAGGATCCGCCAGCCGGCCGCCGGGGACTGGACCACCACCAGCCGCTACCTCACCCCGGCCGCCGCCCGGGCCCTCGCCGACGCCTGCGGCGCCCTCGCCCGCCCCGGCGCCCCGCTGCCCACCGGCACCCCCGCGGGCGCCGGCTGCGCCGACGAACTCGCCGCCGTCTACGGCACCGCCGCGACCCGCTCGGGCGCCGCCGCCTTCGCCGGCTGGGACCACCGCACCATCGAGCCCGCCTACGCCTGGCTGCCCCAGCTCATGCAGGGCTGGACCGCGAACGAGGTCCGCGGCTTCGCCGCCGCCGCGCGGGCCGAGAACCTGGCCGCGCCGATCGGCGCCGTACAGCAGGTCGGCAGCGGCTCCGTCACCGGCTGGGTCCGCTACTACGACCAGCAGAAGGACCTGATCCAAGGCCTGCGGAAGGCCGGCTTCGACGTCTGGATCAGCTCGGCCTCGCCGCAGCCGGTCGTCGAGGTCTGGGCCAAGGGCGTGGGCGTCGCTGCCGACCACGTCATCGGCATCCGCAACACGACCACCACCGGCGGGAAGTTCACCGCGCACCTGCAGGGCTGCGGGTCGGTGAAGGACGGCGCCGACACGATGATCACGTACATCGACGGCAAGCGCTGCTGGATCAACAAGGTGGTCTTCGGCGTGCGCGGCGCGGCCGCAGAGAAGGTCCAGCCCGCTGCCCGCCGCCAGGTCTTCGCCGCGGGCGACTCCGACACCGACATCTCGTTCCTGCGGGACGCCACCGCCCTGCGCCTGGTGGTGAACCGGAACAAGAACGAGCTGATGTGCCGCGCGTACGACGACAGCGACGGCAAGTGGATCGTGAACCCGATGTTCATCGAGCCGAAGAAGCAGAAGGCAACGCCGTACCCGTGCTCGACCACGGGCTACGTCGACCACGACGGCACGGCCGGACCCGTCCGCCGGGGCGACACCAGCGTCGTCCCCGACCAGACGGACTCCGTCTTCTAGGCCGTGTCTTCCGGATCAGGGTGGGCCCGGGGCTACAGGAACGTGCGGCCCTCGCCCCGGTAGGTCGGGACGGTGGCCGTCACCCGGTCGCCGTCGACGAGGTGCAACGCCTCGAAGCGCTCGCACAGTTCCCCCGCCTTGGCGTGGCGGAACCAGACCCGGTCGCCGATCAGCAGATCGTCGGCCGGGCTGCCGAGCAGCGGCGTCTGCACCTCGCCGGCCCCCTCCTGGGGGTCGTAGCGCAGCCCCTGCGGAAGGTACGGGACCGGCAGCCGGTCCGGGCCGGCCGCGCCGGAGGCGGGGTACCCGCCGCCGAGGACGGTGACCACCCCGACGCCGGGCCTGCGGACCACCGGCTGGGCGAACAGCGCCGCCGGGCGGCCGCGGAAGGACGTGTAGTTGTCGAACAGCCGCGGCACGTACAGCCCCGAGCCGGCGGCGATCTCCGTGACCGCCTCCTCGGCGGCGGTCTGCTGCACGCTGCCGGTGCCGCCGCCGTTGACGAACTCCAGGTCCGGCACGACCGCGCGGACGGCCCGTACGGCTTCGGCGCGGCGGCCCGCGAGCTCCTTGCGGGCGGCCGCCTGCATGAGCCGGATGGCGCGGGAGCGCAGCGGACGCCCGGCGAGGGCGTCCCCGACGCCGGCGACATGGCCCTCGTAACCCATGATCCCCACGACCCGGAAGCCCGGGCGGGCGGACACGGTACGGGCGAGGTCCGCGAGCTGGGCCGGCTCGCGCAGCGGCGAACGGCGGGCGCCCACGCGGAACCTGCCGCCGAGGAGGTGGAGGGCGGTGTCCAGCTCCAGGCAGACCCGGACCTCCTGCGTCCCGCCCTCGCGCGCCCCGTCGATCAGCTCCAGCTGGGCGGGGTCGTCGACCATGACGGTGACGGCCGCGGCCAATTTGGGATCGCCCGCGAGCTCGGCGAAGCCGGCGCGGTCGGCGGAGGGGTAGGCGAGGAGCACGTCCTCGAACCCGGAGCGGGCCAGCCAGATGCTCTCGGCGAGGGTGTACGACATGATCCCGGCGAAACCGGGCCGGGCCAGCACCCGTTCGAGGAGCGCGCGGCAGCGGACGGACTTGCTGGCGACGCGGATCGGCTTTCCGCCCGCGCGGCGGACGAGATCGTCGGCGTTGGCGTCGAACGCGGCGAGATCGACGATGGCCAGGGGCGCGTCGAGGTGCGCGGTCGCCCGCTCGTAACGGGCCCGGTCCCCACTGGCGGGAAGATTCATGGGCGGCAGCCTGCCAGATGGCCGTACCGGTGGGTAGGGGTCTGCGCCCGCCGCCCCCGGAGCCCCGCCGGCCCCCGGACCCCGCGCCGAGCCCGGTCCGGGCCCCGCGGCCGGGGCGGTCAGGGCGCGTAGAGTACGCGGTGGCAGCCGGACGGAACGGGGGGCGGAGCCGCCGGATGAGTGCGTCTACACCGCGGACCGCGGTCCCGTCCGAGCCCGCGGCCGCATCCGGACCGGGGCGGCGCGGGACCGGCCGCGGCGTCGCCGTGGTGGTGTGCGCCGTACTGGGCGTCGGCCTCCTCGCGGGCGCCGGGGTCGGCGGATGGACGCAGCAGCGCGACGCCCAGCGGCCCCTGGCCCCCGCCGCGGCCTACCGCAAAGCCGGATCCCTGTGGCGCGAGACGCCGGTGGACAGCCTGATCCCGCCCGTCCTCGACGGCGCGGACGCCGGCCCCGGCGGCGCCGACCGGACCTGGATCCGCGTCGCGCTCGCCCCCGACTCCGACTGCGGGCCCGCGCTCGCCGCCGACTGGCAGGCGGCCCTCGCCGCCACCGGATGCACCCGCGTCCTGCGCGCCACTTACAGCGACGCCACCCGCAGCTCCCTCGTCACCGTCGGCCTCGTCTTCACCCCCGCCGACGCCGCCGGCATGGCGACCCTGCGCGGACGCCTCCCCGCCCCGCCCGGCTACGGGTTCGCCGACAGCCAGCGCGCCGCCTGGACCGCGTCCGTGGTTCCCGACGCCCCCGTCGTCGTCTACACCGTCTCCGCGTTCACCGACGGCCGTACGCTCGACTCCCCCCGCCCCGCCGAGGACATGATGCGCAAGGACGCCACCGGAGCCGTCGCCCAAGCCGGCCTCGGCCACGAGGCCAAGGGCGTCGCGGAGCGCGTGGAGCGCGCCGTACGCACCCTCGCCGCGCCCGGGGCGCCCACCGCGCCCGCCCCGTCGGGCGCCCCCCGATGAGCCGCCCCCGGCTGGCCTCCCGGGCCGCCGCCGGCCTCGTGCTCGGGGCCCTGCTCGTCGCGGCCGGGGCCGGGCCCGCCGCCGCCGACACCGTCCGCGACCGGCAATGGGGGCTCACCGCCCTGCGGGCCGAGGAGGCCTGGGGGACCACCCAGGGCGCCGGGGTCACCGTCGCCGTGCTCGACACCGGGGTCGACGGCACCCACCCCGACCTCTCCGGGCAGGTGCTCGACGGGGCCGACCTCATCGGCATGGGCGCCGGGCGCGGCGACCGCGCCTGGGCCCGGCACGGCACCGCCATGGCGGGGATCATCGCCGGGCACGGCCACGGCGGAAACCGCCGCCAAGGTGTCCTCGGCATCGCCCCCCAGGCCAAGATCCTCCCCGTCCGCGTGATCCTGGAGGAGGGAGACCCCGGCCGGGCCGCGGCACGCGAGAACAAGGGCGGCGCCCTCGCCGAGGGCATCCGCTGGGCCGCCGACCACGGGGCTGACGTGATCAACCTCTCCCTCGGCGACGACAGCGACTCCGCCCACCACGAAGCCGCCGAGGACGAGGCCGTCCAGTACGCCCTCGGCAAGGGCGTGGTGGTCGTCGCCTCGGCCGGCAACGGCGGCCGCCAGGGCGACCACGCCTCCTATCCGGCCGCCTACCCCGGGGTCATCGCCGTCACCGCCGTCGACCGCGGCGGCAGGAAGGCCCCCTTCTCCACCAGCAACTGGTACGCCGCCGTCAGCGCCCCCGGCGTGGACGTGGTCATCGCCGACCCCGACCGCTCCTACTACGAGGGCTGGGGCACCAGCGCCGCCTGCGCCTTCGTCTCCGGCGCCGCCGCCCTCGTCAAGGCCGCCCACCCGGACCTGTCCCCGGCCCAGATCAAGAGGCTGCTGGAGGCGACCGCCTCCGACGCCCCGCCCGGCGGGCGCGACGACTCCCGCGGACACGGCCTCGTGGACCCCGTCGCCGCCCTCCAGGCCGCCGACGCGCTGCGCCCCGAGCCGCCGGTCCCCGCGCCCGTCGCCGCGGGGCAGCCGTACTTCGGCCCCGGCCCCGGGCCGGTACGGGCCGCCGGCCGCGGCGGCCGCCTCGGGGCTCCGGCGGCCGCGGGCGCCGGGCTGGCGCTGCTCCTGCTGGCCGCCGTACTGGCCCGGCGCCCTCGGGGCGCCCGGCGGGAGCGGGAGGGGGACCGGGAGCCGGACCGGGATAGGGTCGGGTAACTGTGGCGAACAAAAACATTCCCGACCCCGGCTTCTCCGACGACGACGGCTCCGCCGACCCCCGGCTGAGCGCGGCCCTGGCCGCCTGGTCCGAGGACCGGGCGAAGGAGCCGGAGCTGCTGGCGGCCCTCAAGGGCGCCCGCCTGCTGGTCCCGGTCGTCGCCGTGCTCGGCGAGGTCGAGACCGACCCGGAGACCGGCCTGAAGCGCGAGAAGACCAGCGACATGGCCGTTCCCACCCTGCGGGCGGGGGACCGCCGGGCGCTGCCCGCGTTCACCTCGATCGCCTCGCTGGCCCTGTGGGACCCGGCCGCCCGCCCGGTCGCCGTACCGCTGCACCAGGCCCTGGCCGCCGCCGCGCACGAGAAGGCCGACACCGTGGTCCTGGACCTGGCCGGGCCCGTCACCTACCAGCTCACCGGCCCCGCGCTGCTCGCGCTCGCCGAGGGCCGTACCGACGCCGGTCCGCTGGCCGACCCCGCGGTGCGCGAAGCCGTACGGGCCGCCGTCTCCGCCGAGCCCGCCGTGCTCCGCGCCCACCTCGGCCCGGGCGGGGCGGACGCCGACGGCACCCTCGCGATCGTGCTGGCCGCCGGGGCGCCGGCCTCCGCCGCGGCCCGCCGCGTCGCCGAGGCCCTGGCCGCCGACGAGACCCTGCGGGCCCGCCTCGTGCGCGGACTCGACCTGGCCCTGCTCCCGGAGGAGGCCCCGGCCCCGGCCGGCGAGCCGCTCTTCACCCGCTGAGCCGACGGAAAACGCCGAGCAGCGCAAACGCCGTGCGACGGAAACGGGGAAGGGCCGGGGCAGTGCCCCGGCCCTTCCCCGTGCAGGACGTGCGGCTCAGCCGAAGACCGGCCCCGTGAACTTCTCGCCCGGACCCTGGCCCGGCTCGTCCGGGACGATCGAGGCCTCGCGGAAGGCGAGCTGGAGCGACTTCAGGCCGTCGCGCAGCGGGGCCGCGTGGAAGGAGCTGATCTCGGTGGCGCTCGCCGTGACCAGGCCGGCCAGGGCCGTGATCAGCTTGCGGGCCTCGTCGAGGTCCTTGTGCTCCGAGTCCGGCTTGTCCAGGCCCAGGTTGACCGCCGCGGCGCTCAGCAGGTGCACGGCCACCGTGGTGATCACCTCGACGGCGGGCACGTCCGCGATGTCGCGGGTCATGGCGTCGTAGTCGGGGGCGTCCGGCGTGGTGCCGGCCTCGGTGGCGGGGGTGGGGGTCGCGTCAGTCATGCCTCACACGATAAGCCGGGGCGCGCGGGCCGCCGACCGGGCCCCGCTCCGGTCACGGCCGCCGGCCGCCGGGTGAGCGGACCCGGCGCGGAATGCTATATTGGACTGACGACCGGCCGGAGACGTATGTCCCCGGCCCACAAGTGGAGGCTCCGTTCTCCCACCCGACCACCCTCCGGGGCGGCGGGTCACCGGTCAGGTGGCATCCATCGTTCCGTACGGACGATGGAAAGCTGCCCGAGTCTGCGCCCCGCGATAGCACGCGGCGGTGCTCCGGTTGTATTGGAGCCCCTGCCTGTGCCTCGGCGGGGCATTTTTCATGTTCCGCCGCGGTCGGTCTGACGACATCAGACGTCAGCGGCTGTCTGCCAGACAGCCGTGTGGTGCTACCGAGGAGGATCCATCAGCACCGAGCCCCGCATCAACGACCGGATTCGCGTTCCCGAGGTACGACTCGTCGGTCCCAGCGGTGAGCAGGTCGGCATCGTGCCGCTTGCCAAGGCCCTTGAGCTGGCGCAGGAGTACGACCTCGACCTGGTCGAGGTCGCGGCGTCCGCACGCCCGCCGGTCTGCAAGCTCATGGACTACGGCAAGTTCAAGTACGAGTCGGCCATGAAGGCCCGTGAGGCGCGCAAGAACCAGGCGCACACGGTCATCAAGGAAATGAAGCTCCGGCCGAAGATCGACCCGCACGACTATGACACCAAGAAGGGTCACGTCGTTCGGTTCCTCAAGCAGGGCGACAAGGTCAAGATCACGATCATGTTCCGTGGTCGCGAGCAGTCCCGGCCGGAACTCGGCTACCGACTGCTGCAGCGTCTGGCTTCGGACGTCGAGGACCTCGGGTTCATCGAGTCGAACCCGAAGCAGGACGGCCGCAACATGATCATGGTCCTCGGTCCGCACAAGAAGAAGACCGAGGCGATGGCCGAAGCCCGCGAGGCGCAGGCCGCCCGCAAGGCCGAGCGCCAGGGTGTCGCCGCCGACGAGGCTCCTTCCGAGGAAGCCCCCGTCGAGGAGGGCACCGAGGTCGCCTCTGCCGAGGCCGAAGCCGAGGCCCCCGAGGCCGCCTCTCCCGAGGCACCGGCCGAAGCCTGATTCCGAGGCAGCCTGTCTCGGATCACCGACACAACATGACGCTCCCGGGCGCCGGTCCTCCACCGGACCGGCTGGGGGCGCCACCGACGAGGAGATAACGGCGCCATGCCGAAGAACAAGACGCACAGCGGTACCAAGAAGCGCTTCAAGGTCACCGGCTCCGGCAAGGTGCTCCGCGAGCGCGCCGGCAAGCGCCACCTGCTCGAGCACAAGTCGTCCCGTGTCACCCGCCGCCTGACCGGCACCGCGGAGATGGCCCCCGGCGACGCCGCGAAGATCAAGAAGCTTCTCGGCAAGTGATGTTCTCCGCTCCCGCGCAGGGAGCGGATGAGCGTCAAGACCGGGACCCCATCGAATTCGGGCCGTGTGAAGACACCCACGGCCCCGCTACAAGGAGTTAAAAAGTGGCACGCGTCAAGCGGGCGGTAAACGCCCACAAGAAGCGCCGGGCGATCCTCGAGGCGGCCTCCGGCTACCGCGGTCAGCGTTCGCGCCTGTACCGCAAGGCCAAGGAGCAGGTCACCCACTCGCTGGTCTACAACTTCAACGACCGCAAGAAGCGCAAGGGCGACTTCCGTCAGCTGTGGATCCAGCGCATCAACGCCGCTGCCCGCCAGAACGGCATGACGTACAACCGCCTCATCCAGGGTCTGAAGGCCGCCAACATCGAGGTGGACCGCAAGATCCTCGCGGAGCTGGCCGTCAACGACGCCAACGCTTTCGCCGCGCTCGTCGAGGTTGCGCAGAAGGCGCTTCCGGCCGACGTGAACGCCCCGAAGGCCGCTGCCGCCGCCTAAGCAGCGCGCAGCAAGCCCTTCACAGGCTTCAGCCCGGACCCGCAGGCCCCGTGCCTGCGGGTCCGGTGCGTTGTAGCCGATCCACCTGTTTCGACCCGCAGTACGTAGGAAGCGAGCCGACCGCCATGGGTACCCCCGCCCCCGCCGAGCTGATCTCCCCCCGATCCCCGCGGGTGGCCGCCGCCAGGCGCCTGGCGCGGCGCAACTTCCGCACCAAGGAGCGCCGGTTCATCGCCGAGGGCCCCCAGGCCGTGCGCGAGGCCGTCGAGCACCGCGCCGCCGGTGGCGCCTCGACCCTGATCGAGCTGTTCGCGACCGTGGAGGCCGCCGAGCGCTACGACGGGATCATCGAGGCCGCGCTGGAGGCCGGCGCCCGGGTCCACTACGCCTCCGACGAGGTCCTCGCCGAGGTCTCGCAGACCGTCACCCCGCAGGGGCTCGTCGGCGTCTGTCACTTCCTCGACTCGCCCTTCGAGGACATCCTGGCGGCCCGGCCCAAGCTGGTCGCCGTCCTCGCGCACGTCCGCGACCCGGGCAACGCCGGCACGGTGCTGCGCTGCGCCGACGCCGCCGGCGCGGACGCGGTCGTCCTGACCGACGCCTCGGTGGACCTGTACAACCCGAAGTCCGTACGGGCCTCGGTGGGCTCCCTCTTCCACCTGCCGGTGGCGGTGGGCGTCCCCGTGGAGCAGGCCGTCGAGGGGCTCCGGGCGGCCGGCGTACGGATCCTGGCGGCCGACGGGGCAGGTGAGGACGACCTGGACGCCGAGCTCGACGCGGGCACCATGGGCACCCCCTCGGCCTGGGTCTTCGGCAACGAGGCGTGGGGCCTGCCCGAGGAGACCCGGGCGCTCGCGGACGCCGTCGTACGCGTCCCGATCCACGGCAAGGCCGAGAGCCTGAACCTCGCCACGGCCGCCGCGGTGTGCCTCTACGCGTCCGCGCGGGCACAGCGGGCTCCCGGAGGGTGCCGCTCCGTGACCCCCAGCTAGTAATGTGGCGGCCCGGGGGCCCACTGCGCTACTCGGAGATGTGGGGTACGGGGACATGACCGTCGGTACGAACAGCTCGCCAGGGGCCAGGGCGGCAGGGCCCGCTGCGGCGCCCGGGACGCCGTCCCTGGCGGCCGTGCCCCCGCAGGGCTCCGGCCGCGCGGCACCGGCCGCACCCGGGGCGCACGCGCCCCGTGAAGCCCACGCATCCCGCGAGACCCGCGATCCGGCCGGGCTCCCGGAGTTCGAGGCCGTCGGCATCGACCCCGACGACCTCCCCGACGGACTCGTCGTCGCCGACGCCACGGGCCATGTGATCTGCTTCAACGCCGCCGCCGCCCGGATCACCGCACTGGTCCCGGGCGAGGCGCTCGGCGTACGCATCGACCGGGCGCTGCCGCTGGAAGACCTCGACGGCCGCCGCTGGTGGGCGCTGACCGACCCGTACGGGGGCCTCGCGACCCGGCGCGGCCAGCCCGAGCGCAATCTGCTGCTGCCCGGCGGCCGCGAGGTGCTCGTCTCCGCCAGCTACGTGCGCACCCACCCCACCGGCCCGCTGCGCCGCCTGGTCGTCACCCTGCGCGGCACCGAGGCGCGCCGGCGCACCGAGCGCAGCCACGCCGAGCTGATCGCCACCGTCGCGCACGAGCTGCGCTCGCCGCTGACCTCCGTCAAGGGGTTCACCGCGACGCTGCTCGCCAAGTGGGAGCGGTTCACCGACGACCAGAAGCGGCTGATGCTGGAGACCGTCGACGCCGACGCCAACCGCGTCACCCGCCTCATCGCCGAGCTCCTCGACATCTCCCGCATCGACTCCGGCCGCCTGGAGGTGCGCCGCCAGCCGGTGGACATCGCCACCGCCGTGGGCCGCCACGTCCAGGCGCTCACCGCGAACGGGCAGGCGCCCGACCGGTTCCTCGTACGGGTCAGCTGCTCGCTCCCCGATCTGTGGGCGGATCCGGACAAGATCGACCAGATCCTCGGCAACCTCCTGGAAAATGCGGTGCGGCACGGCGAGGGAACGGTCACCATCGACGTATCGCCGACCAGCCTGACGAACGCAGCGGGCAAGACCGAGAAGGGAACCGCCGTCACCGTGACCGATGAGGGCCCCGGGATCCCCGAGGAGTCGATGAACCGCGTCTTCACCCGTTTCTGGCGGGGCAGCAAGCGCGGTGGCACCGGCCTGGGCCTGTACATCGTCAAGGGCATCGTCGAGGCCCACGGCGGCACCATCACGGTCGGCCGCGGCCCCGGAGGCGGCGCCGAGTTCCGATTTATCCTGCCCGTGGGCGCGCCGGCCTACCTCACGCAGTAGTCCTGCGGAGCGTCTCGCCAGGCGGCCCACGGGCTCCTTCACCCCCAGCGACCTTTAGACTCGTCCTTTGGCACCTTTGTGTCCTAGTGCCGAGCGCGCCCTGCGCGTCGCGCGGGGGACCCACCAGCCAGCCATCGGAAGTACGGGAAGAGATGTCGGCACCGAACAAGTCGTACGACCCTGTCGAGGTCGAGGCACTGAAACCGGAAGAGATCGAGCGCATGCGGGACGAGGCGCTCGCCGCCTTCGCCTCCGCCGGCGACCTCGACGCGCTGCGTGAGGCGAAGACCGCGCACATGGGCGACCGCTCGCCCCTGGCGCTCGCCAACCGCGAGATCGGCGCCCTGCCGCCGCAGGCCAAGGCCGAGGCGGGCAAGCGCGTGGGCCAGGCCCGCGGCGCCGTGAACAAGGCCTTCGGGGCCCGCACGGCCGAGCTCGAAGCCGAGCGCGACGAGCGGGTGCTGGTCGAGGAGGCGGTGGACGTCACGCTGCCCTACGACCGGGTCCCCGCCGGTGCCCGGCACCCCCTGACCACGCTGATGGACCGCATCGCGGACATCTTCACGGCCATGGGCTACGAGGTGGCCGAGGGGCCCGAGGTCGAGGCGGAGTGGTTCAACTTCGACGCCCTCAACTTCACCCCCGACCACCCGGCGCGCCAGATGCAGGACACGTTCTTCGTCCAGGGCCCGAAGGGCACCCAGGGCGACGAGTCCGGCGTCGTGCTGCGCACCCACACCTCCCCGGTGCAGGCGCGCACGCTGCTCGACCGGGAGCCGCCCGTGTACGTGGTGTGCCCGGGCCGGGTGTTCCGCACCGACGAGCTCGACGCCACGCACACCCCGGTCTTCCACCAGGTCGAGCTGCTCGCCGTGGACGAGGGCCTGACCATGGCCGACCTCAAGGGCACCCTGGACCACATGGTCCAGGCGCTCTTCGGCAAGGACATGACCACGCGGCTGCGCCCGAACTTCTTCCCGTTCACCGAGCCGTCCGCCGAGATGGACATGCAGTGCTACGTGTGCCGCGGCGAGTCGGTGGGCAACCCCGACCGGCCGTGCCGCACCTGCTCCAGCGAGGGCTGGATCGAGCTCGGCGGCTGCGGAATGGTCAACCCCAAGGTGCTCATCGCCTGCGGCGTGGACCCGGAGAAGTACAGCGGGTTCGCCTTCGGGTTCGGCATCGAGCGGATGCTGATGTTCCGCCACAACGTCGAAGACATGCGAGACATGGTCGAGGGTGACGTCCGGTTCACCCGGCCGTTCGGGATGGAGATCTGATGCGGGTCCCGCTTTCTTGGCTGCGGGAGTACGTCGACCTGCCTGCCGGCGAAACCGGTCGTGACGTACAGGCCAAGCTCGTAGATGCCGGCCTTGAGGTCGAAAGGGTCGAGCAGCTCGGCGCCGGTCTCAAGGGCCCCCTGGTCGTCGGCCAGGTGCTGACCATCGAGGAGCTCGAAGGCTTCCGCAAGCCGATCCGTTTCTGCACGGTCGACGTCGGCCAGGCCAACGGCACCGGCGAGCCGCAGGAGATCGTCTGCGGCGCCCGGAACTTCTCCGTCGGCGACAAGGTCGTCGTGGTCCTGCCCGGCGCCGTCCTGCCCGGCGACTTCGCGATCGCCTCGCGCAAGACGTACGGCAAGACCTCGCACGGCATGATCTGCTCCGGTGAGGAGCTGGGCATGGGCGACGACGGCACGCACGGGATCATCGTGCTGCCGCCGGAGCACGAGGTCGGCACCGACGCGATCGAGCTGCTCCAGCTCGTCGACGAGGTCCTCGACATCGCCGTCACCCCGGACCGCGGCTACTGCCTGTCGATGCGCGGTGTGGCCCGTGAGACCGCCACCGCGTACGGCCTGCCGCTGCGCGACCCGGCGCTGCTCGACGTGCCCGCGCCGAACTCGTACGGCTACCTGGTCAAGATCGACGACCCGGCCGGCTGCGACCGGTTCACGGCCCGTACGGTGACCGGCCTCGACCCCGAGGCGAAGTCCCCGATCTGGCTGACGCGGCGCCTGCAGAAGGCCGGCATGCGCCCGATCTCGCTCGCCGTCGACGTCACCAACTACGTGATGCTCGAACTCGGCCAGCCGCTGCACGCGTACGACCGCTCCCGCCTGGACGGCGCGATCGGCGTGCGCCGCGCCGAGCAGGGCGAGAAGTTCACCACCCTCGACGGGGTCAAGCGCACGCTCGACGCCGAGGACCTGGTGATCACCGACAACAGCGGGCCGATCGGCCTGGCCGGTGTCATGGGCGGTGCCAACACCGAGATCGCCGACTCCGTGACCGACCCCGAGACGGGCGCCGTCTCGGGCACCACGGACGTGGTCATCGAGGCCGCGCACTTCGACGCCCTGACGATCTCGCGCAGCGCCCGCCGCCACAAGCTCGCCTCGGAGGCCTCCAAGCGCTTCGAGCGCGGCGTCGACCCGCAGGCGGCCTCCGCGGCCGCGCAGCGGACCGTCGACCTGCTCGTGCTGCTCGCGGGCGGCACGGCCGAGGCCGGCGTCACCGAGCTCACCGCCCCGGGCGCCCCGCGCAGCATCGCGATGCGCGCGGACCACCCGGACCGGGTCGCGGGCATGGACTACGGCCGCGAGACCGTCGTCCGCCGCCTCCAGGAGGTCGGCTGCGACGTCTACGGCCAGGACGAGCTCGTCGTGACCGTCCCCTCGTGGCGGCCCGACCTCGCCGAGCCCAACGACCTCGCCGAAGAGGTCATCCGGCTGGAGGGCTACGGGAACCTCCCGTCGACCCTGCCGAAGCTGCCCTCCGGCCGCGGTCTGACCGCGCGCCAGGAGCTGCACCGCCGGGTCGGCCGCGCGCTGGCCGGCGCGGGCTACGTCGAGGCGCTCAACTACCCGTTCATCGGCGAGGGCGTCTTCGACCAGCTCCAGCTGCCCGCGCACGACGCGTCCCGCCAGGTCGTCAAGCTGGTCAACCCGCTCTCCGACGAGGAGCCGGCGCTGCGCACCACGCTGCTGCCGGGTCTGCTGGGCGCGCTGCGCCGCAACGACAGCCGGGGCAGCCACGACCTCGCCCTCTTCGAGACGGGCTCGGTCTTCCGGGCCGGCCCGCAGCCGGGTGTCGCCGTACGGCTGCCCGTCGACCGGCGTCCCACGGCCGAGGAGATCGCCACGCTGAACGCCGCCCTGCCGGCCCAGCCGCGGTACGCCGCGGTCGTGCTGGCCGGTGCGCGCGAGCAGGCCGGCTGGTGGGGCAAGGGCCGCCCGGCCGACTGGGCGGACGCGGTGCAGGCCGCGCGCTCGCTGGCCGCCGAGGCCGGCGCGGAGCTCGTCGTGCGCCAGGGCCGGTACGGGCCGTGGCACCCGGGCCGGTGCGCCGAGCTGCTCGTCACCCTGAACGGGGTGGAGACGGTCATCGGGCACGCCGGTGAGCTGCACCCGCGCGTCGTCAAGGCGATGGGCCTGCCGGCCCGCACCAGCGCCATGGAGCTCGACCTCGACCGCCTCGCGGCGGCCGGTGGCGGGGCCGTGATGGCGCCCCGGATCTCCACCTTCCCGGTGGCGACCCAGGACGTCGCGCTGATCGTCGACGCGTCCGTCCCGGCGGCCGACGTCGAGGCCGCGCTGCGCAAGGGGGCCGGCGAACTGCTGGAGTCCCTGCGGCTGTTCGACGTGTTCACCGGCGACCAGGTCGGCGCGGGCAAGAAGTCCCTGGCGTACGCGCTGCGCTTCCGCGCGGCCGACCGCACGCTGACCGCGGAGGAGTCCACGGCCGCGCGCGACGCGGCGGTGGCACTGGCGGGCGAGCGCACGGGCGCGGTGCTGCGCGGGGCGTGACGGCGTAACGGCCTTTCCGCCGAAGCGGATTGAGGCATCGAGGGGCATGTCCGCAGCTGCGGATGTGCCCCTCACTCATTTGGGTGAGAACGCCGGTGACCCGTGTCCAGGGGCGGGGCGGGTCGACAGAATCGTTGCGGCCGAGGGGAGGCCGGAACGATGATCACGCGCGGGGAGATGCCCCAGGTGCGTCGGGTGTGCGTCCTCGCGTGGGGCGCCGCCGCGGTCTCCTGGGAGCTGTCCACCCCCGGGCGGCTCGGCGCCAGCCTGGCCAGCTGTGCGGCGTTCCTGTTACTGGCAGCCGGGTGTGCGCTGCACATCCGGCACGCGCTCATGGCCGAGCTGCGGCGGGTGCAGGAGATCGCGGGCGCGGCGCAGCGGGCCGTGCTGCGGCCGCTGCCGGGGCACATCCAGGGCCTGACTCTGGCCGCGGCCCAGCTGTCGGCGAGCCGGGGCGCGGCGGTGGGCGGGGACCTGTACGAGGCCGTGCCGACGGGGTACGGGGTCCGGGTCGTCATCGGGGACGTACGGGGCCACGGACTGCCGGCGCTGGGAGCGGCGGCGGCGGTGCTCGGTGCCTTCCGGGAGGCGGCGTACGACGAGCCCGGGCTGGGCGGGGTGCTGGTCCGCATGGAACGCGCCCTGGCCCGGCACGTCCTGGCGCAGGACGCCGCCGAGGAGTTCGTGACGGTGCTGCTGCTCCAGATCGCGCAGGACGGCTCCGTGCTGGCCCTGAACTGCGGGCACCCGTGGCCGTACCTCCTGCGCGAGCCGCGGCCGCTGGAACCCTGCGGGGCTCCGCCGCGGGCCGCCCCGGGCCGGAGGGTCCGGGCAGAGCCCGGGAGACGGAGACGGGGCGGGGCGGTGGAGGACGCGGCGCAGCGGCGCACGGTCGTACGGTCGCTCGACGGCGGTGAGGTGTTGCCCCCGCTCGGGGTGGTGCCCGTACCGCCCGGCCTGCCGGCGCAGGACTGCGGCCAACTGTGGCCCGGCGACGTGCTGTTCCTGCACACCGACGGCGCCGAGGACGCCCGCGACGCGGCGGGGCGGTTCTTCCCCCTGCGCAGCGTGCTCGCCGGGCTTCCGGCCGACACGCCCGCGCGGCTGGTCGCGGGCGTGCACGCCGAACTGCTGCGTCATACCGGCGGGCGACTCACGGACGACGTCGCCCTGTTGGCGCTGCGCAGCGACCGCAACCCCTGAACCGGAGGGGACCGCACACCGGGCCCGGTGGGAGGGCCCGGCGCGCGTTCCACGGCCCCTGCCGGGGCCCGGCGACCAACCGGGCGCCGGCGGGGCCGGATCGCGCCGCCCGCCTGCCATGGAGTGTCGGGCAGACAGCAAGGCGGGCGGCGCGGGGCGGGTCGTCGCACTGTACGAGGGGGAGCCGACGACCCGGGCTGCCTCTTTGGCGAGGCTCTTAAGTGAAGCGCCCCCGGGGCTCGTTGCGGCAGGGTGCGTATCGCATTTATGCGCGTTCCTGGTTCACACCCCGTGTGAATCAAAAGGAGTGCACCCCGTGTGAAGCACGCACCCACTAGCCTGAGACCGAAGAGCCCTTGGAGGGGCCCATGCAGCCCAACGCCCTGCTCGACGCCCTCCTCGCCGAGGCGGGCATGTCCCACGCGGGACTCGCGGCGCACGTCAACCAGGCGGGCCGCTCCCGTGGACTGGCCCTGCGCTACGAACACACCGCCGTCACCCGGTGGTTGAAGGGCCAGCGGCCGCGCGGCCAGGTGCCCGACCTGATCTGCGAGGTGCTCGGCGGCCGGCTCCGGCGCCCGGTGTCCCTCGACGACGTGGGGCTCGGCCTGCCCGGCCAGCCCGTGTCCCCGCACGGCTCCCCGCTCAGCGGCTTCGTCGACCGGGCGGCCGCCCTGTGGCGTTCCGACGAGCAGGGCCGCGTCCAGCTGCTCACCGCCGAGGCCGTCACCGGGACGCCCGCCGTGATCCCGGTCTGGGAGTGGGAGAACCCGCCGGAGGACGCCGACGTCTCCCGCGACGGGCCGAACCGGATCGGCCCCGAGCACATCGAGATCCTCCGGGCCGCCCGCGCCCACTACGAGCTGATGTACCGCCGGGCCGGCGGGGTGGCCACCCGGGCCCGGATCGTCCGTTTCCTCGGCAGCGAGACGGCGCCGATGCTGCGCGGCAGCTACCCCGACGGGCTCGGCCGCCAGCTGCACCGGGCCACCGGCTCCCTGGTGGCGGTGGCCGGGATCTGCGCGTACGACTCGGACGCCCACGGGCTCGCCCAGCGCTACTTCCACCAGGCGCTGCGGCTCGCGAAGGCCAGCGGGGACCGGGGACTCGGGGCCTACGTTATCGCGCTGATCGTCAACCAGTCCCTGCACCTGCGGGAGTACCGCCAGGCCGTCGCCTTCGCCGAGGCCGCGCTGCGCGCCGCGGGCCGGGACACCACCCCGGCGCTGACCGCCGACCTGTACGCCATGCAGGCCAAGGCCTATGCCCAACTCGGTGACACCTCCGCCGCGCTGGCCTGCATCCGCAGCGCCGAGGCCGCCGCCGAGCGGATCCGGCCCGGCACGGAGCCCGACGAGACGGGGTACGTACAGCCCGGGCTGGTCAACGTACAGGTGGCCGAGGCGCTGCTCAGCCTGGGGGACCTGCACGCCGCCCACGAGCAGGCGACGGCCGCGGTCGGGACCCCGGCGCACGACCGCGGGCGGGTCCACCGGCTGGCGATGCTGTGCGAGATCCAGCTGCGCCAGGGCGAGGCGGACGGGGCGGTGGCGGCCGCCGCGGAGATGGCGGAGCGGGCCAAGGGCATGGAGTCGCTGCGACTGCGGGACCGGCTGCGGGCGGTCCGCGAACAGCTGCTGACCAGCGGATGTTCCGGCGCGGAGGAGACCGCGCAGCTGATCGACGGGGCGCTTCGCGTTCCCCTGTGAGCGCGCGAACTGCTGCCATGTTGCCACCTACTCGAACGGAAGGTGGCACAACCGTGCAGTGGACGAACCTGAGTGAGCAGACCGTGTACAAGAACCGCTGGTTCGACGTGAACCTCGCCGATGTGGAACTTCCCGACGGCCGGCACCTGGACCACTTCGTGATCCGGCTGCGGCCGGTCGCCGTCGCCACGGCCGTCAACGAGGCCAACGAGGTGCTGCTGCTGTGGCGGCACCGCTTCATCACCGACAGCTGGGGCTGGGAACTGCCCGCCGGCGTGGTCGAGGACGGCGAGGACATCGCGGTGGCCGCGGCCCGTGAGATGGAGGAGGAGTCGGGCTGGCGGCCCGGGCCCCTGCACCACCTGATGACCGTGGAGCCGGCCAACGGGCTGACCGATGCCCGCCACCACCTCTACTGGGCGGACGGGGCGACGTACATCGGACATCCCGAGGACGACTTCGAGTCCTCACGCCGCGAGTGGGTGCCGCTCAAACTCGTGCCGGACATGATCGCGCGCGGCGAGATCCCGGCCGCCAACATGGCGGCCGGGCTGCTGCTCCTGCACCATCTGCGGCTCGGCTGAACGCGCCGGCAGCGGGCCGGCGGCGGGTCGGCAGCGGGCCGTACGCCGTGGGCCGGGGGGCCGTGCGGGGGCCGCGACGGTACGGGATCAGCCGTACGGGTAGAAGCCCGAGCCGGTCTTGCGGCCGAGGCGGCCCGCGTCGACCATCCGCTGGAGCAGCGGGGGAGCGGCGTACAGCGGCTCCTTGTACTCCGCGTACATCGAATCGGCGATCGAGGCGATCGTGTCGAGGCCGATCAGGTCGGAGAGCTTGAGCGGACCCATCGGGTGGGCGCAGCCCAGCTCCATGCCGTTGTCGATGTCCTCGCGGCTCGCGATCCCGGACTCGAACATCCGGATCGCCGACAGCAGGTAGGGGACCAGGAGCGCGTTGACGACGAACCCGGACCGGTCCTGGGCGCGGATCGCGTGCTTGCCCAGGACCTTCCCCACCAGGGCCTCGGCCCGCTTGATGGTCTCCTCGCTGGTGGTCAGCGCCGGGATCAGCTCGACCAGCTGCTGCACCGGCGCCGGGTTGAAGAAGTGGATGCCGATGACCTGGTCGGGCCGCGAGGTGGTGACGGCCAGCTTGACCAGCGGGATCGAGGAGGTGTTGGAGGCGAGGATCGCGTCCGGCCGGGTGATCACCTGGTCGAGGACCTGGAAGATCTCCGTCTTGACCTGCTCGTTCTCGACGACGGCCTCGATGACGAGGTCGCGGTCGGCGAACTCGCCGAGATCGGTGGTGAAGGTGAGGCGGGCCAGGGTCGCGTCCCGCTCCTCCTCGCTGATCTTGCCGCGTTCGGCGGCCTTGGTCAGGGAGTTGTGCAGCCGGGTGCGCCCGATCTCCAGGGCCTCGCCGGTGGTCTCGGCGACCTTCACCTCAAGGCCGCTGCGGGCGCACACCTCGGCGATGCCCGCGCCCATCTGGCCACAGCCCACTACGCCGACCCGGGTGATGTCGGAAGGGAGGTCAGTCACTTCGTGCCTTTCGCTGCTCATCCGTCGGCGGGTCCCCCGTGCTGCGCAGTGTCACTGCGTCCCGGCGCCCGCCACGCCCCACGACGTTACCCCCGACCTTGACCGTGGCGGGGGGCCGGGGCGGGCATGCTGTCAGATGCAGGGAACTGTCACGCAACGGAACGGAGTCGTCACATGGCGTACATCGGGCGTCGGGGGCTGCTGGCGGGAGCCGCCGGGCTGCTGGCCACGGTGGGCGGAGCGGCCCCCGCGCGGGCGGCGCACGGGCGCGGTCCGCGCCGCAAGGCGGCCGCCGAGTTCCGCGCGATGTGGATCGCCTCTGTGGAGAACGTCGACTGGCCCTCCGAGAGCGGGCTGGACGCCGCGGACCAGCGCGAGGAACTGGTCCGCCTGCTCGACACCGCCGTCGCCCGCCGCCTGAACGCCGTGATCCTCCAGGTCCGCCCCGCCGCCGACGCCATGTGGCCGGGGGCGCGGGAGCCCTGGTCGCAGTGGCTGACCGGGGTGCAGGGCGAGGACCCGGGCTGGGACCCGCTGGGTACCGCGGTCGCCGAAGCGCACGCCCGGGGGCTGGAGCTGCACGCCTGGTTCAACCCGTACCGGGTGGCCAACCACACCGACCCCGACCGCCTGGCCGAGGACCATCCGGCCCGGAGCAACCCCGACTGGACGGTCGCGTACAACAACAAGCTGTACTACAACCCCGGGCTGCCCGAGGTGCGCGCCTTCGTGCAGGAGGCCATGCTCGACGCCGTCTCCCACTACGAGGTGGACGGGGTGCACTGGGACGACTACTTCTACCCCTACCCCGTGGAGGGGGAGGAGTTCGACGACGACGACGCGTACGAGCGCCACGGCGCAGGCTTCGCCTCCCGCGCCGACTGGCGGCGCGCCAACACCGACGCGCTGGTCCGCGAGATGTCCGAGCGGGTACGGGCGGTCCGCCCGGCCGCGCGCTTCGGCATCAGCCCGTTCGCGGTCTGGCGCAACAGCGACCGGGACCCGCTGGGTTCCCCGACGCAGGCCGGGGTGGAGACGTACGACGACCTGTACGCGGACACCCGCAAGTGGGTCCGGGAGGGCTGGATCGACTACATCGTGCCGCAGGTGTACTGGCAGATCGGCCATCCGAGCGCCGACTACGCGAAGCTCGTGCCCTGGTGGGCGCAGACGGTGGCCGGCACCGACGTGGCGCTGTACGTGGGCGAGGCGCTGTACCGGTGCGACCGGTACAGCGCCACCGCCGCGTGGCGCGATCCGCAGGAGCTGTCCAAGCACCTGACGTTCGCCCGCGATTACCCCGAGGTCCGCGGCCACGTCTACTTCTCGGCGAAGCAGGTGGTCGCGGACCCCAATGGTGCGATGGCCAGGGTCGTCGCCGACCATTACCCGACGGCCGTGCCGCCGAGGTGACGCGGGGGCCGTGCCGGCCGCGTCGCGTGGGTGAGGTCAGTGAGGGGGCTCCGACGGGTGCTTGACGACGCAGTCGGGGCCCGGAGACATGACTGCCTCGTGACCGTCCTGGAAACGGACCCGGTAGGGAGGGGTGCCGTTGTCACCGAGTACCTGAGTGATCTCACCGACCTTGTCGTGCTGCCCCACGATCCTGCCGTGCTGCACCAGCTGGTCGCCCTCGGTCGCGCGCATTGCTGACCTCCTCGGAGGCGGTCTGAATCCGGTGACAGCAGTTTACGGCGGTTTGTCGGGATTAGGCCCGCTGGGTCACGGCGATGCAGACCAGGACCGCGCAGGCCGCGACCGGGGCGGCCGGGGACAGCTGCTCGCCCAGCAGTGCCACCGACCAGACCAGGGTCAGCAGCGGCTGGGCGAGCTGGAGCTGGCTGGCCCGCGGGGCGCCGATCTCCGCCATCCCGCGGTACCAGACGTACAGCCCGAGGAAGGTGGAGCCGGCCGCCGCCCAGAGGAGCCCGGCCACCCCGTGGCCGCTGAGGTGGACCGGCTCGTACGCGAGTCCCAGCGCGGAGCCGGCCAGGCTGAGCGGCAGGCACAGCACGAGAGCCCAGCCGATGACCTGCCAGCCGGGCAGGGTGCGGGCCAGTCGCCCGCCCTCGGTGTACCCGGCGGCGCAGACCAGCAGGGCCCCGAAGAGGTAGCCGTCGCCGGCCGAGAGGGCGCCGCCGCTCTGGGTCAGGGTGAAGCCGAGCACGACGGCGGCCCCGGCGACGGCCGCGCCCCAGAACCGGCGCGAGGGGCGGGCCCCGGTGCGCAGCGCCGACACGGCGGCCGTGGTCAGCGGGAGCAGGCCGACCACGACGGCGGCGTGCGAGGTGGTGGAGGTGGTCAGCGCCAGGGTGGTGAGCAGCGGGAAACCGACGACGACTCCGGCGGCGACCACGGCCAGGCCCGTCCAGTGCGCGCGGGCGGGCAGCGGTACGCGCCCGGCCAGCAGGAAGGCGCCCGCGATGAGCGCGGCGAGGAGGCTGCGCACGGCGACGAAGGACCAGGGGCCGAAGCTCTCCAGGCCCCAGGCGGTGGCGGGGAAGGTCAGCGAGAAGGCGATGACGCCGAGGCCGGCGAGGGCGGTACCGCCGGTGGCCCGGCCGCCGAGGCCGCTGCGACCGCCGAGAGGCCCGCGACCGCTGCGAAGGCCGCGAGGTCCGCGGCCGCCGCGGCCGCTGCGTTGCTCCTGCGGAGCGCGGGGTGCGGGATCCTCGACCGCTATCGCGGTGTGGGGAGTAGCGCTATTCTGTGCTGTCATGTACGAGCGTAGCAGTGTGGCGGAGCTGGCAGAATCCTTGCGGTCCGAGCTCGACCGCTACTCAGTGGGTGGAAAGCTCCCTTCCAGTCGGGCGCTGGTGGAGCGCTACCGGGTCAGCCCCGTCACGGTCTCCCGCGCCCTCGCGCAGCTGGCCGCCGAGGGGCTGGTCGTCACCCGGCCCGGCGCCGGGGTGTTCCGGGCCCGTCCCCGCACGGCGGAGCCCGCGCCCGGGGACACCTCCTGGCAGGAGGTCGCCCTGAGCGCGGAGGGCGCGGGCGAGGTGGTCCCGCGTTCGGTGGACGCCTCCGGGGTGCTGGCCTGCCTGGCCGCGCCGCCGTCCGGGGTGATCGGGCTCAACAGCGGCTACCTGCACCCCTCCATCCAGCCCGAGCGGGCCATGGCCGCCGCGCTGGCCCGGGCCGGGCGGCGCCCCGGGGCCTGGGAGCGGCCGCCGATGGAGGGGCTGCCCGAGCTGCGCGACTGGTTCGCCCGGGAGATCGGCGGGGCCGCCGGGGCCGTCGGGGCCGCCGATGTCCTGATCACGGCGGGCGGGCAGAGCGCGCTCACCACCGCCCTGCGGGCGCTGGCCCCGCCCGGGGCGCCGATCCTCGTGGAGTCCCCGACCTACCCCGGGCTGCTGGCCATCGCCCGCGCCTCCGGATGCCGGCCGGTGCCCGTCCCGGTGGATGCCGAGGGGGTCCGGCCCGAGCTGCTGGCCGCCGCCTTCGAAGCGACCGGCGCGCGGGTGTTCGTATGCCAGCCGCTGTTCCAGAACCCGACGGGTGCGGTGCTGGCCCCCGGGCGGCGGGCCGAGGTGCTGCGGATCGCGCGGGCCGCCGGGGCCTTCGTGGTGGAGGACGACTACGCCCGGGCGCTGGGCCACGACGACGCCCCTCCGCTCCCGCCGGCGCTGGCCGCCGAGGACCACGACGGGGTGGTCGTGCACGTCCGGTCCCTGACCAAGGCCACCTCACCCAGCCTGCGGGTGGGCGCGCTCGCCGCCCGCGGCCCGGTGCTGGACCGGCTGCGGGCCATCCAGGTCGTCGACTCCTTCTTCGTGTCCCGGCCGCTCCAGGAAGCGGCCCTGGAGCTGGTCGGCGCCCCTGCCTGGCCCCGCCACCTGCGGTCCGTCTCCGCCGAGCTGCGCCACCGCCGGGACCTGCTCGCGGGTGCGGTGCGCCGGGAGCTGCCCGGGCTGACCCTGCCCCATCTGCCCTCGGGCGGCTACCAGTTGTGGGCGCGCATGGCCGAGGGCGACGACGACGCGGCCTTCGCGGCGGCGGCCCTGCGCGCCGGGGTCGCGGTCGCCGCGGGCCGCCCGTACTTCTGCGCGGAGCCGCCCGGTCCGTACGTACGGCTCAGCTTCGCCGGGGTCTCGGGCGCGGCGGAACTGGGCGAGGCCGTACGCCGGCTGCGCGCACTGCGGGCCCCGTCCTAAATCGCTGGAGCAACTCCGCGCCACCGGCCTACCCTGCGGTCATGGACGGCATCAAGATCACCACGCTCGCGCAGCGACCCGAACTGGCCGAGCGGCTCTGGGACATGAAGGACACCTGGCCGCAGTTCGCCCAGCACGACCCGATCGCCTGGCTCCTCTACCCCCGGATGGTCGCGGAGCTCGCCGACTACGTCCTGGTCGCCACCGACGGCGACGCGGTGATCGCCCGCGGGTTCAGCGTGCCCTTCGCCCAGCACGCGCCGGGCCGGGACGGGGCGCTGCCCGCGCGGGGCTGGGACCAGGTCCTCATGTGGGCCTTCTCCGACCTGCGGCGCGGGATCGCACCCGACACGGTGAGCGCCATCGAGATCACCGTCGCCACCGACCGGCTCGGCGAGGGCCTGTCGGGGCGGATGCTGGCCGCGATGCGGGACAACGCCCGCGCCCGCGGCTTCGCCGAGGTGGTCGCTCCGGTCCGGCCCAGCGGCAAGCCGGCCGAGCCGGAGACCCCGATGGAGGAGTACGCGTACCGCACGCGCGAGGACGGTCTGCCGTACGACCCGTGGCTGCGGGTCCACGTCCGCGCAGGGGCGGTGATCGACTCGGTGGCCCCGCTGTCGATGACGATCACCGGCTCGCTGGCGGAGTGGCGGGAGTGGACCGGTCTGCCGTTCGACACGACGGGCCCGGTACGGGTGCCGGGAGCGCTTGCCCCGGTCCGCTGCGAGGCGGAACAGGGCCACGCGTCGTACGTGGAGCCGAACGTCTGGGTCCGCCACCCCCTGAACACCCTCTAGGTACGGCCCGGTCAGGATGAGCACGAGGACCGGCCGGCGCTGAGTACGGCCGCCCAGGCGGACCGGCGCCGGGGCCGGTTGGCTGTGCCCATGCACGAGACGGCACCTTCCCCGACCACCGACCGCGCCGCCGCCGGAACCTCTGCGGCGGACGTGGTGCTGCGCTATGTCACGAGCTTGGCGCTGGCCCTGATTCCGGTGGCGTTCCTCTTCGGCGCCTTGGCCGGGATGGCCGAGGAGGTTCACCCCCGGACCGTGGCGGTCGTCACGGTCTGCTGGTTCGGGTCCTGGACGGCCACTCCGCTGCTGGTGGCGGCCTTCTGGCTGTGCCGGCGCCGCCCCGCCCTGGCCGCGGCGGGCCGCTGGGCGGGATGGGTCGCGACGCTCCCACCGACGGTCACGATCATGCTGGCCCTCGGCCTGTGACGCCCGCTGCTTCCCGGCACCCGGCGGACCCCAATCGCCGTCCCCGTCCCCGCCCCCGCTCCGGTCGGCGGGGCTGAAGGCCAGGACGGGCTCGGTTACCCACGCGTCCGGGGACGACTCGCCTTCGGCGTCGAGTCCGGTGACGGCGCCCCCCGGCTGCCGCCGCGCGCGGCCAGACACCACCCCGCGTGCTTCGTCGATCAGCAGACACGTCGGCAATGGACCAGCTGCCCTCGGCCGTTGTCACCGTGCCACCAATGACGAGCGTGCCCGATGCCGCGGTCTCGACGCCGTGGGCGACCCCGAGTCCCGCGACGTCGCCGAGCGGTGGCTCTGCAACATTCAGCCGCTGTGCCGAGCGATCCTCTGGCCCGTCAGCCGCGCAGATGAACGATGCGCTGGAGAAGTTCATCGAGATTGCCAGATCCGTGATCGCCGTGGACTGGCAGGCCCCAGCTGTCTGCTGAGCCGTGTTGGCACCAGGTCGCTAGGTTCTATCCACTCCACCAGCGAAGCCCAGCCGCACCAGATGGCGTTGGAGGTCGACCTCGACGACCTTCACCGTGATCAGCTCGCCTTCATCGACAAGCTGATCCGGGGTCTCGGCCGGCTCGTCCGTCAGCTCTGAGACGTGAAGCAACCCCACAACGTCGGGAGCAAGCTGCACGAACACACCAAAGGGAACGATCTTGGTGATCGGCCGGGCGAGGACCCGACCGACCTGATCCGCAAACGAAATGAGCGGATCTTCCTGCAAAGCCTTCAGCGAGAGCGTGACCTGTCCGGAGCGCGTATCGGCAACGATCACCTCAGCCGTGATCCGCTGGCCAGCCTCGACGGCCTCGGAGGGGTGGTTGACCCAGCCCCACGTCAGGTCCGGCACCCGGATGAAACCGGTGCACAAGCCGTCCGGCTCGCCGTCGACGTGGACGAAGGCCCCGATATCGTGAACCGCGGCGATCGTCCCAGCGACGACCTGCCCTCTTTCAAACGCGAGGAGGAAGGCCCGCAAGGCCGGAATCTCGCACGCCCTGGCTGAAAGGTGAAGCTGACCTTCGCGCCAGCGCCCGATCTCTTCGGCCTTGAGCTCCTGGCCGACCTCAAACAGCTCGGATGGATGCTCCATCCGACGCATCGACGCCTCATGTCGAGGAATCCGACCGATCTCGACTTTCTCCCCCGCGGCACCCACGAGCTGCACCAGAACGTCGGCTCCGTCGAACCCGGTGACCCTCACCGTTCTCACTGCCCCCGGCCGGAGCCGGTCGATCAAGTACTGCATGCGAGGGTCAAGGGCTGGTTCGGACATGGAGGTGACCCTAGTCGGCCCCCGCCGCACTGCTTCTAACTCTCGTGACCCCGCCGAATGAATTGCTCGGCGGGCTTCGGCCTGACCGGACGCTCCGGTGCGCCGGCGTCACAGAGTGGGTGGCGTGCCTTTCCGGCGGGGGGCTCGGCAGGCGCGCGGCGCCCGGAGGATCTCGCAGCCGGGGGTGTCAGGAGCTCTGCACGGTCTTCGCGGCCGTGCGGATCACGTCGAGTACGAGGGCGGGGTTGGAGAGCATGGGGACGTGGCTGGTGTCGGTCTCGACGGTGGTGGCGTCCATGCGCTTGGCCATGAAGCGTTGCAGCTCGGGGTTGATGGCGCGGTCCTGCTTGCCCACGATGTACCAGCTGGGCTTCGACTTCCAGGCGGGTTCGTCGGTCTTGGCGGTGGCGAGCAGGTCGGCGGGCGGCGCGCCCTGGGTCGCCCAGACGAGCTGCTGCTCCTGCTCGGGCAGGTCTCCGCAGAAGTGCGAGATGCCGTCCTTGGAGATCCAGATGCGCCCGTCCTCGACGTCGAGGTGGGAGAACAGCGCTGGGGGGTCGTACTTGGCGATCAGGTCCTGCGGTGTCTCGCCGGCGTCCGGGCCGAGGGCGTTGATGTAGACCAGGCCGGCGACGCGGTCGTCCGTTCCCGCCGCTGTGATGACGAAGCCGCCCCAGGAGTGGCCGACGAGAATGGCCGGGCCGCTGACGCGTCCCAGTGCGCGGGAGACCGCGTCCACATCGCCTTCCAGGGTGTCGAGGGCGTTCTGTGCGGACACCACCTCGTGCCCCTCTTGCTGCAGCGTGGGGATCACCTTGCTGTAGCACGAGCCGTCGGCCCACAGGCCGTGGGCGAAGACGATGCTCGGTTTGGTCGATGTCGACACAGCGCGCTCCTCACTCCTTGTGGAGCGCGGGCCGCGCTCCACAAGGAGTCGACACCAGGCGCAGCCACGCCGCATCTTCGGCAACCCAACCGGGGATCCAGCCCAGAGCGTCCGGGTTCTTCGTGGTCGGCGACGAGGCGACGCGGGACGGTCATCCCTCCCGTCCCGCCTTGCTCGTACGCGGCCCCTCACCGGCAGGGCCCGCTCGCCGGCTTTCTGTGGGCCCTCATCCGCGACCAACGCCCATGGGCAGCCCAGCCACCGCAATCGGATCTGGCCGGCGCCGCATGAAGCGCACGGCTCGTCAGCCGCGGAGGGGCTTGCGCTGACGTGCCTCGGTTGCCTGGTCACGAACGTACGGGTCAGCGTCGGCTGCCAGCTGGTCGAGCATGGCCGAGGTCGCGGGGTCTGCCGGCTCTGGGGCGGGAAAGCGGCCCAAGGCGATCGCGACCCAGGCTCGAACGAGGGGGTCGTCGTCGTTCGCGAGCAAGCGGATCTTCGGCAGGGTTCTGGGTTGCTGAAGGAAGCCGAGGGAGCCGAGGGCGGAGATGCGTACCTGCGGGGAAGGGTCTTCCAGCAGGTTCAACAGCAGGTCGATGGCCGCCGGCTCTGTCCCGTGGCTGCCGAGCGTGCCCACGACCGCGCTGCGGACTCCTTCGTCCGAGTCCTGCGCGGCGTGGGCCAGCAGGGTGAGATCGGCTGGTTCGGGGACGAAGCCGAGCAGCCAGATTGCCGCCCTGCGAAGGTCCTCATCGTTGCCGACGGCGCACGGCAGGAGGATTTCGCGCGCGGCGGCGGGGTCCTCCTGCGCGAGTACATGGAGCCTCGTCGAGAGGGAGTCCTGGTCGTCACCCAGATTGCGGGAATATGCCCGCAGCAGGGTGGCAAGGGACGTGTGGCCGGCGGTCTCGGCCAGAATCCGGGCGAGCACATGACGGGCGTACCAGTTGCCCGCTTCCACGGCTGCCGCGAGATGCCGTTCCAGGTGCGGAATCAGCTCTCGCCGCCGGGCGGCTGCGAGCTCCTCTTCGATTTCTGCAAGGTCGTCGAGATCGCAGTCCGGATCCGTGAGTCCGGCCGCCAGCTCATCAAGGCGCTGGGTGAGATCATGCGCTGCGCGTTGGTCTTCCAATCCGTCCTCCTTGTGATCCTTCAGACCGCACCGGACCTGCCACTGCGGGTCTCCGTGCTGCGGTCACGGCACGGATTGTCCGACAGGCCACTGACAACGTTCGTGGTAGCCGGCGCCCTCAGCCGCTCAGACCCTCTCGACGTCCTGCCGGGCCTTGTAGGGCGCGTGACCGGCGGTGCGCGTCGTTGGCCGGGGTGAACTGCATGCGTCCGGGCGAGATCCCGAGAAGCTCGGCTGCCTCGTTCATGGAGCCTCCGGAGGCCCAGTGAACGAGGCGGACGGCGGCAGTCCGCCGCAGGATCTTGGGGGTGGTGCCTTCCAGGTGACTGAAGTGCTCCTCGAACCACCGGGGGCCCAGAAAGGCCGGGATGTGTTCGGGCCGGTAGTCGCTGCGCACCGAGTCTCGGCGCGCCCCGGGGTGCTCTGTGCATTGCTTTGCATAAAAGTGCGGGAGTACGTATAGTCATGCCATCGAGGAGGAGGGTCCGATGGTGGTACGTGTAGCGGTGGCCGGAGCGAGTGGGTACGCGGGCGGGGAAGTCCTGCGTCTGCTGCTCTCCCACCCCGAGGTCGAGATCGGCGCGCTGACCGGCAACTCCAACGCCGGACAGCTCCTCGGCAGCCTCCAGCCGCACCTGGTGCCCCTGGCCGGGCGAACCCTCGAAGCGACCACGCCGGAGGTCCTCGCCGGCCACGACGTCGTCTTCCTGGCCCTGCCCCACGGGCAGTCCGCGGCCGTCGCCGCCGAGCTCGGCCCCGACGTCCTCGTCGTCGACATGGGCGCCGACCACCGGCTCAAGGACTCCGCCGACTGGGACGCCTTCTACGGCGCCCCGCACGCCGGCACCTGGCCGTACGGGCTCCCCGAGCTGCCCGGTGCCCGCGCCGCCCTGGAAGGGTCCAGGCGCATCGCGGTGCCCGGGTGCTTCCCGACCGCCGTCACCCTCGCCCTCTTCCCGGCCTACGCCGCGCAGCTGGCCGAGCCCGAGGCCGTGATCGTCGCCGCGACCGGCACCTCCGGCGCCGGCAAGGCGCTCAAGCCGCACCTGCTCGGCTCCGAGGTCATGGGATCGGTCAGCCCGTACGGCGTGGGCGGCGGGCACCGGCACACCCCCGAGATGGTGCAGAACCTGAGCCCGCTCGCCGGGCGGAAGGTCTCCGTCTCCTTCACGCCCACCCTCGTGCCGATGTCGCGCGGCATCCTGGCCACCTGCTCCGCCAAGGCCCTCCCCGGCACCACCGCCGACGCCGTGCGCGCCGCGTACGAGAAGGCGTACGCGGACGAGCCCTTCGTGCACCTGCTGCCCGAGGGCCAGTGGCCGGCGACCTCGTCCGTCCTCGGTTCCAACGCCGTTCAGATCCAGGTCGCGTACGACGGGTCCGCGCAGCGGATCATCGCGATCAGCGCCATCGACAACCTCACCAAGGGCACCGCCGGTGGCGCCGTGCAGAGCATGAACATCGCCCTCGGGTTCGCAGAAGAGCTCGGGCTTTCCACGATCGGAGTCGCGCCGTGACCGTTACGGCAGCACAGGGATTCACGGCCGCCGGCATCGCGGCCGGGATCAAGGCGAACGGCAACCCGGACCTGGCCCTCGTGGTCAACAACGGTCCGCGGCTGGCCGCGGCGGGCGTCTTCACCTCCAACCGCGTCAAGGCCGCGCCCGTGCTCTGGTCCGAGCAGGTCCTGCGCGGCTCCGTCGTCAGCGCGGTCGTCCTCAACTCCGGCGGCGCCAACGCCTGCACCGGCCCCAAGGGCTTCCAGGACACCCACGCCACCGCCGAGAAGGTGGCGCAGGCGCTCGGAGGCGGGCACAACGCCGGCGAGGTCGCCGTCGCCTCCACCGGCCTGATCGGCGTCCTGCTCCCCATGGACAAGCTCCTGCCCGGCATCGACACCGCCGTCGCCGCCCTGACCGCCGACGGCGGCGAGGACGCCGCGATCGCCATCAAGACCACCGACACCGTGCACAAGACGTCCGTCGTCGCGCGGGACGGCTGGACGGTCGGCGGCATGGCCAAGGGCGCCGGCATGCTCGCCCCGGGGCTGGCCACCATGCTCGTCGTCCTCACCACCGATGCCGACGTGGACAGCGCCACCCTCGACCAGGCGCTGCGCTCCGCCACCCGGACCACCTTCGACCGGGTCGACTCCGACGGCTGCATGTCCACCAACGACACGGTGCTGCTGCTCGCCTCCGGGGCCTCCGGCCAGGTGCCGGCGTACGAGGCCTTCGCGGAGGCCGTACGGACCGTCTGCGACGACCTCGCCCGCCAGCTGATCGGCGACGCCGAGGGCGCCAGCAAGGACATCCGCATCGAGGTCGTCGGCGCGCTCACCGAGGGCGACGCGGTCGAGGTCGGCCGGTCCATCGCCCGCAACAACCTGCTCAAGTGCGCCATCCACGGCGAGGACCCCAACTGGGGCCGGGTGCTCTCCGCGATCGGCACCACCCGGGCCGCCTTCGACCCGGACCGGCTGAACGTGGCCATCAACGGCGTCTGGGTCTGCAAGAACGGCTCGGTCGGCGAGGACCGCGACCTGGTCTCCATGAAGGACCGCGAGGTCCGCATCACCGCGGACCTGGCCACCGGCTCCGAGTCCGCCGTGATCTGGGCCAACGACCTGACCGCCGAGTACGTCCACGAGAACAGCGCCTACAGCTCATGAGCGACGAGAAGGCCGGCCAGCCCGGCACCGGAACCGCGCGCAAGCACACCGCGCTCCCCAAGGCGCAGATCCTCATCGAGGCGCTGCCCTGGCTCACCCGCCACAACGGCAAGGTCGTCGTCATCAAGTTCGGCGGCAACGCCATGATCGACGAGGACCTGAAGGCGGCCTTCGCCCAGGACGTGGTCTTCCTGCGCCAGGCCGGCCTGAGGCCCGTCGTGGTGCACGGCGGCGGCCCCCAGATCAACGCCCAGCTCGACAAGCAGGGCCTGGTCAGCGAGTTCAAGGCCGGCCTGCGCGTCACGACCCCCGAGGCGATGGACGTCGTACGCATGGTCCTGGCGGGCCAGGTCCAGCGGGAGCTGGTCGGGCTGCTCAACCAGCACGGGCCGCTCGCCGTCGGCATGACCGGCGAGGACGCCCACACCATCACCGCCGCCCGGCACACCCCCGAGATCGACGGCGAGCTCGTCGACATCGGACGGGTCGGCGAGATCACCGCCATCGACACGGGCGCGATCGAGGCGCTGCTGGCGGACGGCCGGATCCCGGTCATCTCCTCCATCGCACGCAGCGCCGACGACCACCACGTCTACAACGTGAACGCCGATACGGCGGCCGCGGCGCTCGCCGCCGCGCTGGGCGCCGAGACGCTGATGGTGCTCACGGACGTCGAGGGCCTCTACGCGGACTGGCCGAGCAGCGACGAGGTCATCAGCCGCCTCACCGTCAGCGAGCTGGAGAAGCTGCTGCCCGAGCTGTCCAGCGGCATGGTGCCCAAGATGGAGGGCTGCCTGCACGCCGTACGCGGCGGGGTGAGCACGGCCCGCGTGATCGACGGGCGGGTCCCGCACTCGATCCTGCTGGAGATCTTCACCGACGAGGGAATCGGCACGATGGTCGTGCCCGACGCACAGGGAGGGGAACCCGCGTGACCGGCAACCAGGAGTTCGCGGCCCGCTGGCAGGGCGCGCTGACCAACAACTACGGCACCCCCGCGCTGGCCCTCGTACGCGGCGAAGGCGCCCAGGTCTGGGACGCGGACGGCAAGCAGTACACCGACTTCGTCGGCGGCATCGCGGTCAACGCCCTCGGCCACGCCCACCCGGCGATCGTCGGGGCCGTGACCGCGCAGATCTCCACCCTCGGCCACGTCTCCAACCTGTACGCCTCCGAGCCGGTGCTCGCGCTCGGGGAGCGGCTGCTCCAGCTCTTCGGCCGCCCCGGCCGGGTTTTCTTCTGCAACTCCGGCGCCGAGGCCGTCGAGGCCGCCTTCAAGATCGGCCGGCTGACGGGGCGCACCCACATGGTGGCCACCGACGGAGGCTTCCACGGCCGGACCATGGGCGCCCTCGCGCTCACCGGCCAGCCGAAGAAGCAGGCTCCGTTCCTGCCGCTGCCCGGCGAGGTCACGCACGTCCCGTACGGCGACGCCGAGGCCCTGCGGGCCGCCGTCACCGAGGAGACGGCCCTCGTGATCATCGAGCCGGTCCAGGGCGAGAACGGCGTCGTCGTACCCCCGGCCGGATACCTGACGGCCGCCCGCGAGATCACCCGGGCCACCGGCACCCTGCTCGTCCTGGACGAGGTGCAGACCGGCATCGGGCGCTGCGGTCACTGGTTCGAGCACCAGGCCCACGAGGGTGTCGAGCCCGATCTCGTCACGCTCGCGAAGGGTCTGGGCGGCGGACTGCCGATCGGCGCCGTGGCCGCGTTCGGGCCGGCCGCGGAGCTGCTCCAGCCCGGCCAGCACGGCACCACCTTCGGCGGGAACCCCGTCGCGTGCGCCGCCGGCCTCGCCGTCATCGACACCATCGCCGCCGAGGGGCTGCTCGACCGGGTCAAGGCGCGCGGGGAGCGGCTGCGCTCCGGAATCGAGGCTGCCGGCCACCCGCTGGTCTCCCATGTCCGTGGGGAAGGCCTTCTCCTGGGTATCGTGCTGACCGGGCCGCTCGCACCGCAGGTGCAGCAGGCGGCCCAGGATGCCGGCTTCCTGGTCAACGCGCCCGCCCCCGACGTCGTACGGCTCATGCCTCCGTACGTACTCTCCGAGGCCGAGGCGGACGCGTTCGTCCGGGCCCTGCCCGGCATCCTCGACGCAGCCGACGGGGACGGACACACCGGGGAATGAGACGACGATGAGCCAGGCGCAGGACCACGAGGAGTGGGGCTCCCCCCGGACCGAGTCCGGGGGCGGTCCGTCCGTTCCGCAGACCCGTACCGCCCGCCACCGCCGGATCGTGGACATCCTCAACCGGCAGCCGGTCCGCTCGCAGAGCCAGCTCGCCAAGCTGCTCGCCGACGACGGGCTGAGCGTCACCCAGGCGACGCTCTCGCGCGACCTCGACGAGCTGGGCGCGGTGAAGATCCGCAACACCGGCGGCGAGCTGATCTACGCGGTCCCCAGCGAGGGCGGTTTCCGCACCCCGCAGGCCCCGCTCGGCGAGTCGGCGAAGGAGGAGCGCATGCGGCGCCTCTCCGGGGAGCTGCTGATCTCGGCGGAGGCCTCCGCGAACCTCGTCGTCCTGCGCACCCCGCCGGGCGCGGCCCAGTTCCTCGCCTCCGCGATCGACCAGGCCGAGCTCCGCGAGATCCTCGGCACGATCGCCGGCGACGACACGCTGATGCTGATCAGCCGTGACCCCTCGGGCGGCCAGGCCCTCGCCGACCACCTGCTGAGGCTGGCCCAGAAGGAGGGCTGACCGCCCCCGGGGCCCGGCCCACGGCCCGTCAGTTCCCGTACGGCGGGGCGGACATCCGGCTGTACCGGCCGCGGCCGGGCCGCCTAGGGTCGGCGTGTGCATGCCTCCACCGTCGCCAGTGTCGCCGTGCCCGTCACCGCCGCGCTGTACGGGCTGACCGGTGTGGTCCGGGGCCGCGCCGCGGTGCGCCACCGCCGCGCCCTCGACCGGTGGGCGGCCGTACTGGCCGACCCGTACCAGGCCGCCCTGGAGCGCTGGTGGCCGAACGACGCGGTCCAGGCGGCCACCGCCCGGCTGCTCCTGGACGGGCTCGTCACCGTCAACCACCGCGGCAACCTGCGCCCCGCCCCCGGCGCCGCGGACCCCGCCCGCGCCCCGGGCCATCCGCTGCCCGAGGCCGTGCTGGCCGCCCTGCGGCGCCGCAGCGCCCCCGCCACCCTCGGCAGCCTCGTGCTGCGGGACGAGGGGTTCGCGAGCGCCCGCCGGGAGTTCCGCGAAGCCCGCCCGGACCTCCTCACGGTCCGCGAACCCGCCGGCGCGTCGAAGCTCGGGCTGTACCTGGTCCTGGCCGAGATGCTCTTCTGTGTCTGCGGCCTGATGTCCTTGCAGCCCGGCGGCGACGCCGAGTGGACGGCGGCCTGGGCCGCCTGGATCGGAGTGATCGCCCAGATCGTCTGGTTCCCCGTCCACGACCGGGCGCGCGGGCTCGGCTGGACGGGGGACGCCGACGCCGTGGAGACCGCGCGCCTCGGACCGCCCCATCCGGCGCTCTGCGCCCTGGAGGCCCGCGATCCCGAGACCTTCCGGCGGCTGCGCGTGAGCCGGCTGCGCACCCGCCGCGGCCGCAACCGGGGCCGCCCGCGCCGCCGGACACCCGCCGGCAGCGGCGAGCCCGTCAGTACCGGGTGACGGCGAGCGCTCCCTCCCCGGTGCCGATGGCGATGTGCGGGCGGCGGCGCGGGTCGGCCCAGCGCAGGAGCGCGCGCATCGCCCGCTCCGGCACGGACACGCAACCGGCCGTCGCCCCCTTGCCGTTGACGTGCAGGAAGATGCCCGCGCCCCGGCCCCGTACCGGCCGCTCGTAGTTGAACCCGATGACCAGCGCGTACGCGTACTGCTTCTCGTACGTGACCAGGTGCTCCGCCTCGCCCGGCGCGCAGTGCGCGGGGAGCGGCTCGGTCCACCGGTTGTAGGCGGGTGAGGCGTTGTCCTGGCACCACCAGGAATCGGGGGTCACCCGGCGGTAGCGGAACTCCGTCCCGGCCGGCGCGCGGCGGATCCCGAAGGCGTACGGGAGCTCGTACAGGCCCGTCGGGGTCGTGTTCGTGCCCTGGGTGCGGTTCGCGCCCTCGGTCAGCCCCTTCGCGCCGAAGCGGGCCTCGGCGCTGCCGGCCTCGTACCAGCGCCCCGCCCTGCGGTCCCACCAGGTCAGCCGCCCGGCCGTGGACCCGGGCGCGGGCGCGACGGCCGTGATGAGCTGGCTGCCGCCGCCGGTGTCGGCGAGGCGGGCGGGCAGCGGATCGGGCCCGTACGGACCCTGCGCGAGCAGGCTGGTGACGATCAGTGAGGTGGTGACGAGAGCGGTACGCAGCACATGTCAGACGGTACGGGGCGGAAGGGGCAGCGGCAGCGCAGGCAGGCCGTCGAGGCTCGATCCGATGAACTCCTTCTTCTCGCAGTACGCGCCGAACTCCTCGTCGCTCTTGCGGCCGAAGTACTCCGCGTGCAGGGTGCGCTCGCCCTGGTACTCCATGAACGGGACGGCGTACCCGCACACGTCGGCGATCCGGCGGGCGTGCACGAGGATGATCGCCCGCGCCGAGGGCCCGTCGGCCGCCCCGAACAGGCCGATCAGCTCGCCCCAGCGCGGGTCGTCGCGGAAGACGGCCTCGCCCTCGCCGTGGATGCGCACGATGGTGGGAGGACCGCTGAACGCGCACCACATCAGCGTGATCCGGCCGTTCTCGCGGACGTGGGCGATGGTCTCGGCGCCGCTGCCGCCGAAGTCGAGGTAGGCCAGGGTCTGCTCGTCGATGACGACGAGCGTGCCCGCGCGGCCCTTGGGGGACAGGTTGACGTGGCCGTCCCCCGCGAGCGGCGCGGTGGCCGTGAAGAACACCGGTTGCTCCTCGATGAAGGAGCGGAGCCGGCCGTCTATGCGTGCGTAGAGCTTTCCCATACGGGTCAGTATCCGATCGGGCCGGAACCGGCGCGGGGAATTCCGAGCTGTGAGCGCAGCCGCCCCATGACGTGGTCGCCGAACAGCTCGGTGCAGCGCTCCAGCAGGGCGCCCACCTCCGGATCGCGCAGCGGCAGCGCGGGCGGCGCGTACGGGGACCACAGGCTCTGCACGCGCTGCGCGGCGAGCCGGCGCAGCCCCGGGTCGGCGTCCGTCAGCAGCTCCACGGAGGCCCGCAGCCCGAGGACGCCGCCGCGGGCGTGCAGCACCCGGTAGGCGCCGCGGCGGGTGTGCGCGGGGCGGCCGGGCGCGATGCGCTCCAGCAGCCACTCGGCGGGCAGTCGGGCCGCGACCTGGGCCAGGCTCACGGACGCCTCACGGGCGACCGCGGCCGACGGGTCGTCGAGCAGGGGCCGCAGCAGGTCCGCGTCGGTGATGTCCAGGGTGCGCAGTCCGGCGACCGCCGCCGCCCGAACGGCCCCCGCGGGGTGGTCCAGCAGCGCGCGCAGCAGCGGCGCGTCCGCCCGCCGGGCGCATTCGGCGAAGCCGGTGACGGCGTGCGCGGTCAACCGGGCCGGGTCCTCGACCAGGGCGCGGCAGAGGGCGTACGGGTCGCCGCCGTCCTGTTTGACGAGCCAGCGCGCGCAGGCCCGTACCAGCCCGGAGCGGTCGGCGAGGTGCTCGGCCGCCTCGGCGTGGCGCCCGGCGCGGCGCAGGGCGGTGACCCCGCCGGCCCGGACCATCGGCATGTGCCCGCGCAGCAGGGAGTCGATCGCCTCGTCGTCGGGCCCGTCGGCGGCCAGCGCGGCCAGCGCCGCGTCCGCCCACAGCCGGGCCGTCGCGGGATCCTGCTCCTGGCCGGCCCGCAGGGCCAGCTCCCGTACGCCGAACAGCCCGGCGCCGAGCGTGAGGCGCGTGGCGAAGCGCCGGGTCGGCAGGTCCCCGCTGCGCCGCAGCCAGCCGAGCACCGTGTCGGGCTCCTCGCCGGTCATCGTGCGCGCGGGCTTGGCCGCACGGCCCCACCGCGCGGGTTGCGCCGGACGCCAGTAGGGGGCGAGCACCGGCTCCGGCGCCCGCAGGGCGGTCTCGAACAGCTCCAGCGCCCAGGCACCCTGCTCGCGCCCGCCGAGTCGCAGTACGAGCGGGGTCAGGCCGATCAAGGTGTTCGCGGGGCGTGCGGCCAGCGCTTCGGCGAGCACCCGCCGCGCGCGCTCGCGTACCGCGGGAACCCAGTCGGCGCACCGGATCGCGACGAGGGGCAGCGGCGGCTTCGGATCCTGGAGCGCTGCCTCGCGGACCCGGCCGTCGGGGTGGCACAGGCGCACCTCGATCCGGGCCGCGCCGCGCGGGCCCGGGAACCAGGGGGAGTGGACGCGCCGGATCTCCGCGTCGAAGGCGATCCAGGAGGCCGGCAGGACGGGGCGCGCGACGCCGCCGATCCCGAAGCGCCCGCCGCGCAGCAGGCCCGCCGCCGCGGCCCGGCCCTCTTCGCTCTGCCGCCGTGCAACGGCTCCCATATGTCCTCCCCCGGTGGTGCAGACCGCTGATCCTAGGCCTTTCCCGCGGCAGTCGCCTCTGATATCGCCCTGGTCAGCGGGGTGTCGAACAGGTTCGATTGACGAAACATACGGAGCAGTGCATAGTTATGCCTGCACCTGGATGTACCGCCGGAGCCCGGAAGGAGAAGCCCGTGACCGACCGCGTCGTACTCGCCTATTCAGGCGGACTGGACACCTCCGTCGCCATCGGCTGGATCGCCGAGGAGACGGGCGCCGAGGTCATCGCCGTTGCCGTGGACGTCGGCCAGGGCGGCGAGGACCTGGAGGTCATCCGCAAGCGGGCGCTCGCCTGCGGCGCCCTGGAGGCCGAGGTCGCGGACGCCAGGGACGAGTTCGCCGACGAGTACTGCCTCCCGGCGATCAAGGCCAACGCCCTCTACATGGACCGGTACCCGCTGGTCTCGGCGCTCTCCCGGCCGGTCATCGTCAAGCACCTGGTCGCCGCCGCCAAGAAGCACGGCGCCGGCACCGTCGCCCACGGCTGCACCGGCAAGGGCAACGACCAGGTCCGCTTCGAGGCAGGCATCCAGACCCTCGGCCCCGACCTGAAGTGCACCGCCCCGGTCCGCGACTACGCCATGACCCGGGACAAGGCCATCGCCTTCTGCGAGGCCAAGGGCCTGCCGATCGCGACCACCGGGAAGTCCCCGTACTCCATCGACCAGAACGTCTTCGGTCGCGCCGTCGAGACGGGCTTCCTGGAGGATATCTGGAAGGCGCCGGTCGAGGACGTCTACGAGTACACCGCGAACCCAGCCGAGCCGCGCGAGGCCGACGAGGTCGTCATCTCCTTCGAGGAAGGCGTCCCCGTCGCCATCGACGGCGGGCCGGTCACCGTGCTCCAGGCGATCCAGCAGCTCAACGCCCGCGCCGGCGCCCAGGGCATCGGCCGGATCGACATGGTCGAGGACCGCCTCGTGGGCATCAAGTCCCGCGAGGTGTACGAGGCCCCCGGCGCGATCGCGCTGATCACCGCGCACCAGGAGCTGGAGAACGTCACCGTCGAGCGCGAGCTCGCCCGCTACAAGCGGCAGGTCGAGCAGCGCTGGGGCGAGCTGGTCTACGACGGCCTGTGGTTCTCCCCGCTCAAGCGGGCCCTGGACGGCTTCGTCGACGAGGCGAACCGGCACGTCACCGGCGACATCAGGATGACCCTGCACGGCGGCCGCGCCGTGGTCACCGGCCGCAGGTCGGACGCCTCGCTCTACGACTTCAACCTGGCCACCTACGACTCGGGCGACACCTTCGACCAGTCCAAGGCCCAGGGATTCATCGAGATCTTCGGCCTCTCGTCGAAGATCGCGGCACGCCGCGACCTGGCCTGAGCCCGACTCGTTACGCCAGTACCGAGTCGGCCTCCCCGTACCCTCCGCGACGGGGAGGCCGACGCACATCCACGCACACGTTCTTGAGGAGCAGCAGCTGTGAGCAGCAACAACGGTGGTGACGTCCGGCTCTGGGGCGGCCGGTTCGCCGACGGCCCCGCCGAGGCCCTCGCGAAGCTGTCCGCGTCGGTCCACTTCGACTGGCGCCTCGCGCCGTACGACATCGCCGGATCCCGTGCCCACGCCCGGGTGCTCGCCAAGGCGGGCCTGCTCACGGCGGACGAGCTCGACCGCATGATCGCGGGCCTGGACCGGCTCGAAGCCGATGTCGCCGACGGTTCCTTCACCGGGACCATCGCCGACGAAGACGTGCACACCGCCCTGGAGCGGGGCCTGCTGGAGCGGCTCGGCGCCGACCTCGGCGGCAAACTGCGCGCGGGCCGGTCCCGCAACGACCAGGTGGCCACCCTCTTCCGGATGTACCTGCGCGACCACGCCCGGATCGTCGGCGGCCTGATCGCCGACCTCCAGGACGCGCTCGTCGGCCTCGCCGAGACGCACCACGACGTGGCCATGCCGGGCCGGACCCACCTCCAGCACGCGCAGCCGGTGCTCTTCGCGCACCACGTACTGGCCCACGTGCAGTCGCTGTCCCGGGACGCGGAGCGGCTGCGGCAGTGGGACACCCGGACCGCGGTCTCCCCGTACGGCTCGGGCGCGCTGGCCGGCTCCTCGCTGGGGCTGGACCCGGAGGCGGTCGCCGCCGACCTGGGCTTCGAGCGGGGCTCGGTCGGCAACTCGATCGACGGCACGGCCTCGCGCGACTTCGTCGCCGAGTTCGCCTTCATCACCGCGATGATCGGGATCAACCTGTCCCGGATCGCGGAGGAGATCATCATCTGGAACACGAAGGAGTTCTCCTTCGTGACCTTGCACGACGCCTTCTCCACCGGCTCGTCGATCATGCCGCAGAAGAAGAACCCTGACATCGCGGAGCTGGCGCGCGGCAAGTCGGGCCGGCTCATCGGCAACCTGACGGGCCTGCTCGCCACGCTGAAGGCGCTGCCGCTGGCCTACAACCGCGACCTTCAGGAGGACAAGGAGCCGGTCTTCGACTCCTGCGACACCCTTGAGGTCCTGCTCCCGGCCTTCACCGGGATGATGGCCACCCTCACGGTCAACCGGGAGCGGATGGAGGAGCTGGCACCGGCCGGTTTCTCCCTCGCCACGGACATCGCGGAGTGGCTGGTCAAGCAGGGCGTGCCGTTCCGCGTCGCGCACGAGGTGGCCGGCGAGTGCGTCAAGGAGTGCGAGGCGCTCGGGATCGAGCTGGACGAGCTCACGGACGAGCAGTTCGCGAAGATCTCGGAGCACCTGACCCCGCAGGTGCGCACCGTGCTCAACGTGCCGGGCGCCCTCGCCTCCCGCAACGGCCGCGGCGGCACGGCCCCCTCGGCGGTCGCGAAGCAGCTCGCGGAGCTGAAGGCCGACCTGGTCATCCAGCACGCCTGGGCCACCCACAAGCAGTAGCCACCCACACGCAGTAGCCGCACGGCGCTGCCCCTTCGCCCCGCGGCCCTGCGGCCCGCACGCCCGCCACCCCTCCGGGGGCCCGGGCCCTGCACCCCCGCACGCCGTGGCATGCCCGCAGGGGCGGCCGGAGCCCGTCTCCGGCCGCCCCTGCGGCGTTCACCGCGCCCAGTGCGCCAGCGCGTCGAAGTCCGGCCGGGTCAGACCGATCCGCTCGTCGATCCGCATCAGGAGGGCGCGCGCGGGATGGCGCTGCTCCGCGTACTCCCGGTCCATCTCGGTGATGTCGTCGTCGATCCAGGCGAACTCGCGGGTGCCCGCGTACTCCAGGACGTACTGCGTCTTCCAGAAGGTCCCGCGCGGCGCGCGCCCGTGCATCTGCGGCCAGTCGATGAACGGCAGGCGCGGCAGGCCCAGGTGCGGGCCTATCCAGTCGTTCGCCTCGTCCTTCCACGTGGTGGCCCACACCAGCTCGTAGGCGTCCGCCAGCGCGAGCAGCTCCGCGCCGTGGTCGTGGTTCAGCCAGACCCGCAGCGGCCGCGGGCTCTCGGCCGGCGTCCAGCCGGTCGGACGCATCCGGTGGGTGGTGTAGCCCTCCGGGCGGCGCTCGGCCTGAGCCGCGTACGGGTTCAGCGGGCCGTCCACGTCGATCAGCAGCAGTGGCTTCGTGTGCTTCATGGGGTGAGGATTCCTTTCCGGCTGCCCCGGGGCAGCTCATTTTTGCCTCGTGTGAGACATTCGCGTCTCATTCGGGGTATGCTTGTCTCATGGCCATGGATCGTGACCAGGTGCTCCGCGACGCCGCAGCCCTGCTCTCCCGCAAATCGACCGCCACGATGGACGAGGTCGCCCGCGCCGCAGGCATCGGGCGCGCGACCCTCCACCGGCACTTCGCCGGGCGCGACGCCCTCGTACGGGCCCTCGAAGAACTCGGCATCCGCCAGTTCGAGGCGGCCTTCGACAACGCCCGCCTCGACGAGGGCACCGCGGTCGAGGCCCTGCGCCGCCTCGTCGCCGAGGCCGAGCGCGACGCCCAGCTGCTGGCCTTCCTCGTCACGGAGAACCAGCTCTTCGAGGGCGACCAGGTCAACGAGGGATGGGCCCGGCTCGACGCCCGCGTCAGCGCGCTCTTCCGGCGCGGCCAGGCGGAGGGCGACATCCGCATCGACCTGAGCCCCGCCTGGCTCACCGAGGCCCTCTACGGCCTCATCGGCACCTGCGCCTGGGCCGTCATGGACGGCCGGGTCGCCGCGAAGGACTTCCAGTACATGATCATCGAGCTGCTGCTCGGTGGCGCACGACGGAGCGTGGAGAAATGAGCCGCACGGAACAGCTGACCAAGGGGCAGGGGACGGAGGCGAGCGGGGCCAAGGGGAGCAAGGGGCGCTGGCTGGCGCTCTCCGTGCTCGTCCTGGCGGTCCTGCTGGTCGCGGTGGACGCCACCGTACTCGGCCTCGCCACGCCCTCCCTCAGCGAGGACCTCAAGCCGTCCGGCACCCAGCTGCTGTGGATCGGCGACATCTACTCGTTCGTCATCGCCGGCCTGCTCGTCTCCATGGGCTCCCTCGGCGACCGCATCGGCCGCAAGAAGCTGCTCCTGGCGGGCGCGACCGCCTTCGGCGCCGTCTCCGTCCTCAACGCCTACGCCACCAGCCCCGAGATGATGATCGTGGCCCGGGCCCTGCTCGGCGTGGCCGGCGCGACGCTGATGCCCTCGACCCTCGCGCTGATCCGGAACATCTTCCACGACCCCAAGGAGCGCAGCCTCGCCATCGGCATCTGGGGCGCCACCGCCTCGGCCGGCGCGGCGATAGGCCCGGTCGTCGGCGGAGCCCTGCTCCAGCACTTCTGGTGGGGCTCGGTCTTCCTCATCAACCTGCCCGTGATGGTCGCCCTGGTCCTCGTCGGCATCAAGCTGCTGCCCGAGTCCAAGAACCCGGTCGCCGGCCCCTGGGACCTGCTGAGCGTCGCCCTCTCCCTCGTCGGCGTCATCGGCGTGGTCTACGCCGTCAAGGAAATCGCCACCCACGGCGTGACCTGGGGCGTCGCGGTCTCCGCCGGTCTCGGCGCCGCGTGCCTGTACGCCTTCGTCCGCCGCCAGTTCAGCCTGCCGTCGCCCCTCCTCGACATGCGGCTCTTCAAGCACCGCGGCTTCTCCGGCGCGGTCCTGGCCGACCTGCTGACCGTCTTCGGCCTCTCAGGCCTCGTCTTCTTCCTCTCCCAGTTCCTCCAGCTCGTCCAGGGCCGCGACCCCCTGGAGGCGGGTCTGGCCGAACTGCCCGCCGCCATCGGCGCCGTGGTCACCGGCCTGGTCGCCGGCCGCTACGCCCGCCGGTACTCGGTGCGGTCGATCGTCACCGGCGGCCTCGCGGCCATCGGCCTCGCGCTCGGCGCGCTCACCCTGATCCACAAGGAGAGCGGCTACCCGCTGCTCGGCGCGGCCCTGCTGGTCGTCGGCCTCGGCGCCGGCTTCTCCTTCACCGTCACCGCCGACGTGATCCTCTCCAGCGTCCCCAAGGAGCAGGCGGGCTCGGCCTCGGCCGTCTCCGAGACCGCGTACGAACTCGGCGCCGCCCTCGGCATCGCCCTGCTCGGCTCCGTCGTCACCGGCGTCTACCAGGGCTTCACCGCCCCGGCCTCGGTCCCCGGGCCGGTCGCCGACGCCGCCCACGAATCGCTGGGCGGGGCCGTCGAAGCCGCCAAGGTGCTGGATCCGGCGACCGCGCAGACCATGGTGGGCGCCGCTCAGGACGCCTTCGTGGACGGCCTGCGCTTCGCCTCCGGCGTGGGCGCGGCCGTGCTGCTCGCCACCGCGGTGGCCGCCTGGTTCCTGCTCAGGGGCCAGCGGCTCCAGGACGGCGTCGAGCACTGACGTACCGCCAGCGGGTGCTGACGCGACCGGAGTTGACAGTCGATCACGGTCGCGGCAGCATCCCGGCGGTGGAGATCAACGAGCTGACCCCGGCGGAACGCCGCGTATGGGAGGCCTTCCCGCGCGGCGAGGGCGTCGACTTCCGGGAAGGCCCCGACGAGGACGCCTGCGACGGACGCGACTGGGGGCCCGAGCGCACGGTACGCGCCGAGGTGATCGCCGCCCTCCTGCTCAGCGACCCCGCCCCGTCGGGGCAGGTCCCCGGGATCAACGTGCGCGGCGTCCGGATCATCGGGAAGCTGGATCTCAAGTACGCGGTCATCGAGCATCCGATCCGGCTCCGCGCCTGCTGGTTCGAGCGCAAACCCCAGCTGTACGGGGCCCGGCTGCGGGCCCTGGTCCTGACCGACTCGGCGCTGCCCGGACTGACCGCGTCCACCCTCTGCGTCGACATCACCCTGCGGCTCAACTGCTGTCACGTCACGGGTCCGGTCCGGCTCACGGGGGCCCGGATAGCAGGCGGCCTCTTCCTCCAGGGAGCGGTCATCCGGCCGGGCACCCTCTCCGACGAGCAGGGCGAACCCCCGCTCCAGCTCAACCACGCCGAAATAGGCACCGACATCATCGCCGACGAGCTCACCGTCCACGGCCAGCTCCGGATCAACGGCGCCACCATCGCCGGCCTGATCAGCCTGGACCGGGCCAAGCTCATCAACCCCGGCGGGATCGCCCTCCACGCCGAGACCGTCTCCGTCGGAACCGACCTGCGCGGCCACCGGCTGGAAGCCGAAGGGATGGTGAACCTCACCGGCGCCCGCATCCCCGGCCAGCTGATCCTCACCCGCGCGCGCCTGGCCAACCGGGACGGAGTGGCCCTGCGGGCCAGCAGCTGCGCGATCGGCGAGTTCTGGCTCAGGCTGTGCCCGCCCATCGACGGCATCGTGAACCTGCGCCGGAGCCAGCTGGACATGCTCTACGCCGAACCCGGCGTCTGGCCGCCGGTGATCCGCACGGAAGGGCTCACCTACCGGGTCCTGCACCCCCACCTGCCCGCCGAGGAGCGGCTGCCCGCGCTGGAGCGCGAGGAGTCCGGGTACCTCCCGTACGCGTACGAGCGGCTCGCGGCCGCCTACCGCACGGTCGGGGACGAGGCGGGGGCGCGGACCGTACAGCTGGCCAAGCTGCGCCGGCACCGCCGGACCCTGCCCCGGCACGCCAGGGCCTGGGGGCTGCTCCAGGAGGTCACCGTCGGCTACGGGTTCCGGCCGCTGCGGGCGGCGGGCTGGCTGGCGGCGCTGCTGCTGACGGGCTCGATCGCGTACGGCCTGCACCCGCCGAGGGAGCTCAAGGCAGGGGAGGCGCCGGAGTTCAATCCGGTGTTCTACACGATCGACCTGATGCTGCCGATCGTCGGCTTCGGCCAGGAGGGCGCCTTCGCGCCGAACGGCTGGTACCAGTGGCTCTCGTACGTGCTGATCGTGACCGGCTGGGTCCTCGCCACGACGACCGCGGCGGGCGTCAGCCGGTCACTCCAGCGCCAGTAGGGGCTAGGCCGCCTTCGCCTTGGTGGCGTACATGTCCACGTACTCCTGGCCCGAGAGCCGCATGACCTCGGCCATCACCGAGTCCGTGACGGCGCGCAGCACGTAGCGGTCGCGGTCCATGCCCTCGTAGCGGGAGAACTCCATCGGCTCGCCGAAGCGGATGGTCACCCGGCCCGGGCGCGGCATGCCCTTGCCGCCCGGCTGGAGCTTGTCGGTGCCGATCACCGCGAAGGGGACCACGGGGGCGCCGGTCATCAGGGTCAGGCGGGCGATGCCGGTGCGGCCGCGGTAGAGGCGGCCGTCGGGGGAGCGGGTGCCCTCGGGGTAGATGCCGAAGATCTTGCCCTCTTCGAGGATGCGGCGGCCGGTCATCAGGGCGGCGACGCCGCCGTTGGCGCCGTCACGGTCGACCGGGATCATGCCCGACCCGGTGAAGAACCAGGCCATGGCGCGGCCCTTGACGCCCTTGCCCGTCACGTACTCGTCCTTGCCGATGAAGTGGACCGTACGGTCGCACACCAGCGGAAGGATCATGGAGTCGATGAAGGTGAGGTGGTTGCCCGCCAGGATCACCGGACCGGTGCCCGGGATGTTCTCGATGCCCTCCACACGGGTGCGGAACATCATGCGCATGACCGGTCCGACAGTGGCTTTGATGAGCGATGTACGGAACAACGTGAGCCCTCCGGCATCGAAACGCGATTTTCGCACCACACGGGGGTAGTGCAGGTGAGGACGATACTCGCGGGTCAGCTCCGAGTGCACATCGGGTTCACGAGGTGGATACGCAGTGTTGACGCGCGTTTGCGCCATGTTCCCCGCAGGCCCACCCCCGCGCCACCGGCCGCTGCCTACGATCGGCGTGCCGAACCGGGCCGCCGGGACCCGGAGATCCCGGGTGCCCCCAGGCCCTCTCAGACGACTGGAGTGGCACTCATGACGCAGGGTGGGGCAGCACGGCGCACGGTCCTGGGAGCGGCCGTCCTGGCAGCGGGCGGCGGCATGGCGGGACTCGCGGCGGGATCCGCCTCGGCGACGCCGTCATCAGCCGGGCAGGCAGGGCAGGCAGGGCAGGCCGGGCGGGCCGCGGAGGAGGCCTACGCGGCCGACGTACGGCACGGCGGCGGGTACCGGGACCTCCCCGTCCCGCTGGTCATCGGCCACCGCGGGGCCAGCGGCTACCGGCCCGAGCACACCCTCGGCTCGTACCAGCTCGCCCTCGACCTGGGCGCGGACGTCGTCGAGCAGGACCTGGTGCCCACCAAGGACGGGCACCTGGTGTGCCGCCACGAGAACGAGATCGGCGGCACCACCGACGTCGCCGACCACCCCGAGTTCGCCTCGCGGCGTACGACCAAGTCGGTCGACGGGGTCGCGATCACGGGCTGGTTCACCGAGGACTTCACCCTCGCCGAACTGAAGACCCTGCGGGCGAAGGAGCGCATCCCCGCCGTCCGCCAGCGCAACACCCTCTACGACGGCCGGTGGGACGTGCCCACGTTCGAAGAGGTGCTGCGCTGGGCCGACCGCGAGGGCAGGCGCCGGGGCAGGCGCGTCTGGCTGCACGTCGAGACCAAGCACCCCACGTACTTCCGCTCCCTGGGCCTCGGCCTCGAAGAGCCCCTCGCCGAACTGCTGCGCCGCTACGGCCGCGACGGGCGGGGCGCCCCGCTCTTCCTGCAGTCCTTCGAGCCGTCCAGCATCCAGCGGCTCTCCCGGCTGGTCTCCGCGCCGCGCGTGGTCCTGCTGTCCGCCGCCGGCACCCGGCCCTGGGACTTCGAACAGGCCAAGGACCCGCGTACCGTCTCGGACCTGGTCAAGCCCGAGGGCCTGAAGTGGATCGCCGGATTCGCCCAGGGCATCGGCCCCACCATGGACCTGATCCTCCCGCGTGACGCGTCCGGAAAGCTGTCCGCGCCGACCACGCTGGTCAGGGACGCCCACGCCCGCGGGCTCGTGCTGCACCCCTACACCGCGCGCAACGAGAACACCTTCCTGCCGGCCGAGTACCGCAAGGGCACCGACCCGAACGCGTACGGGGACGCCTTCGGCGCCTTCAAGGCGTACTTCGAGCAGGGCATCGACGGCATCTTCACCGACAACGCGGACACCGGGCTGCTCGCGGCGGAGGCCTTCCGCCCGGGCCGCGGCCGGTAGGCGGGCGGCGACGGCTTTCGGCCGACGCCGACGCCCCGCACCGTCAACAGATAAGCGGAATATCACGTACGGGTGGGCTGTGCCGGGTGGGGAAACCGCCGGGCCCGGCCCGCGCGTCCCGCCCGGCATGGACCTGCTGAAGGACTCCGACCTCCTGAACGAACTGGGCCCGCTGCTCTCCGCCGAGGCGGCGGCGGAGGCCCCGGGCGCGGGAGTGGAAGCCGCCGACCTGGAGCAAGCAGTCTGGGTCAGGCTGCTGGAACACGACCCCGCCCCGGCCGAACCGGCCCGCTGGCTGCGCCGCGCTGTCCGCGCCGAAGCCCGGCTCGCCCGGCGCCGCGCCCGCCGCGAGATCCCGTACGGCGGCCGTCCCGGCAGCGCGGGCGCGGGGCCCGAGGACGCGCTGCTGCACGGGGAGGAGAACCGGGCCCTCCGATCGGCCGTCGCCCGATTGCCCGGACGCTGTCCGGAGCTCATGGGGGCACTTCTTTCGCCCAGAGACCTCACCTACCGTGAAATCGCAGGAGAGTTGGGTATCTCACAAGGAAGTTTGGGACCCGTGCGTTCCCGTTGCCTGGGATGTCTGCGCAGAATGCTCGCGTCAGAGGTTGCGGCTCCTCGCCTTCGGGGAAGGGAGCGGTAGACCAATGGGCTACCAGGTGAGCGGGAGGCATGCGCACATGGGCATGAGCGTGACCATTTCGGCGGCAGCTGCCGAGGACACTGAGCAGATCCTCAAACTGCAGTACCTGGCGTTCCAGCGTGAGGCCGAGCTGTACGGCAACTACCGTATCCAGCCGCTCACCCAGACCCTGGACTCCCTCAAGGCGGAGCTGGAGTCGGACACGGTGCTCGTGGCCCGGCTCGGCGACGAAGTGGTCGGAACCGTGCGCGGCAGCGTCGACGAGGACGGCACCGGCAAGATCGCCAAGCTCTGCGTCCACCCGCGCCTGCAGGGCCACGGGCTCGGTGCCCGGCTGCTGCGCGCCGTCGAGGAGGCCCTCGCGGGCCACGCGGAGACCACGCGCTTCCGCCTGCACACCGGTCACAAGAGCGAGTCCAACCTGCGCCTGTACCGCAACGCCGGCTACGTACAGGTCGGCGGCCGCACGGCCTCCGACGGCGTGCGCCTGGTCATCCTGGAGAAGGAGGCCACCGACGCGGCCGACTTCGCGGTCAGCGCCTGAAGTCCCTGACCGCCCTCAGCGCTTGGCGCGCAGCCAGAGCATCCCGGTGATCGGCAGGATCACCGGGATGAACAGGTAGCCCATCCCGAAGTCCGACCACACGGTCGCGTCCGGGAAGGCCTCGGGCCGCACCAGCGTCCAGGTGCCCACGGCCAGTACGCCGGCCAGCTCGGCGGCGCAGCACAAGAGCGCCGCCCTGCGGGCCGTCTCCCCGCCGCGGACCAGCGAGTACGTGATGAAGGCGTAGACCAGGGCCGCCGCGCCGGACAGCGAGTACGCCAGCGGCGCCCGGCCGAACTCGGTGGAGATCTGGTAGGCCGAGCGCGACAGCGCGCCCACCACCATCACCCCGTACAGCCAGACCAGCAGCAGTCCCGGTCCGGAGACCAGCCGCTTGCGTGCGCCCGCGGGGGCGGTCGTCGTGTCAGGCACCGGGGGTCCCCCAGATGTCGTAGAGGCGTACTTCCAGGACCGCGAGGACGAGTGCGCCCGCGGCCACCGTCACCGAACCCCACTTGGTCCGCTCGCTCAGCGAGAGCAGCCCGGCGGCCGGGACCGCCGCGAAGGCGCCGACCAGGTAGGCCACGAAGATCACCGCGCCCTCGTCGGGCTCGCCGCCCCGGGCCAGCTCGACCACGCCGACCACCAGCTGGGCCAGGGCCAGCAGGGCCACCACGCCCATGCCGATGAAGTGCCAGTCCTTGGTGGGCTGGTCTCGCAGGGCGGCGAATCCGCACCAGGCGGCGAGGGCGAGTGCGGCCGCGCCGAGGGCGACCGTCAGGGCGTCGAGCATGCAGCGAGGGTATTACGGGCCGAAAGACCCGGTGCGCGCACCCCTGGGCGCGGGCTGTGCCGGAGGGCATGAACCTGCACGCCGAAGCGCTGCTGTTCGACGACGACGCAACCTCGTCTCCGCCATGGAGTCCGTCGACCGAGCCGCCGGGATGCGGACCGTGGCCTTGACCACAACGCACCCCGTCGGCGGGCTGGAGGCGGACCTGGTCGAACGGGACCTCTTGGCGGTGTCCGTGCAGGTCAGCGAGGACGGGCTCGGGGGGTCCGCGGAGTGCCCGAGCTGACCGGAGCGTCCGGTATGCGGCCACAATCCGTCCGCTATCCGGACAGCTTTGATCGGTGACGGGATACGTCTGCTTTACTGGGGCCCATGACCACGACGAGCAGCCGCACCCTTGCGACCGAGGCGACGATGACGCCCGGTGCTCGTTGTATGTGTCGAATGTGCGCCTTCTGAGGGTCCCTCTCCCTGCGTCTCGCGCCCCGAAGCGAGACCCGGCCGAGCCCGTCCACGCACCCCGGACCGCTCCTGCCCCGCGCACGCGTCGACGTCGTCCCTTTGTGACGGTTCGACCCGTATCGCGTCCCCAGATGTTTGCCCCGTGCCGGCACCCCGCTGCGCCGCGCACTCGACAGCGACGGAATTCCTGTGATCACCACATCGGGCCTCACGAAGGTCTACCAGTCCCGTGGCCGCGAGGTCACCGCCCTGGACGGCGTCGATCTGCACGTCCGCGAGGGCGAGGTCTACGGAGTCATCGGCCAGAGCGGCGCCGGCAAGTCCTCCCTGATCCGCTGCGTGAACCTGCTGGAGCGCCCCACCACCGGCACCGTGACCGTGGACGGCGTCGACCTCACCGCGCTCGCCGGCCGCGGCCGCCGCGCAGGCAAGGAGCTGCGCGAGGCGCGCAGCCGCATCGGCATGGTCTTCCAGCACTTCAACCTGCTGTCCTCGCGCACCGTCCAGGGCAACATCGAGCTGCCCCTGGAGATCCTCGGGGTCTCCGGCCGCGAGCGCTCCCGCAAGGCACTCGAACTGCTCGACCTCGTCGGCCTCTCCGACAAGGCCAAGGCCTACCCCGGCCAGCTCTCCGGCGGCCAGAAGCAGCGCGTCGGCATCGCCCGCGCCCTGGCCGGCGACCCCAAGGTGCTCCTCTCCGACGAGGCCACCAGCGCCCTGGACCCCGAGACCACCCGCTCGATCCTCCAGCTGCTGCGCGACCTCAACCAGCAGCTCGGCCTGACCGTCCTGCTGATCACCCACGAGATGGACGTCGTCAAGACCGTCTGCGACTCGGCCGCGCTCATGAAGCAGGGCCGGATCATCGAGTCCGGCACCGTCTCCGAACTCCTCGCCACCCCCGGCTCCGAGCTCGCCGGCGAGCTGTTCCCCGTCAGCGGCGCCGCCACCGGTCCCGACCGCACGGTCGTCGACGTCACCTTCCACGGTGAGGCCGCCACCCAGCCGGTCATCTCCCAGCTGTCGCGGACGTACAACATCGACATCTCGATCCTCGGCGCCGCGATGGACACCGTCGCCGGCCGCCAGATCGGCCGCATGCGCATCGAACTGCCCGGCCGCTACGAGGACAACGTCGTGCCCGTCGGCTTCCTGCGCGAACAGGGCCTCCAGGTGGACGTCGTCGAGGAAGAGGACGCCACCGGCGTGCTGGAGAACGAACTGGCCGCACTGGTCGAGGATGGTGCCAAGTGACCTGGTCCGAGATGCAGCCCCTGCTCACCCAGGGCACGTACGACACCCTCTACATGGTGTTGTGGTCCACCCTGGTGACCGTCGCCGGCGGACTGCCCATCGGCATCCTCCTCGTCCTCACCGACAAGGGCGGCCTCCTGCAGAACCGGCCGCTCAACAAGGTCCTCGGCGTGATCGTGAACATAGGCCGCTCGCTGCCGTTCATCATCCTGCTGATCGCCCTGATCCCGGTCACCACCGCCGTCGTCGGCACCTTCATCGGCCCCACCGCCATGATCGTCCCGCTGGCCATCGGCGCCATCCCCTTCTTCGCCCGCCTCGTCGAGACGGCCGTCCGCGAGGTGGACCACGGTCTCGTCGAGGCCGTGGAATCCATGGGCGGCGGAGTCCCCACCCTCGTCGGCAAGGTGCTCCTGCCGCAGGCCCTGCCCTCGCTGGTCGCCGCCGTCACCACCACGCTGATCACCCTGATCGGGTACTCGGCCATGGCCGGCGCGGTCGGCGGCGAAGGCCTGGGCTCCAAGGCCATCACCTACGGCTTCCAGCGGTTCGAGACCGGCTTCATGCTCGCCACCGTCGTGGTCCTGATCGCCATCGTCACGGTGATCCAGCTGATCGGCGACGGCGTGGTACGCCTGCTCGCCCGCCGCGGCCGGACAGCCTGAACCGGGCCCACGCCACCCCTGAACCCCCTTCCCGAAAGCCCGCACTTGTCGTGCTTGGGCCTCCATCCGGAAAAAGCAAGAAAGGCACTCTTCGTGCGTAAGAACATCAAGGTCACCGCCCTCACCGCCGCGTCCGCCGCGCTCGCCCTCGGCCTCACCGCCTGCGGCAGCTCCTCGGACCCGTCCTCCACCAAGGCCGACGGCGGCAAGGTCGACGAGAGCAAGCCGCTCGTCATCGCCGCCTCCCCGAGCCCGCACGCCGACATCCTGAACTTCGTGAAGGACAAGCTGGCGGCCAAGGAGGGCCTCAAGCTGGAGGTCAAGGAGTTCACGGACTACGTGCTCCCCAACACCGCCACCGAGCAGGGCCAGGTCGACGGCAACTACTTCCAGCACAAGCCGTACCTCGACGACTTCAACAAGAAGAACGGCACCCACATCGTGCCCGTCGTGAACGTGCACCTGGAGCCCCTCGGCCTCTACTCCAAGAAGGTCAAGGCCCTCACCGACATCAAGGCCGGCCAGACCGTCGCCGTCCCCAACGACACCACCAACGAGGGCCGCGCGCTCCAGCTGCTCGCCGCCAACAACCTGATCACCCTCAAGGAGGGTGTCGGCACCGCCGCCAAGCTGTCCGACATCACCGACAAGAAGGGCCTGGAGTTCAAGGAGCTGGAGGCCGCCACGGTCCCGCGCGCCCTGAACGACGTGGACGCCGCGGTCATCAACGGCAACTACGCCCTGGAGGCCAAGCTCTCGCCCGCCAAGGACGCGCTGGTCCTGGAGAAGGCGGAGGGCAACCCGTACGCCAACTTCCTCGCGGTGAAGGCCGGCAACGAGAAGGACCCGCGGATCGAGAAGCTCGCCAAGCTCCTGGGCTCCGACGAGGTCAAGAAGTTCATCGAGGACAAGTACCAGGGCTCGGTCGTCCCCGCCTTCGGCACCCCGAAGGCCTGATACCGAACCGCTGATCGGCCCCGTACGCCCCCCGGGCGTGCGGGGCCGAGCGCTGCCCGCTTCCGGGCAACCCGGCCGCCACATCACACCGCCGATGCTGCATGCTGTGCCTACGGCCCGCACAAAGGTCCAGCAACGGCATGGAGCTGCGCATGACTACCACCTTCCCGGACGTCACCATCAGCACGGACCGGCTGGTGCTGCGCCCCTTCGACGGGGAGGACGTCAACGCGCTCGCCGAGATGATGAACGACGAGCACGTCACCGCCTGGACCTCCGCGCCGCACCCCTACACCCGCGCCGACGCCCACGCCTGGGCCACCGCGCACTCCCACGCGGAGCGCACCGAGGGCAGAGGCATCGTTTTTGCCGTCGCCGAATTCCTCACCCAGCGCCTCGTCGGCATCGTGCACCTCAAGAACACCAACTGGCGTACCCGCAGCACCGAGGTGGGCTACGTGACCGCCCCCTGGGCCCGCGGCGAGGGCTACGCCAGCGAGTCCGTACTCGCCGTCGCCCAGTGGCTCTTCCACGACCAGCGCTTCGAACGCCTCGAACTGCGCACCGCCGCCGACAACACCGCCTCCCAGCAGGTCGCCCAGAAGATCGGCTGCATCAGCGAGGGCGTCCTGCGCAACGCGTGGATGGTGCGCACCCAGACGCCCGACGGCTCCTGGACGGAAACCCGTACCGACCTCATCGTCTGGAGCCTGCTCCCCGAGGACATCGAGGACATGGACGAGTCGGACGGCTACAACGGCCACGACGACTACGGATACGGACGCGGCGCCCAGGCGGGCGCCGGCGGCTACGCCGTGGGCGCCGACTGGAGCTGACCGGGCCGACCCGATGACCAGGTAGTCTCACCGTGCCTGGCGCCCCGCCCGCCGGCTCCCGCCGACGAAGCTCCGCCCGCCCCCACCCCAGGAGACTGACGACGATGGCCGACCGGGTCACGGTGATCGGCTGGGACGGCTCGCCCCTGACCGCGGCCGCCCGGTCCGCGCTCTCCGCCGCCACCCTCGTGGCCGGCGCCGCCCACCACCTCGCCCTGCCCGAGGTACCGCCCACCGCCGAACGCATCCGCCTGGGCAGCCTCTCACTCGCCGCCCGCCGCATCGCCGGCCACCGCGGCACCGCCGTCGTCTTCGCCGACGGGGACCCCGGCTTCTTCGGCGCCGTACGCACCCTGCGCGCCCCGGAGCACGGCCTGGAGGTGGAGGTCGTCCCCGCGGTGTCCTCCGTCGCCGCCGCCTTCGCCCGCGCCGGAATGCCCTGGGACGACGCCCAGGTCGTCGTCGCCCACCCCCGTACGCTGCGCCGCGCCGTCAACGTGTGCCGCGCCCACGGCAAGGTCGCCGTCCTCACCTCTCCCGGCGCCGGACCCGCCGAACTGGCCCTGCTGCTCGGCGGGGTCCACCGCACCTTCGTCATCTGCGAGGAGCTCGGCACCTCCAAGGAACAGGTGACCGTCCTGACCTCCGACCGGGTCCCCGACCACAACTGGCGCGACCCCAACGTCGTCATCGTCATCGGCGGACAGGCCGTCGCCGCCCCCGCCGCGCCCTCCGCCACCGCCACCGACCCGGCCTGGCTGCTCGGCCAGGGCGCCGCCCACACCGGCGGACGCGGCTGGGCCCGCGCCGGGGCCGGCGCGGGCGAGGGGGAGTCGGCGCTGCTGCGCGCCGCCCAGCTCGCCCGCCTCGGCCCGCGCACCGGCGACCTCGTCTGGGACATCGGCACCGGTTCCGGCGCCCTCGCCGTGGAGGCCGCCGCGTTCGGCGCCGCCGTCATCGCGGTCGACGCCGATCCGCGCGCCTGCGAACGCGCGGCGGCCGCCGCCCGCGAGCGGGGCGTACAGCTCCAGGTCGTCGCCGGCCGCGCCCCGCACGTACTGGAGGACCTCCCCGAACCCGACGTCGTCCGCATCGGCGGCGGGGGAGCCGCGGTCGCCCGGGCCGTCGCCGACCGCCGCCCCGAACGGATCGTCAGCCACGCCTCCACCCGCGACGAGGCGGAGGCGATCGGCCACGCGCTCACCGAGGGCGGCTACACCGTCGAGTGCGCGCTCCTCCAGTCGGTGGGCCTGGACACCCGTACGTGGAGCGAACAGGACCGTTCCGTCGTCTTCCTGCTGGCAGCCGAACGCCCCGCGAACCGCTGAGCGGTCCCCGGCACCACCCGCCGCGGGCGCCGGGGTAGGCTGGCCGATCGTCGTACCGCCCTGGCATCTCCGGGGGTGACGGCACCGCCGGACGCGCGACGTGGCGCAGTCCACAGCGCACCATGCCGGTTATGGCCGCCATGGTGGCTAACGGGCGCGACAATGCTTACGGGTTGTCGTGCGGGGCTTGCGCGCGACGGACACGTCGTACGTCAACCCCGCTCGGGCGCCGGGCGATCGAAGACGCACAACCGATGGGCGAGGGGTACGCATGACTGACACCGGCCAGGTACCGGGCGAGGGTCTCCCGGACAACGCGGGCATGGTGGATCAGCAGGGCATTCCCGCTCCGGTCCAGCACCCGGCCCCCGCCCCCGCGCCCGTCCAGGGCGGCTACGCCTTCCAGGACCTCGTGGACAACCCGGCCGAGGCGGAGGACGAGGAACTGCTGCTCATGCCGAGCGGCCAGGGCTCGTGGAGCGACCCGCAGGTCGTGCCGCCGGCGCCGGCCTTCCCGGTCGAGACCTCCTACGGCGACGCTCCCTACGCCGAGTACCCCGAGGCGCAGGCCGCTTACGCGGAGCCCGCCTACCCCGCGTTCCCCGATCCCGCCTACGGCGACGCCTCCTACAGCGCCGGTGCGCACGAGGCCGGGGGCCGCGATTCCGGCGCGCTCGACCTCGGCGGCCTCGTGGTCCCGCCGCCGGCGGCCGCCGCGGCGGCTCCGGCCGCGCCCGTGGTCCCGCCGGCCCCTGCCCGCCGGCCGCTGCACATGGGCCCGCCGGTGCCCGAGGCCACCGGCGGAGTCGTACGTTCCCTCGCCGACCGGGGTCCGGCGGCGGCTCCCGTGACGCCCGTCGTGCCCGTGGCGCAGATGGCCGCTCCGGCGGCGCCCGCGCCCGTCGCCGCTCCGGTGGCGCCGATCCCGGTCCAGGTGGCCGGGCCGCCGACGGTGGGCCCCGAGTACCTGGACGTCACGGGCCCCGAGGCCGCCGCCGTCCCGGCCGCGCCGCAGCCGGGGGAGATCCCGCCGCAGGCGGGAGCCCCGTGGACGGCGGAGCCGGTGGCCGTGGCGGAGCACGCCGCCGAGCCGGCCGCCGCCGAGCCCATCGCCCCCGAGCCCGTGGTGGCGCCCGAGGCCGGGGTGGCCCCCGAGGCACCGGTGGCCGCCGAGGCGCCCGCCGAAGCCCCCGCAGCCGCGGAGGCCGCCGAGCCGGAGCCGGCCGCGGCGCCGGAGCCCGAGCCGGTCGCCGTCGCCGTACCCGTCGTGGAACCGGCGCCGGAGCCCCTCGCCGAGGCGCCCGTCGCCGAGCCGGTCGCCGCCGGGCCCGTCGAGGTCCCGGTGGCGCCCGCTGCCGGGCCGGAGCCGGTCATGGCCGAGGCCGCGCCGGTGGAGGTCGCGGTGGCCGACGTACCCGCGGCGGACGCACCCGTGGTCGAGGCGCCGGCCGCCGGGCCCGAGGCCCCGTCCGCGCAGGCGCCGGCGCAGGCCCCCCAGGCCCCGGAAGCCCCGCAGGTCCCCGAAGCCCCCCGGCCCGCCGAGGCCGTCGAGGCCGTCGAGGCCGTCGAGCCGGTCGCCACCGAGGCCCCGATCGCCCCCGTCGCCGTGGAGCCCGTACCGGAGACGGCCCCGCAGCCCGTCGCCGTGGAGCCCGACGCCGCTGCCGAACCCGCGCCGGAGCCGCTCGCCGCGCCCGAGCCCGCGCCCGAGCCGGTCGTCGTACCGGCCGCCGATCCGGCGGCCGAGGCCGCCGCGGAGGCCGCGCCCGAGCAGTTCGTCGCCCTCGCACCCGTCGTGGAGCCCTCCGCGGGCGAGGCGGCCCCCGCCTACGCGGACGCCGAGCGCGAGGCCGTCCTGCGCGTCATGCGCGAGCGCCGCGACATCCGCAACGGCTTCCGCACCGACCCGATCCCGCACGAGGTGCTCCTGCGCGTCCTGGAGGCCGCGCACCACGCGCCCAGCGTGGGTCACTCCCAGCCCTGGGACTTCGTCGTCATCCGTTCGGCCGAGACCCGCCGGACCATGCACGAGCTCGCCCAGCGCCAGCGCGAGGCCTACGCCAAGTCGCTGCCCAAGGGCCGGGCGAAGCAGTTCAAGGAACTCAAGATCGAGGCCATCCTCGACACCCCGGTGAACATCGTCGTCACCGCCGACCCCACCCGCGGCGGCCGCCACACCCTCGGCCGGCACACCCAGCCGCAGATGGCCCCGTACTCCTCGGCCCTCGCCGTCGAGAACCTCTGGCTCGCCGCGCGCGCCGAGGGCCTCGGCGTCGGCTGGGTCAGCTTCTTCGACGAGCGCGAGATGGTCCGCGAACTCGGCCTGCCCGAGCACCTGGAGGTCGTCGCGTACCTGTGCGTCGGCTACGTGGACGAGTTCCCGGAGGAGCCCGAGCTGGCACAGGCCGGCTGGTCGCAGCGCCGGCCGCTGGCCTGGGTCGTGCACGAGGAGACGTACGGCCGCCGCGCGCTGCCCGGCGAGGAGCCGCACGACCTGCTCTCGGAGACGGTCGCCAGCATCCGCCCGCTCGATGCGAAGGCCCTCGGCGAGGCGTGGGAGCGCCAGAAGCGCATGACCAAGCCCGCCGGGGCCCTGGGCATGCTCGAAATCATCTCCGCACAGCTGTCCGGCCTCTCCCGGGTCTGCCCGCCGCCGATCCCGGAGCCGGCCGCGGTCGCGATCTTCGCGGGCGACCACGGGGTGCACGCCCAGGGCGTCACCCCGTGGCCCCAGGAGGTCACGACGCAGATGGTGGCCAACTTCCTGGGTGGCGGCGCGGTCTGCAACGCGTTCGCGAACCAGGTCGGCGCCGAGGTCTGCGTGATCGACGTCGGCGTGGCCGGGGACCTGCCCGCCACCCCCGGCCTGCTCCCGCGCAAGGTCCGCCCGGGCACCGCGGACCTCTCCACGGGCCCGGCGATGACCCGCGAGGAGGCCGTCGCGGCCATCGAGGTGGGCATCGAGACGGCCCGCGACCTCGTCGCGGCCGGCAACAAGGCACTGCTCACGGGCGAGATGGGCATCGCGAACACCACGGTGTCCGCGGCCCTGATCTCGGTCTTCACCGGGGTCGACCCGGCGGAGGTCACCGGCCGCGGCACGGGCATCAACGACGAGACCCACGCCCGCAAGGTCGAGGTCGTACGCCGCGCGCTGGAGCTCCACCAGCCGGACCCGGCGGACCCGGTCGGCGTCCTCGCGGCCATCGGCGGCCTGGAGCACGCGGCCATCGTCGGCCTGCTCCTCGGCGGAGCCTCGCTGCGCACCCCCGTCATCCTGGACGGCGTCAGCGCCGGAGCCGCCGCCCTGGTGGCCCGGGCCATCGCCCCCGAGTCCCTCTCGGCGTGCATCGCGGGCCACCGCAGCGCCGAGCCGGGGCACGTGGCGGCCCTGAACAAGCTGGGCCTGCGCCCGCTGGTCGACCTGGACCTGCGGCTCGGCGAGGGCACCGGCGCCCTGCTGGCCCTCCCGCTCGTCCAGAGCGCGGCCCGCGCGATGCACGAGGTCGCCACGTTCGACTCGGCCGGAGTCACCGAGAAGTAGCCGGTACCCCTCCCCGGAACCAGGGTCGGTCAGACCCCCGGTTCCGGGGACGGGCGGGGTGGGGGAAGGGCCCGCGCGGCGGCGGACGCGGTGGGTCGTATCGTGGACCCGGACAGCAAAACCGCACGTCACACTCCGAAAGCCGCTCCAGCGCAGCAGCGGCCCGCAGACACCGCCCGCCGCATCAGGAGCCGCACCGCAATGGCCGAACACTCCGCCTACCCCGTAGGACTCCGCCTCGCCGGCCGCCGCGTCGTCGTCATCGGCGGCGGCCAGGTCGCCCAGCGCCGGCTGCCCGCGCTGGTCGCGGCCGGCGCCGACGTCCTGCTCGTCTCGCCCTCGGCCACGCCCTCCGTGGACGCCATGGCCGAGACCGGCGAGATCCGCTGGGAGCGCCGCCGCTACCGGGACGGGGACCTGGACGGTGCCTGGTACGCGCTGATCGCGACCCGCGACCGGGTTGCCAACGACGCCGCCTCCGCCGAGGCCGAGGCCCGCCGCGTCTGGTGCGTGCGCGCCGACGACGCCGAGGCGGCCACCGCCTGGACCCCGGCCACCGGCCGCGTCGAGGGCGTCACCGTCGCCGTCCTGAGCGGCAACGACCCCCGCCGCTCCGCCGCCGTCCGCGACGCGGTCGTCGAGGGGCTGCGCGACGGCTCCCTCACCCGCAACCGCCCCCGCACCCCCGGCGTCGCCCTCGTCGGCGGCGGTCCCGGTGACCCCGACCTGATCACCGTCCGCGGGCGCCGCCTCCTCGCCGAGGCCGACGTGGTCATCGCCGACCGGCTCGGCCCCCGCGACCTCCTCGACGAACTCCCGCCGCACGTCGAGGTCATCGACGCCGCGAAGATCCCGTACGGCCGCTACATGGCCCAGGAGGCCATCAACAACGCCCTGATCGAGCACGCCAAGGCGGGCAAGGCGGTGGTCCGGCTCAAGGGCGGGGACCCGTACGTCTTCGGCCGCGGTATGGAGGAGCTCCAGGCCCTCGCCGAGGCGGGCATCCCCTGCACCGTCGTCCCCGGCATCTCCAGCTCCATCTCGGTGCCCGGAGCCGTCGGCATCCCGGTCACCCACCGCGGTGTGGCGCACGAGTTCACCGTGGTCAGCGGCCACGTCGGCCCCGATGACCCGCGCTCCCTGGTGGACTGGGCCTCCCTCGCCAAGCTCACCGGCACCCTGGTGGTCCTCATGGGCGTGGACAAGATCGGCCTCATCGCCGAGGCCCTGGTCCGCCACGGGCGCCCCGCCGACACCCCCGTCGCGGTCGTCCAGGAGGGCACCACGGCCACCCAGCGCCGCGTGGACGCCACCCTCGCCACCGTCGGCGAGACCGTACGGGCGGCGGAGATCCGTCCGCCCGCGGTCATCGTGATCGGCGAGGTCGTCAACGTCGCGGCCCCCGCCGGCCCCGCCGCCTGAAACACCCGCGGCCCGCACGGCCGTTGGCACCACACCCCGGACAAGGCAGTATCACCCTGTGGCTGATCTCATCACCGTCGAAGACCCCGACGACCCGCGCCTTCGCGACTACACGGGCCTGACCGACGTCGAACTCCGGCGCCGGCGGGAGCCCGCGGAGGGCCTGTTCATCGCCGAGGGCGAGAAGGTCATCAGACGCGCCAAGGACGCCGGGTACGAGATGCGTTCGATGCTGCTCTCGGCCAAGTGGGTCGACGTCATGCGCGACGTCATCGACGAGCTCCCGGCGCCGGTCTACGCCGTCACCCCGGAGCTCGCCGAACGCGTCACCGGCTACCACGTGCACCGCGGCGCCCTCGCCTCGATGCAGCGCAAGCCGCTGCCGGCGGCCGACGAGCTGCTCGCGGCGGAGGGGGCGGGCACGGGACACCGGATCGCCGTCTTCGAGGGCTTCGTCGACCACGCCAACCTGGGCGCCGCCTTCCGCAGCGCCGCGGCCCTCGGCATCAGCGCGATACTGCTCTCCCCGGACTGCGCGGACCCGCTCTACCGGCGCGCCATCAAGGTCTCGATGGGCTCGGTGTTCTCGGTTCCGTACGCGCGGCTGGAGCAGTGGCCGGCCGACCTGGAGAAGGTCCGCGAGGCGGGCTACCGGATCCTGGCGATGACGCCGAGCGAGAAGGCCACACCCCTGGACCAGGTCCCGCCGGAGCGCTTCGAACGGTCCGCGATCATGCTCGGATCCGAGGGGCACGGCCTGTCCACCTACGCGCTGCGGGCCGCCGACGAGTGGGTCCGGATCCCGATGGCGGAGGGGATCGACTCCCTGAACGTGGCCGCGGCCTCGGCGGTGGCCTTCTACGCCACCCGCCCGCCGCAGCCCCCCGCTTCGCCGGAGGCCTAGAACTTCTGGGCGGCGGCGATGCCCAGGGCCACGATCAGCGTCACCACGACGAACACGATCAGGCGCTGGCGCATCAGCCGCGGGTCCGGCCGCGAGGGGCGCCGGCCCGCTCCCGTCGTGCGCGGGGCCTGGCGGCCGCCCGTACGCCCGGCCGTCGGCCGGGAGGAGGGGCCGCCGGGGTTCCGCGAGGACGAAGGGCGCGGGGACGGGGGCCGGGAGGACGAGGGCCGCGCGTGCCCCCCGCTGTTCGGTCCCTGGCCCTGCCCGTGCCCCTGGTCCGGCCCCTGGGGCGCGGGGGTGCCGCCCGTACGGCGCTCCGTGCGCTGGTCCGCGTACGCGTCGGCGAGCCGCCCGGTCGGCCGCTCCGCCCCCCGCGCGCGCTGCGCCGGCGGGCGCCCGTCGGACAGCCCCTGCGCCTCGCGGGCCGCGATCTCCTTCAGGCGCATCGACAGCTGGAGCGTGGTGGGCCGGTCCTCGGGATCCTTGGCGAGGCAGGCCTGTACGAGGGGCGCCAGTGCGTCCGGAACCCCGATCAGATGCGGCTCCTCGTGCACCACGCGGTACAGCATGACCTCGGAACTGCCGTGCCCGAAGGGCGAGTCGGCGGTCGCCGCGTAGGCGAGGGTGGCGCCCAGCGCGAAGACGTCGGTCGCCGGGGTGACGGCGGCCCCGCGCACCTGCTCGGGCGCGAGGAAGCCGGGGGAGCCGACGGCCGTGCCCACGTGGGTGAGGGTGCTTGCGCCGGTGGCCCAGGCGATCCCGAAGTCGATGATCCGGGGACCCTTGGGCGACAGAAGAATGTTCGAGGGCTTGAGATCGCGGTGGACGACCCCCGCCTCGTGCACGGCGACCAGTCCCTCGGAGAGCGCGGCCCCGATCGCGGCGATCTGCGCGGCCGTCAGAGGACCCTCCTCGGCCACCTTGTCGTGCAGGGACGGGCCGGGCACGTACTGCGTGGCGAACCACGGGCGCTCCGCCTCCAGGTCCGCGGCCACCAGGCGCGCGGTGCACCCGCCGCGGATCCGCCGGGCCGCGGAGACCTCGCGCGCGAAGCGCGAGCGGAACTCCTGGTCCTCGGCCAGATCGGGCCGGATCACCTTCAGCGCGACCCGCTGGCCACGCCGGTCCGACCCCAGGTAGACCACGCCCATGCCGCCGGCACCGAGCCGTCGGTGCAGCCTGAATGAGCCGACGACACGCGGGTCCTCGCGCCGGAGCCGCATCATCGCCATGTCCACCCCGCTGACCGGTCGTCCTGTTGACGTGCCACAGCTTACGGACCATCCGCCACGAGCGCTCAGAGGCCGCGCCCTCGCCGCGAGATTCGATTGTCAGTGCGGGGCAACCCACTTGAGGGTTCCCCACCCGCACGGACCCCTGTCCGCAAGGCACTTGCCCGTACGGCCAAACGGCCCTCGGGCCAAGGGGATTGGCCATCCGGCGGGGGTCGTGCGCGGGGCGCGCGGCGGGCCGGGGCGCGTGCGCCGGGCGGGCGCCGCGAGGTGATCTTGCCCGTACCCCGTCGGCGGACACGCATGCGCGGGGAGTGACGGAAGTGAGCGAACTCACTACCCTCCGGTCATCCCCTCCGGGATGACCCCCACAGCGGGGGAGCGGTCTCCACCCAGGGGAGTACACGCGTCGCGGTCCGTCATCCTCCTGGAGGCCTGCCAAGGGGTACGAGGGCAGGACGCCAGGGGACTTCCCCGCGCCTAGTGTTGAGGACAAGCGGCGGGTGGAGCACTCGTCCCCCGAGGTCACAAGCCCGCCGCTGCCAACCGACAGGGAGAGGACCATGGCGGACGTCACGCGGCACGGACGCAAGGCATTCGCGTTCAACGGCCATGAGTCCGGCACGCGCCATCCACTGGTGGCCGCGGCCATGGTGCTCCCCCTGGCCGCCCTCCTGCTCTTCCTCTTCGGAGGATTCGACCAGGTGGCGGCACAGGCGTCGTCCGTGGGCGTGATGCTGGGGCGCTGAGCGGCGCCCCGGGTCCGGGAGAGCGGCCCGGACCGGGACATCGGCCTGTCGAACCCCGTGGGGACGGGGGCGCGACGGACGGCAGGTGAAGGGTGCTGCCCGTACGACTGGGGAGTCGGACGGGCAGCACCCTTTTTCATGCCCTCTCCCGCGGACGTCCGCCGCCTCACGCGGCCCCGCCGTTCCGTAATCTGCTTCCGAGAAGCCAGTGACGGGAGCCGTGGAGCCGCGATGAACCAGGAGCCACTGCCCGCCGCCCTCGCGGCGTACGCCGGCGCGGGGGAGCGGGGCACCCCGTACGAACTGCTCGCCGAGCGCGAGGACGGGACCGTCGTGCGCTGCGGCGAGATCGTCGCCAAGGCGCACGCCGGGGACAGCGACCGCGCGGGCCTGGCCGTACGGATGAGGATCGCCGCGGACCAGGCGCTGGCCGGGGTGCTGCTGGCCCCGCTGCGCCCCGAGGTCGGCTACCTCGCGGGCCGGCCGGTGTCCCTGTGGCCGTACGGGGCCCCCGTCGACCCGGAGCGGCCCGAGGACGCCCCCTGGGAGGCGGCGGGGCGGCTGCTGGCGGCCCTGCACCGGGTGCCCGTGCACCGGCTGCCCGGACCGGTCCCCCCGATGCGCGGTCCGGCCAAGCTGGCCCGCGCCCTGCGCCGCCTGTCCCGGGCGACGGCTCCCGACGCGGTCCGCGGCCGGGACGGTGCGCGCAGCGCCGACGGCGCCCGCGGCCCCGGCGGGATGCGGCCCGGGACCGCGCTCGTGCCCGGCCCCGCCGAGGGCCGGCCCGCCGGCGACCTCGTACGGGCCGCCGCGCGGACCCTGCCCGCCTGGGTCCGGGGGGAGGCCCCGGCACCCCGGGGCGGCACCCTGTGCCACGGGGACCTGCACCTGGGCCAGTTGGTGCGCGGGCCCGGCCCCGACGGGGGCTGGCGCCTCATCGACGTGGACGACCTGGGGGTCGGCATCCCGGCGTGGGATCTGGCCCGGCCGGCCGCCTGGTACGCCGCCGGGCTGCTGGACACCGGCGCCTGGGTCCGCTTCCTCGACTCCTACCGCGCCGCGGGCGGCCCCGCGGCGGGGCCGCCCGGCTCCGACCCCTGGCCGGAACTGGACCTCGCGGCCCGGGCCCTCACCGTGCAGACCGCGGCCCTCGCCCTGGCCAAATCGGCGGAAAGCCACCGCCGACTCGAAGACGTGGAACGGCTGATGGTGGAATCCTGTGCCCGAATTGCCTCCCTCCCGCCCGACTTGGAGCCGCAGCCTCCGTCGTAGGGTGAGCTTCACGCCACCGGGCATGCATCCGGTGTCGAAGCAGACGGCGAGGAGTTGATCCGGTCATGCAGTGTCCGAAGTGTCACGCGATGATGCACACCTACAACCGCAACGGTGTCCAGATCGAGCAGTGCAGCAACTGCCGCGGCATCTTCCTCGACTACGGCGAGCTGGAGGCGCTGACCCGCCTGGAGTCGCAGTACACCGGCGGCCAGTACGGCCAGGTCCCGCCGCCCGCCGCGCCCCCGGCCCCCTACCCGGCCGCGCACGCCCCCGCCCCCGCCTGGGGCGCCCCGCACCACGGCGGCCACGGCCACGGCCACCACGGCCACCACAAGGGCGGCTTCGGCCGGATGCTCTTCTCCTCCTGAGCCGCGAGCCGCGGCCGGTGCGGCTCACCCCGCGCCGGCCTCCCCGGCAACGCGGAAGCCCCGGCCGTGGATACGGCCGGGGCTTCCGGAGGTGGTGCGCGATACTGGGATTGAACCAGTGACCTCTTCCGTGTCAGGGAAGCGCTCTCCCGCTGAGCTAATCGCGCGGGACCGCGGTACGAAACCGCGGCTCTCACAAGGTGTTGCCGGTACTGCGTGCGCGATACTGGGATTGAACCAGTGACCTCTTCCGTGTCAGGGAAGCGCTCTCCCGCTGAGCTAATCGCGCGGGGATCCTTGCGGACCAGGTCCTTGCGGACCAGTGGACGATACTGGGATTGAACCAGTGACCTCTTCCGTGTCAGGGAAGCGCTCTCCCGCTGAGCTAATCGTCCTTGGAGGTGGAGACGGGATTTGAACCCGTGTAGACGGCTTTGCAGGCCGTTGCCTCGCCTCTCGGCCACTCCACCTGGAGCTGCGGGGGTTCTCGGGAAGATCCCCCACTTCGAGCGGACGACGAGACTCGAACTCGCGACATCCACCTTGGCAAGGTGGTGCTCTACCAACTGAGCTACGTCCGCAGGTCACCGTGTTCGCTCCGGGGTTTTCCCCCTTCGCTCCCTGGCGACGTGTTGAACTCTAGCGGATTCCCGGGCCAGCTCAAAAACGCGTTTCCGCAGCGTGCTGCCGCTCGATCACCACCGGTCACCCGGCGGTCACCTCTCCGGCGCCGCGGCGTCACCGGTCATAGACTCGCAGCCGTGCACGACCTGCTTCCCCTGGCCCGCTTCGGCGGCCTCCTCGCGACCGACCTCCGAGACGTCACCAGCGACCCCTCCGCCCTCGACTCGACGGGCTTCTGGGCGGTCGCCGCGGACTTCGAGGGCCGGCTGGTCTGCGCCCGCTTCGGCGACATACGCCCCGACCCCGTCCCGGCCCCCGTCCCGGGGGCCTGGCGAGGCCCCGCCGCCGACCGGTGGTCCTCCTCCCTCGACCGCGCGGCCTACACGGCCGGCGTACGCCGCATCCGCGAGTACATCGCCGCCGGCGAGGTCTACCAGGCCAACCTCTGCCGCGTGATGTCCGCGCCCCTGCCCGACCCGGACCGCGCCGACGTCGACGCCCTCACGGCGCTCCTCGCCCGCGGTAATCCCGCCCCGTACGCAGGAACGATTCGTCTCCCGGCCCACGGCGTGGAGATCGCCACCGCCTCGCCCGAGCTGTACCTGCGCCGGGCCGGCCGCCACGTGGAGTCCGGTCCCATCAAGGGCACCGGCCGCACCGCAGCCGACCTCCTGCCGAAGGACCACGCCGAGAACGTCATGATCGTGGACCTCGTACGCAACGACCTCGGCCGGGTCTGCGCCACCGGCTCCGTCACCGTCCCCGAGCTGTGCGCCGTGGAGGAGCACCCGGGCCTGGTCCACCTCGTCTCCACCGTCAGCGGCGAACTCGCCGCCGGCGCCGGCTGGCCCGAGCTGCTCGCCGCCACCTTCCCGCCCGGCTCCGTCACCGGCGCCCCCAAGTCCTCCGCGCTGCGGATCATCGAGGCCCTGGAGACCGCCCCCCGCGGCCCCTACTGCGGGGGCATCGGCTGGGTCGACGCCGACCGCGGCACCGCCGAGCTCGCCGTCGGCATCCGCACCTTCTGGATCGACCGGACGCGCCCGGGCGGCCCCAGCCTGCTCTTCGGCACCGGCGCCGGCATCACCTGGGGCTCCGACCCCGACCGCGAATGGGCCGAGACGGAGCTCAAGGCCGCCCGCCTGCTCCGGGTAGCGTCGGGAACCCATGAGGTGAGCGGCACCCCTGGGTGAGCGGAGGGATCGTACGGTGAGGATCTGGCTCGACGGCGCGCTGCGCAGCGCCGACAGCGCACAGGTGTCCGTCTTCGACCACGGGCTGACCGTGGGCGACGGAGTGTTCGAGACCGTGAAGGCGGAGCGCGGCACGGCCTTCGCGCTCACCCGGCACGTGGACCGGCTCACCCGCTCGGCCCGCGGCCTCGGGCTGGCCGACCCCGACCCCGAGGAGGTGCGCCGGGCCTGCGCGGCCGTCCTGGAGGCCAACCCGCTGCCGCTCGCCCGCATGCGCATCACCTACACCGGCGGCGTGTCCCCGCTCGGCTCCGACCGCGGCGACGCCGGCCCCACCCTCGTCGTGGCCCTCGCCGAGGAGGTCCGCCGGCCCGACACCACCGCGGTGATCACCGTGCCCTGGGTGCGCAACGAGCGCTCCGCCGTGGCCGGCCTGAAGACCACCTCGTACGCGGAGAACGTGGTCGCCCTCGCCGCCGCTCACCGGGCCGGGGCCTCCGAGGCGCTGTTCGCGAACACCGTCGGGCGCCTGTGCGAGGGCACAGGCTCCAACGTGTTCGTCGTCCTCGACGGGGAGCTGCACACACCGCCCCTCGCCTCCGGCTGCCTCGCCGGAATCACCCGGGCCCTCGTCGTGGAGTGGGCCGGGGCCAAGGAGACCGAGCTGCCCTTCGAGGCGCTGGAACAGGCCGAGGAGATCTTCCTGACCTCCACCCTGCGCGACGTGCAGGCCGTCCACCGGGTCGACGGGCGCGGCACGGCCCCGGCCGTGCCGGGCCCCGTCACCGCCGAGGCCATGCGGATCTTCGAGGCGCGCGCCGGCGCGGACATCGACCCCTGAGGCGGCCGATCCGCCCGCATATCGGCTGTCGCACGGGGCCGCCGGGCGGGTAGAACTCGGTTGATGACCACCACCCTGCGGCCGAGCGGGCCGCTTCAGCAGAGCACCGGGGGCGCGCGGTCGCGCCCGTACGAGATCCGGGTCAACAGCAGGCGCGTCGGCGAGCTGACCGTCGCCAGCGACACGCCCTTCGGGCCGACCGTGGGCGAGATACGCGACCTGGCCGTCGACGAGGGCGACCGGCGCCGCGGCCGCGCCACGGTCGGGGCGCTCGCCGCCGAGGAGGTGCTGCGCGGCTGGGGCTGCCGCCGGGTCCGGGTCTCCGTACCCGCGGCCTCGGCGGGCGGCCTGCGGATGGCGCAGGCGCTCGGGTACGCCGAGTACAGCCGGAACATGGCCAAGGACCTCCCGGCGGAGCCGCCCGAGCTCCGCGCGGGGGTCGTCGGCCGCCCCATGACGGAGGCCGAGTACGAGGTCTGGCTCGTGGGGGCGGTCGAGGGCTACGCGGCCGACTGGACCAGCCGCGGGATGTCGCAGGAGGCCGCCCGCGCGAAGTCGGTGGCCGATCACGAGCGCGCGCTGCCCCACGGGCTGGCCACCGAGGGCGCCACGCTGTCCGTCCTGGAGGCGGACGGCGTCCCCGTCGGCCACGTGTGGTCGGCGCCGAACGGCGAGGGCGCATACGTCTTCGACGTGGCCGTCGCGGAGGAGCACCGGGGCCGGGGGTACGGGCGCGACCTGATGCTCCTGGCCGAGCGCACGGCCGTCGCCGGGGGCCACCGCGTCCTCGGCCTCCAGGTCTTCGCGGGCAACACCCCGGCTCTGCGGCTGTACGAGTCCCTCGGCTACCGGACCACGAACGTCAACTACGCCAAGGACCTGCTCTAAGCCGTGTCGCCCAGGCCGTGTCTTTCGGATCATGGCGGGCCCGGGGCGCCCGGCACCGCGCCTGGCGGCGTTCTCGTCGGTCGCCGACACACCACGTCGACTTCCTCCTCGGCCTTGCGATGCACGGCACCAGACGCCCCGGGCTGATCCGCCCTGATCCGGAAGACACGACCTACGCCGACAGGAGGCGGTCCGCGATCTCCTCGATGCGGGCCCGCAGGCCCTCCTGGCTCTTGCCGCCGTCGAGGCGCTCGCCGTCGATGACGTACGTCGGGGTGCCGGTCACGCCGATGGCCTTGCCCTCGGCCTGGTCGGCGTCGACGATCAGGATGTGCCGGCCGTCGATCAGCGCGGTGTCGAACTCCTCCGCGTCGAGGCCCAGTTCACGGGCGACGTCCAGCAGGACGGGCTCGCCGCGCTCGCCGAGCTCCGCGGTGCGGGCCAGGACGGCCTCCACGTACGGCCAGGCCCGGCCCTGCTCCGCGGCCTCCTCGGCGGCCTGCGCCGCGGCGAAGGCGTGCTTGTGCTTCTCCAGCGGGAAGTGGCGCAGCCGGATGTCCAGCCGGTCGCCGTAGCGGGCCCGCAGGGCGCGTACGTCGTCCAGGGCGCGGTGGCAGTCCGGGCACTGGAGTTCGCACCAGACGTCGAGGATCACGGAATCGGTCATGGGCCCAGTGTCCCAGCCGCCGGGTGCCGTCACCGAAACGCACCCCCTGAGGAGGAGGCGCGACCCCGAGATCTCCCGGAGATCGGAGCCGGACCGCCTCGGGCCGTGGCCGCGGCGGCCGTGCCCGGTGCAGGATGGAAGGGACGGATCGCCCACCCCTGGAGGACCGCATGCTGGCCGAGACCATATGTTCCGCGGTGTCCGCGGCGGGCCTGGGCATCGCCGCGGTGGCCGCCTACCGCAAGCGCTTCCTGGCCGCCACGCGGATCGCGGCGTACGCGCTGGTGCCGGTCGCCCTGGTGCTGACGGGCGTCGTGGAGTGGGTGTCCGGGATGGTCTTCAAGCCGGCCGTCTGGGTGGGCTTCGGGCTGCTCGGGCTCTCCTGGGTGCTGTTCATGACCACGCGCGCCATCGAGCGGCGCCGGCTCGGCGCGGGGGAGGAGCCCGCCAAGGCGGCCAAGGCGCGCCCCGCCCGGGAAGCCGTGGCCCCGGCCGCGTCGGCCCCCTCGCTGGGGCAGGGCGCCCGGCCGCAGCCCGCGTCCCGTCAGGCGCCCGCCGCTCCCGCGGACGACTTCTCCGACATCGAGGCGATTCTGAAGAAGCACGGCATCTGAGGCGCGGCATCTGAAGCACGGCACCCCGGCCCCGCGCAGGGTATTGCCGCGAACCTGACGAGAAGGGGTGAACTCCCGCGTAAAGGCTGGCGTGTTGGGGGCCCATGGCGGGCGCCCTGCGCGATCATCGCCCCGACATGCTCGACACATCGCAGGGCGACCCGCCGGTTCCCGCGCCGGCCCCGGTCCCCGCCCCCGTCGCCGAGGAGCCGCGAGGCTGCCTCTTCGCGCTCTCCCAGCCACCCCTGATGATCTTCCTAGGGGTGATCGGCACCCTGTTGCTGCTGGCCGCCGTGCACGACCTCTTCCTGCTGTGAGCCCGGGTGCGCCTCGTGCCGCTCGCCGTGGAGCGCGTCCTGCTCCGGCGGTCCCGCGTCGGCTTCCTTGCGCCGGGCCCGGTACGCGGCGACGTGCAGCCGGTTCCCGCAGGTCCGGCTGTCGCAGTAGCGCCGGGAGCGGTTCCGCGAGAGGTCCACGAAGGCCCGCCGGCAGTCGGGGGCCTCGCAGCGGCGCAGCCGCTCCTGCTCCCCGGAGACCACGATGAAGGCCAGCGCCATGCCGCCGTCGGCGGCGAGGTGGTCACCCAGCGAGGCGCCCGGCGCGAAGTAGTGGACGTGCCAGTCGTAGCCGTCGTGGTCGGTCAGCTGCGGGGTGGTGCCCGCCGTCGCCACCAGCTCGTTGATCAGTCCGGCCGCGGTCCGGGGGTTGGGCGCTCCGAAGACCTGGGCGAACTTGCCGCGGACCGTCCGTACCCCGGCCAGGTCGCGGGCGCCGAGCTCGCCGATGTCGCTGATCTCGTACTCGCGTACGAATTCGCGCAGCGAGCCGACGTCGGCCAGTCCGTCGGGCTGCTCCGCCTCGGCCGCGGTGTTCACCAGCGCGACGACGACGTCGAGCGCGCGACGGGTGTCGTGGGGAATCTGCACGGGGGTCGCTCCCTGGGGGCCGGGCCTGCGGCGACGGACCAGTGCCGCCGCTGGGGGCCGACTCTAGCCGTGCCCGGGCGGAACCGGGAGGGACCCCTGTGGCGGCCGCGTCACAAGGGACGGAGTGGACCGCGCCACGCACACCGGCGCCGCCCTCGCGGACGGCTTCCGCGAGAACAGCGCCGGCACTGCCGTATGTGGTTTTCGTCCAGCCCGCACCGTCGCCCCGAGTCGGACGGTGCGGAGTGGCCCCCGGCGCGTGCCGGGAGGGGCTCCCTGAGGGTCTGGCTCAGCTTTCGGCCAGGATGTGGGAGAGCTCCTTGTCGAGGTCGAAGTGCCGGTGTTCGGTCCCGGGTGGAACCGCGGCGTCCGTCCGCTTGAGGAACGATTCGAGTGCGCGGGCGGGTGCTTCGAGCAGCGCTTCTCCCTCCGGTGAGCTCAGGGCGATGCAGACGACGCCCTGACCGTGGCTGCGGGACGGCCAGACGCGGACGTCTCCGGTTCCGGTGGGCCGGTGGAGGCCCTCAGCGAGGAGGTCTCGGGCGAAAACCCACTCGACCGTCTCCTCGGCGCCGGTGTGGAAGGTGGCGTGCACGGCGTAGGGATCGGCCGTGTCATACCGCAGGCCCGCCGGGACAGGCAGTGAAGACTCGCTCGACACAACGAGGCGCAGGTGCAGCTCGCAGCTGACCGTGGTGTTCATAAGCGCCAGGGCCTTTCGCTCAGTGTGCGCTCGGGGATTCGCACGTCGGCGAAATCGACATGCCACCTACGGTGCCGTTGTAAACCCCTCTGACCGTTTTGCGGACCTCTGGGTCCCTCGGACGGCGGATCCAAAGCGGCATTCACGTGTGCTTCCGGCTCCGGTAGATTCGGGCTCATGAATACGGGGAGTGACCGCGGGCCCCAGGGGTCCGCAGCCGAGTCCGGAGTCGAGTCCGCAGCCGATGACGCCACTCAGCAGACCACGGAAGAAGCGCCGCACGTGTCGAAGGCTCCCGCCTTCATCAAGTCGCGCCGCACTCTGCACCTGAGCTGGCAGGTCGGCGTCTTCGTCGTCGGCCTCGCCGTCATCGGCGCGGGCATCGCCATGCTCGTCCTGCCGGGCCCCGGCTGGGTCGCGATCTTCGCGGGCCTGGCGATCTGGGCCACCGAGTTCGCCTGGGCCCACCTGGTGCTCCGCTGGACCAAGCGCAAGGTGACCGAGGCCGCGCAGAAGGCGCTGGACCCCAGGGTCCGCCGCCGCAACATCATCCTGACCAGCGCCGGGCTCGTGATCGCCGGCGCGCTGGTCGGCTTCTACCTGTGGAAGTACGGGCTCACGCTGCCCTGGAACCTCAAGGACCAGTGACGGACCGCCGATGGTCGGGAACCACCGCTGACATGGGGTAATGTTTGCGGTGCGTCCGGGCGATTAGCTCAGTGGGAGAGCACTTCGTTCACACCGAAGGGGTCACTGGTTCGAACCCAGTATCGCCCACCCGGACCAAGGGCCCGGAGACTTTCACCGTCTCCGGGCCCTTGGCGTTTCCCGCCGTACTCCGCTCCGCTCCCCGGCTACCGGAGCCGGCCGAAGGCCGCCCGCAGCCGGCGCGCGTCCCGCAGCCGCTTCTCGTACGTCGCCCCCACCACCAGGAGCAGCAGCCCGGCCAGCGCCGGGGGCAGCCAGCGCGGCAGCGCGTCGGCGACCTGGACCACGTACGGGGCCAGCTCGTGCAGGGCCACCGCCGCGAGGGTGGCCCCGCCCAGCAGCAGCGGGGCCTGGAGCCGCCGGTGCGCGCCGAGCAGGGTCACGGCCAGCGCCGCCAGGCCCAGCAGCAGCGGCCGCAGCCAGTGCGCATCGCCCCAGGCCGCGAGCAGGCTCGGCAGCAGCGTCGCGCCCAGCCCCGGCCCGTACGCCGTCCAGGACGAGGCCCGCGCGTCCGCGCGGCGGCGCAGGAGGCCCACCACCAGCGCGGGCACCGTCACCGGCAGCGTGTACGCCTCGGGGACCTGCACCCCCGACGCCGACAGCCGGATCCACGTCGCCGTCACGAACAGGGCCCCGGCCGCCCAGCCGAGCCCGCGCCGCTCCGCCCGCACCGCAGCGCCCGCGCAGACCGACCCGGCCAGCGCACACACCAGCGCCGCCCGGGCCGGCTCCCACGGCCAGCTCGCGAGGAGCAGCGCCCCCGCGCCGACCGCGCCCGCCGCGACCTCCGCCGGGAGCCGCACCCGGCCCAGCCGCGGCCCGGCCGCCGCCACCGCCGCCGGGACCGCCAGCAGCGGCAGCGCCCACCAGGACGCCGCGAGCCCCCACAGCGCCCCCAGCGCCGCCGCCACGGCCGCCGCGTACCCGACGGCCAGCACCGCCGCGCCGGCCCGCACGAGCGGCGGAGCGGGCCGCCACGCCGCCCCCGCCGCGCAGCCCGCACCCACCAGCCCGAACACCGCGAAGGTGGCCGTACGGCCGTCCAGCGCCGCCACCGACAGGTTCAGCGCCCCGACCGCCGCGCACACCGCCGCCGCGTACCCCGGGCCCCGCCCCAGCCGCACCGCGCCCACCCCGGCCGCCGCCGTCACCGCCAGCTGGACCGCGAGCACCGCCGCCACCGGCAGACCGCACAGCAGCGGCGCCGCGAACAGCCCCGCCCAGCCGAGCACCACCGCGATCACCCCCGGCTCCGGGCGCGGCACCCCGCGCGCCAGCCATCCGGCGGCCCCCGCCGCCACCAGCAGGGTCACCGCGGCCGCCGCCCCCGGCCCGTACGCCTCCCGGGAGGGGGTCGTCGACGCCCACACCTCGCCCAGCACCACGATCCGGGACCCCAGCGAGCCCACCACCGGCAGCAGCGCCGACAGCGCCGCCAGGGCGGCCACCCCCGCACCGGCCCCGGTCAGGCCGCGCCCGACCGCGGCCGGGAGCCCGCTCGCCCGTCCGGCCACCGGCAGGGGCAGGGCGAGCAGCAGGAACGCCACCACCAGCCAGTCCCGCGGCAGCTCGGGCCGGAGCGCACCGCCCGCCGCGGCGATCCCCGCGAGGCCGCCCACGGCCGAGGCCGCCGTCGCGGAGGGCTCCCGCCAGGCCACGGCGACCCCGAGGGCCGCACCCGCCGCCAGCAGCAGCGCCGGACCGGCCGCCGCCCCCGCCGAACCGGCCCGGGCCATCTCCGACAGCCCGCTCAGCAGCGCCCCCGCCCCCAGGACGGCCGCGCTCACGGCAGCCGGACCCGACACCGCCGCGCGCGCCCGGACCCCGGGCACCAGCAGCACCAGGGCCGCGTCCAGCGACGCCGTCGCCAGCAGCGCCCAGCCGGTCCCCACCGGACCCGCCGCCGCGGCCACCGCCGCCAGCGGCAGCGGGAGCTGCGCCGTCAGCAGCGCCGCGGGCAGCGGGACCACGAGCCGGGGAAGCGCCCGGGCGTACCCCGCCCAGAGCGCCGCCAGCACGGCCGCCGCCCCCGCCGCGTACGCCGTGCCGTCGGTGTCCGGGGTCGCGACCGCGTACACCGCGTACGCGTCCAGCACCGTCAGCAGCAGCCCCACCGCCGCCACCGACTCGGCGGTCGACCGCAGACCGCGGCGCAGCAGCGGCGCGGGCGCGCCGAGCGCCGCCGCCGTCACCACGGCCAGCACCGCGCTGCGCCCGGCGATCCCCAAGGACCCCCAGCTGACCAGCGTGAACGCCAGTGCGGCCACCGCCAGCAGGACCGCGCCCAGCGTCAGCAGCACGTTCTGCGCACCGGGGGCCGAGGCCTCCTTCGGGCGGGCGGGGGAACCGGGGGCGTGTGCGGCCCAGCCGTTCGGCGCCGCCGGCGGTACCGGAAGCCGCAGCAGCCACTCCCGCCGCGCCAGCAAGTACGTACGCCGGGTGTCGAGTTGGGTCAGCTCCCGGTCGATGAGCGCCAGCTCGTGCCCGGGTGGCAGCGGTGTGCCCGGTGGTGGTGGAGTCGCCATGCTCCGGAGTGTGGCGCCCGTCACGCCGTCAGGACATGGGTGTGCGTACTCAGATCCCCGCTGAGTACACGGGAGTACGCACCCGCGCAGGCGCCCATGCGCACCCCTGCGCACGGAAGGGTGGATGTGCGCGAGCCCGCCCCGCGCCCGGCGCCGCCGGGCCAGACTGGGGCCATGGACCGCAGCCGCCTGGACCACCGCAGCCGCCTGGACCGCTGGAACCGCTACCGCTTCCGCAGCGTGTGGGACCTCGACGCCCCGCCCGCGCGGGTCTACTCCGTACTGGAGCGGACCGGCGACTACCCGCGCTGGTGGCCCCAGGTCCGCGAGGCCGAGCGGACCGGCGGGCACAGCGGCGCCCTGCTCATCCGCTCCCTGCTCCCGTACGAGATCCGAGTACGGGCCCGCCGGGGAGCGGGCGGGCGCGGGACACGGGCGCTGTACGAGCAGGAGGTCGAGGTGCGCAGCCCCCTGCTGCGGCGCCTCGCGGTGCCGGCGCGGCCCGCGTTCCGCCTCAACCACGCCCTGATGATGCGGGCCGGACGGCACGCCCTCGCTGCCCGGCTGGCCGCCCCGCCGGAAGCGGTTTGAACCAGACCCCGTGCCTCTTGTATTGTTCAACCCGTTCCCGGGCGATTAGCTCAGCGGGAGAGCACTTCGTTCACACCGAAGGGGTCACTGGTTCGATCCCAGTATCGCCCACCGGGTCAGGCCGGTCCGTCTCACGACGGACCGGCCTTCCGCATCTGCGGGGCCCGTTGCCGCCACCGGCCTACGCCGCCGCCGGCATCTCCGGCCGCAGCGGCCAGTGCGGATCCACCGCCTCCGGCGTCCCCTGCCGGGCGAACCACGCCTGCAGCCCGCGTGCCTGCGCCGCGTGCCACACCGCCTGGAGCGTGTGCAGCTCCGCCGGGGTCAGCCGCTCGAGCCGGGCCGCGAACCGGCGCCCCACCGCCCGTACGAGCTCCAGCGAGGCCAGCGCGTCCGCCGCCGCGTCATGCGCCGCCTCCAGCTCTATCCCGTAGTGCGCGCACAGGTCCGTCAGCGTCCGGCGCCCCTTGCGGTACCGGTCCAGGTGCTTGTCCAGGACCCGCGGATCCAGCACCGTCAGCGGCCGGTTGTCCAGGTACCGGGCCAGCGTCGACGCCCGGTGCCGGCGCAACTCCCGGTCCAGCAGCGTCAGGTCGAACGGCGCGTTCATCACCACCACCGGCCGGCCCGCCACCAGCTGCTCCCCGAGCGCACGGGCTATCTCCTCCACCACCGGCGCGGGCCACCGCCCGTTGCGCTGGAGGTGCTCATCGGTCAGACCGTGCACTTCCGTGGCGCCCGGGGGCACCGGAATACCGGGATTGACCAGCCAGCGGGTGGAGCGGACCCGGCCGCCCGCACACTCCTGCACGATGAGAGCGGCGGACACGATCCGGTCCTGCTCCACGTCCACCCCGGTCGTCTCCGTGTCGAATGCGGCCAGCGGCCCCTCATACCAGCGCGTCATGGCGAACTCCTCGTTCCCGATCGGCAGTCGGGGTGCACCCGGGCGCCGCCGCCTCGGAACGCGCCACCCCCGCCCGCATCGGTGATACCCGGCCTGTTTGCGCCGTACGCCGTTTGCGGACCTTCCGCTACGGAGACAACTTCCCTGGGGGACCGCACACATGACCGGTCGTCACCCCACCCACCACACCACCCTCATTCGGCAGAGCCCGGAAGGCATGGGGAGCCGGCCATGGCGCTCGCGCAGCCCGAACCGGGCGGGATGCTGCAGGGGCGGTCCGGTCCGCGCGACGTGGACCGGACCGGACCGCTGCGCGGCACGCTCGCCACCACCGCCTGCATGGAGACCCTCCAGGTGGGATACCTGCACGCCGTCGCCGCCGCGGCCGGCTGCTCGCTCTCCCAGCCCTTTCCGGACAACGGCATCGACTGGCAGGTCAACCACGGCGCGCCCGAGCACGTCGTCGACGACGAGGTCACCATCAAGGTGCAGCTGAAGGCGACCTACCAGGTACCGCCCAGACCGGCGGGGCCCACCTTCGCGTTCACGCTCGACAACGAGCACCTGGTCAAGCTGGCCCGCACACCGGTCGCCGTCCACAAGATCCTCGTCGTGATGCTCGTCCCGCGCGAGCGCGACCAGTGGCTCGCCGCCGGCCACGACCGGCTCGATCTGCGGCACTGCTGCTACTGGACCAACCTCGCCGGGCACCCCGTGACCGGCCGGCGCCGGACCACCGTGCGGATCCCGACCACGCGGATCTTCGACGACCGGGCGCTGTGCGAGATCATGACCCGGGTCGGGTCGGGAGGGACACCTTGATGCACTGGCACTCACCGAACCTGGAACCGCTGAGGTCCCCGTCGGAGTACGGGGACTTCTCCGACTCGGGGACGCCCGACCCCGCCCACGTCGACCCGGCCGTGCTGGGCGCCTTGCTGCACCGGCACGGCTGGCAGCGCCGGGGCGGGGCCGCGGGACGGTACGGGCGCTGGACGCCGCCCGCCCTCCACGGGCCGGGCGGCGCGGGTGCCAGCCTCCTCGTACCGGAGAGCCGGGCCTTCCCCGACTGCGCGGACCTGCTGGAGGAGGCGCTGACGGCGCTCTCGCGCAGCGCGCTGCCCTCCGCGCGGGAGGTGCTGTACGGACTGAGCGTGCCCAGCGACGAGATCCGCTGGGAGCGCCGGATCCCGGACGGCCCCGAGGGACCGTACGGACCCCAGGGCGCGGCGGCGTGGACGGTGCAGGAGCAGCTCCGCTCGGCCGCCCGGCAGCTCCTGCTGGCCGGGGCGCTCGCGGACCGGGCCAGGGCCGGGTACTACGGCGCCCGCCACCGCGGCCAGGCCGAACGCGCCCTGGACGGGGTCCTGGTGGGGCCGGCCCCGGGCGGGCGGGTGCTCACCGCGTACGTCCCGGTGGACGGCGGGCGGGGCACCGTGACCCGGCTGCACCACGCGCTGCACGCGGCGCGGGAGGCCGTGGACTACCGGCGGGCCACCGGCGGCATGGAAGCGTTCGACGCGGCGGTCGAGGCCGGGGTCAGCCGGGAGCTGGCCGACGCGCTGATCGCGCTGGTGCGCGGCTCGGAGGGGGCCCGGATCGCGCTGGCCTGGGCTCCGGCGGCGGGGGTTCCGGCGGGGTGCGCGGCCCGCCCCGAGCCGGTGGAGTTCTCGCCGGGGGACCTGCCGGTGCTCCGGGAGGCGGCGGCGCGGTACACCCGGGACGAACCGGCGGTGCCGGTGCGGGTGGCGGGGGCGGTGGTCCGGATGCGGCGTTCGGCACCGGGCGGCGGGGGCACGATCCGGCTGCGGGTGCTGGCGGGGGCCGAGGTGCCGTACGTACGGGCGGTGCTGGACGAGGAGGCCTACCGGGTGGCGGGGCACGCGCACCTGGTGGGCCTGCCGATCCGGTTGAGCGGGCGGCTGCAGCGCCGGGGCGGCTTCCGGCGCCTGACGGACGCCACCGGCGTGAGCCCGGTCCCGCTGGACGAGGTCGAGCGCGACCGCCTGATGAAGTCCCTGGACGAGGCGCTGGACCCCACGGACGTCCTCCCCTCGGACGACTAGGCGGTGTCGGGCGGGGGCGGGCCGGCCGCTCCCGCCGCCGCGACGGCGCGGACCAGAGTGTCGAGTCCGTCCTTGATGCGGTCCACGTCCCAGCCGCGCCCGGTGCGCTGGAAGTCGAACAGCCCGGGTGTGAACGCCATGAGGAGCAGGTCCGCGAGGTAGCAGGCGTCCGGGCCGGGGGCGAGCTCGGCGACCATGCCGGTGATCTGCTCGTGGTGCCGGCGGAACGGGGCGCTGTGGTAGCGCCCGGCCGGGGCGCTCGCCTCGGCCAGGAGCAGCAGCCCCCTGTTGGCCTCGACGAGGTCGGCCAGGCCGTGCAGGAAGCCGCGCAGCCGTTCGTGCGCCGAGGGGCGCTCTTCCTCGCAGCGCCGCGTGAACGCCGCCTGGAAGAGGTTCTCGTTGTCCTCGATCAGCGCGTAGACGAGTCCCGCCCGGTTGTGGAAGCGCCGGTAGACCGTACCGACCCCGACGCCCGCCTCCTTGGCCACCGCGTCCAGGGACAGATCGGCCGCGCCGTCCGCCGCGAGGAGGCTCCGGGCGGCGTCGAGGATGCGGAGGCGGTTGCGGGCGGCGTCGGCGCGCTCGGCGGGGGCGGGGGTCATGTGCAGCAGGGTAGCCGAGGTAGCGGAGAGTTCTCCGGTTACCTCTTGAGAAACGGAGGACTCTCCACTTAGGCTGGCGGGGCGTCAACCGGAGAATCCTCCGGTCCAGGCCCCGTACTCCGGCGTCCCGCGCCCCGCCCCTCAGGAGACCGCCATGACCGCCACGCCCGCCGACACCTCCGCCCCCCTGCTCGACGGCCGGTCGATCGGCATCGCGTACCACGCCATCGCCGCCGTACGGGACCGGCTCCTCGCCGCCTCGGGGCTGACCTTCCACCAGTCCGTGGCCCTGAAGGCCGTGGCCGACGGGCTCGACCGGGCCGGGGCCGCCGACCACGTGGGCGCGACGCTCCGGATCGGCGCCGCGCGGGTGGACGCCCTGCTCGGCGCACTCGCCGGTGCCGGGCTGGTGGAAGGCGAGCGCCCCTGCCTCACCGGGAAGGGGCGCGACATCCAGGAGCGCTACACCGGCGCCGTGGCCGGGCTGACGGAACGGCTGTACGCGGACATCCCGGCGGCCGAGCGCGAGATCGCCGCCCGCGCGCTCGCCCACGTCGCGGCCAGGGCGAACGCCGAACTCGCGGCCGGGTAGCCGCGCCGGCGAGCGGGCGGGGCACGGTGTCCGCCCCGGCGATCCCGTGAAGGAACAACCGTTTCGCGGCGGAGCCCCGTGGCTCGGTACGATTCAGGCGCGCGGCGTTCGCTCGCGCATCCCCTGAGTCAGGAGAGACCGGTGTCAGACGTCCGTGTGATCATCCAACGCGATTCCGAGCGGGACGAGCGCGTGGTGGCCACGGGCACTACGGCGGCCGAGCTCTTCGCCGGCGAGCGCACCATCGTCGCCGCGCGCGTCGCGGGTGAGCTGAAGGACCTCTCGTACGAGGTGAAGGACGGCGAGACCGTCGAGCCGGTGGAGATCTCCTCCGAGGACGGCCTGAACATCCTGCGCCACTCGACCGCGCACGTCATGGCGCAGGCCGTGCAGGAGCTCTTCCCCGAGGCCAAGCTGGGCATCGGCCCGCCGGTCCGCGACGGCTTCTACTACGACTTCGACGTGGCCCGGCCCTTCACCCCGGAGGACCTGAAGGCCGTCGAGAAGAAGATGCAGGAGATCCAGAAGCGCGGCCAGCGCTTCTCCCGCCGCGTCGTCACCGACGAGGCGGCCCGCGAGGAGCTCGCCGACGAGCCGTACAAGCTGGAGCTCATCGGCATCAAGGGTTCGGCCTCGACCGACGACGGGGCGAACGTCGAGGTGGGCGGCGGCGAGCTGACCATCTACGACAACCTCGACGCCAAGACCGGCGAGCTGTGCTGGAAGGACCTCTGCCGCGGTCCCCACCTGCCCACCACCCGCAACATCCCGGCGTTCAAGCTCATGCGCAACGCGGCCGCCTACTGGCGCGGCAGCGAGAAGAACCCGATGCTCCAGCGCATCTACGGCACCGCCTGGCCCTCGAAGGAAGAGCTGAAGGCCCACCTCGACTTCCTCGCCGAGGCCGAGAAGCGCGACCACCGCAAGCTGGGCAACGAGCTCGACCTCTTCTCCGTCCCGGACGAGATCGGCTCCGGCCTCGCCGTCTTCCACCCGCGCGGCGGCATCATCCGCCGGACCATGGAGGACTACTCGCGCCGCCGGCACGAGGAGGAGGGCTACGAGTTCGTCTACTCCCCGCACGCCACCAAGGGCGCCCTCTTCGAGAAGAGCGGCCACCTGGACTGGTACGCGGAGGGCATGTACCCCCCCATGCAGCTCGACGGTGGTACCGACTACTACCTCAAGCCGATGAACTGCCCGATGCACAACCTGATCTTCGACGCGCGCGGCCGCTCCTACCGTGAGCTCCCGCTGCGCCTGTTCGAGTTCGGCACCGTGTACCGGTACGAGAAGTCGGGCGTGGTCCACGGTCTGACCCGGGCCCGCGGCTTCACCCAGGACGACGCGCACATCTACTGCACCCGCGAGCAGATGGCCGAGGAGCTCGACCGCACACTCACCTTCGTGCTGAACCTGCTCCGCGACTACGGTCTGACCGACTTCTACCTGGAGCTGTCGACCAAGGACCCGGAGAAGTTCGTGGGCTCGGACGAGGTCTGGGAGGAGGCCACCGCCGTCCTCCAGCAGGTCGCCGAGAAGCAGGGCCTCCCGCTGACCCCCGACCCGGGCGGCGCGGCCTTCTACGGCCCGAAGATCTCCGTGCAGGCGCGCGACGCCATCGGCCGTACCTGGCAGATGTCGACCGTGCAGCTCGACTTCAACCTGCCGGAGCGGTTCAACCTGGAGTACACCGCCCCGGACGGCTCGCGCCAGCGCCCGGTCATGATCCACCGCGCGCTGTTCGGCTCGATCGAGCGGTTCTTCGCGGTGCTGCTGGAGCACTACGCGGGCGCCATGCCGCCGTGGCTGGCCCCGGTCCAGGCCGTCGGCATCCCGATCGGCGACGGGCACGTGGAGTACCTGCAGGAGTTCGCCGCCGAGGCGAAGAAGAAGGGCCTGCGGGTCGAGGTGGACGCCTCCTCCGACCGCATGCAGAAGAAGATCCGCAACCACCAGAAGCTCAAGGTCCCGTTCATGATCATCGTCGGTGACGAGGACATGGCCGCGGGCACCGTCTCCTTCCGCTACCGCGACGGTTCGCAGGAGAACGGCATCGCCAAGGACGAGGCGCTGGCCAAGCTGGCCAAGGTCGTCGAGGACCGCGTCCAGGTCTGACGGGTCTGACAGGACAGGTCTGACAGGACAGGTCTCTGACAGGTCTGACCCGCGCAGCGGTTCACCGAGGGGCCCCGGGAGAGCTTCCGCCTCCCGAGGGCCCCTCTTCCTCGCCCTCCCGGCGGAAGACCTGGATCAGCCAGGACGAGAAGGAACCGGTCACGGCGCCCAGCAGGCCCAGGCCGAAGGTCATCAGCCCGACGGCGATCAGCCGCCCCCGCGCCGTCACCGGGGCCACGTCCCCGTAGCCGACCGTCGTCAGCGTCTGGCACACGCACCAGACCGCGTCCCAGAACGTGTGGATCGGGGAGTGCGGGTCGGTGTGTTCGACGTGGTACATGCCGAGCGAGCCGGAGAAGCCGAGCAGCACCGACGAGAGACCGGCGTACGTGATCACGCGCGGGTAGAGGCTGCGGCGCGGGCGGTCGTGGTGCTTGGCCTCGATGGCGTCGTGGACCTTGACCATGCGCAGCGGCCGCAGCGTCGGGAGCAGGACGACCAGGGCGTCCAGCCAGTGCAGCCGGATGAAGCGCCGCGGCCGCAGGCCGCTGAGGACCAGCCGCACCAGGAAGTCCACGATGAAGCAGAACCAGGTCACCAGGACCACGACGCTGGCGACGTCCCGCCAGAGGCTGTGGGCGTCGTTGGCCAGGACGCGGACCGCGTACCCGGCGAGGAAGACCAGCGAGGCGTAGAACAGGGGCAGCTCGGTACGGCGCTCCCACACGGCGTCCCGGGTCTCGGCTTGTGCGCGCATGGGCCCAGCATCGCGGCCCCGGTGCCGGTCCCCGCCCCGGCGACACGCCCGCCGGGGGCAAGGTCATATGCTGCATCCCATGACGACTGAGCCGGAGCAGCAGATCGGTGTGGGCACGCAGGACGCGTTCCAGCGTCTGTGGACGCCCCACCGGATGGCCTACATCCAGGGGGAGAACAAGCCGACCGGTCCGGAGGCCGGGGACGGCTGTCCCTTCTGCGGGATTCCGGAGATGTCCGACCAGGACGGCCTGGTCGTGGCCCGGGGCAAGCACGTCTACGCCGTGCTGAACCTGTACCCGTACAACGGCGGGCACCTCATGGTGGTCCCGTACCGGCACGTCGCCGACTACACGGAGCTCGACCCCGCCGAGACGGCCGAGCTGGCCGATCTCACGAAGCGGGCGATGGTCGCGCTGCGCAAGGCGTCCGGGGCGCACGGGTTCAACATCGGCATGAACCAGGGTTCGGTCGCGGGGGCCGGTATCGCGGCGCACCTGCACCAGCACATCGTGCCCCGCTGGGGCGGGGACACGAACTTCATGCCGGTCGTCGGCCACACCAAGGTGCTGCCCCAACTCCTCGCGGACACCCGCCAGATGCTCGCCGACGCCTGGCCCGTCGGCTAGGAACGCGACCCGGGGGGCCCGGAGCCGGCACCGGCTCCGGGCCCCCCGGGTCTAGGCGTCGTACGCGTCCGCCTTGCGCGGGGCGGCGTCCTGGACGAGCCCGCTGACGATCATCGAGCGGTTGCTGAAGCGGTCGATGTCGGCGCCGTTCTCCTCCAGCACCCGCAGCGCGGCCGCGTGCACGGCCCGCAGGACCGGGGTGGCGGCGCGCAGGGCGTCGTCCGCCATGAAGCGGTGGCGCCAGGGCTGGCCCGCCCAGACGTGGCGCAGGCCGAAGGGCTCGGGCAGGACCAGCTTGCCGCCGAGGTAGTCGAGTATCGGCGGGAACCAGGTCAGCGGGGCGCGGACGGCGAGGCGGACCACTTCCTGGGCGTCCACCAGCGGCAGGGGCCGCTCGACGGTCTCCCAGAACCGGACCGACTTGGGCACCTCGACCTTCGGCGCCGCCGACTTGCTGGTGAACAGGCCGTGCACCGGCCCGAGGGCGTGGCCGGTCACCTCCACGCGCAGGGTCTTGTAGAGCACGGTGACCGTCACCAGCATGGTGATCACCAACTGGCCGTCCCAGAGCGGGTACTGGATGCCGAGGTAGTGCCGGTTGCCGCCGCTGAACTGCTGCTCGTTGCAGATCCGGGTGATCTCGTGCGGTTTGACGAGGAAGGTGTCCACGTCGGCGCCGGTCGGACGGGCCACCTCGCCCGCGCCCTCGCCGACCGGGGTGACGATCCAGTGCTGGATCGAGGCGGGCGGCAGACCGCCGGTGTGCAGCGGGCCGCGCTCCAGCTTGCGCAGTTCGGCGTCGACCGCGCGTATGACGTCCCAGCTGCGGAACGGGTGGATCTCCATGCCCTCGGTCTTGGGCACGAGCTCCTCGGCCATCTGCCAGCTGCCCCAGCGGGTGCCCATGCCGAGGATGCCCTTGGGGCCGGCGTAGAAGACGGAGTTGCTGCGGTCCTCGGCCGTGAGCTTGGCGAGCGAGTGCCGCAGGTCTTCACGGGCCTTCTCGTCGGGGTTGCCGGGCACCGCCTCCGGGATCTTCGCGCCGATGCCGCTGCCGGCCAGCAGCCCGTCCCAGCGCGAGCGCAGGTCGGCGGCGGTGGCCTCGCAGATCCGGCGGGCCAGGAGCCAGCCCACGGCCGGGGCGATGATCATGCCGCGCAGGTAGAGGCCGAGGAAGCCGGTGAACGGCAGCCGGAACATGAGCACGGCCGCTATGACGGCGACGCCCACGAGCAGGAGCGTGCCCAGCCACGAGCGCTTTCCGTCCCCCTTGGACAGCGTCTTGCGGAGCTGGAAGAGGCCCAGCCACAGCAGGAGGCCGGGCAGGAAGACCACGCCGGCCACCAGCATGATCAGGCGCAGCTTGCGGTCGCGCTCCTTGCGGATGCGCGAGGCGGCCAGGCAGTGCTCGACGACGGTCTGCGGGTCGAGGCCGAAGGACTGGATGAGCGGTTTGCGGCCGGCGCCGAGGGTACGGGCCTCGACGGCGCGGCAGAACGCCTCGCCCAGGTTGGGCTCGAAGAGCGAGATCTTCGGGGCCTTGACCGTGGACTTGTGGTACTCGTTGTCGGCCTTGAGTATGTCGGACAGCTTGGTGTCCTTGCCGCCGTCCCGGTACGCGGCCGACGCGAGGGCGTTGGTCGCCGCGGTCTGGCCACCACCCCCCTGGAGGGGGACCTGCGCCCCGGGCCTGAAGTCGAATCCGTCGTCCGCCACCGTTGCCCCCATCGCTGTGCGTTGTGCTCTTTTGCCGCGCAGATGAGCCTATCGGCGTATCTCTTCCCATGGTCATGGGACAGGGAAATGCCGCCCACCGCAAGCGGCTTGGGTGGGCGGCCGCCGGGGAAGGCCCCTGGCGCTGTGTCCGTCAGATTCCCTTCTCGGCCTGTTCCCGCACCTTGTCCGCGATCTGGGGCGGCATGGGCTCGTGGCGGGCGTAGGCGCGGGTGAACCGGCCCGTACCGTGCGACACCGAGCGCAGTTCGACGGCGTACCGGCCGATCTCGATCTCGGGGATCTCGGCGCGGACCTCCGTACGTCCGGCGCCCGCCTGTTCGGTTCCGACGACGCGGCCGCGGCGGCCGGCGAGGTCGCTCATGACCGGGCCGACGTACTCGTCGGGGACCAGGACGGAGAGCTCCGCCACCGGTTCCAGGAGGTGGATGCGGGCCTCGGCGGCGGCTTCGCGCAGGGCGAGCGCCCCGGCGGTCTGGAAGGCGGCGTCGGAGGAGTCCACCGAGTGCGCCTTGCCGTCGAGCAGGGTGATGCGCACGTCGACCAGCGGATAGCCGGCCGCGACCCCGCGGGCGGCCTGGGTGCGTACGCCCTTCTCGACGGAGGGGATGAACTGGCGGGGCACCGCGCCGCCGACCACCTTGTCGACGAACTCGATGCCGCTGCCCGGCGGGAGGGGCTCCACCTCGATCTCGCAGATGGCGAACTGGCCGTGCCCGCCGGACTGTTTGACGTGCCGGCCGCGGCCCGCCGCCTTGGCGCCGAAGGTCTCGCGCAGGCTCACCTTGTGCGGGACGGGGTCGACCTGGACCCCGTAGCGGGTGCGCAGCCGCTCCAGCGCCACGTCCTGGTGCGCCTCGCCGAGGCACCACAAGACGACCTGGTGGGTGTCCGGGTTCTGCTCCAGCCGCATCGTGGGGTCCTCGGCCACGAGCCGGGCCAGGCCCTGGGAGAGCTTGTCCTCGTCGGCCTTGCTGTGGGCCGCGATGGCGAGGGGGAGCAACGGGTCCGGCATCGGCCAGGGCTCCATGAGCAGGGGCCGCTCCTTGGCCGAGAGGGTGTCGCCGGTCTCGGCGCGGGTGAGTTTGGCCACGCACGCGAGGTCCCCGGCGATGACCTGGGTGAGGGTGCGCTGCTGTTTGCCGAAGGGGGAGGTGAGGGCGCCGATCCGCTCGTCGACATCGTGGTCCTCGTGGCCGCGGTCGGCCAGCCCGTGCCCGCTGACGTGCACCGTCTCCTCGGGCCGCAGGGTGCCGGAGAAGACGCGCACGAGGGAGACGCGCCCGACGTAGGGGTCGGAGGAGGTCTTGACGACCTCGGCGACCAGCGGCCCGTCCGGATCGCAGGTGACGTCCGGGCGCTCGGCGCCGTCGGGGGCGGTGACGGACACGGCGGCCCGCTCCAGCGGCGTGGGGAAGCCTCCGGTGATCAGCTCCAGGAGTTCGACGGTGCCCAGGCCCTGGCGGGCCCCGTCGGCGGCGGGGGCGGCCATCAGGACGGGGTGGAAGGTGCCGCGGGCGACGGCGCGCTCCAGATCGTCGACGAGGGTCTTGAAGTCGATGTCCTCGCCGCCGAGGTAGCGGTCCATGAGGCTCTCGTCCTCGCTCTGCGCGATGATGCCCTCGATCAGGCGGGAGCGGGCGCCGGAGATGAGGTCGAGCTCGGCGGGCTCGGGGTCGCGCTCCACGCGCTCCCCGGAGGTGTAGTCGTACACGCGCCGCGAGAGCAGGCCGAGGAGGCCGGCGACCGGGGTGTGCCCGTCGGGGCCGGGGGGCCCGTACAGGGGCAGGTAGAGCGGGACGACGGCGTCGGGGTCGTCGGCTCCGAAGATCTCCCCGCAGACCGTGGTCATCTGCGCGTAGTCGGCCCGGGCCGCCTCCAGATGGGTGACGACGATGGCGCGGGGCATGCCGACGGCCGCGCACTCGTCCCAGAGCATCCGGGTGGCACCGTCGATGCCGTCCGAGGAGGAGACGACGAAGAGGGCCGCGTCCGCGGCGCGCAGACCGGCCCTGAGCTCGCCGACGAAATCGGCGTATCCGGGGGTGTCCAGAATGTTGATCTTGATGCCGGCCCATTCGACGGGGACCAGGGACAGCTGCACGGACCGCTGCTGCCGGTGCTCGATCTCGTCGTAGTCGGAGACGGCCGTGCCGTCCTCGACCCGGCCGGCCCGGTTGACGGCGCCCGCCGTCAGGGCGAGGGCTTCGACGAGGGTGGTCTTGCCGGCTCCGCTGTGGCCGACCAGCACGACGTTGCGCAGCGACGACGGGCGGTCGGCCGCCGGTGCCCTGCCGGCGGCTCCGGCTTGGTGTGATGTGGCTCCCATGATGCTCGTGCCTCCCGGTGTGACGGTGAGGAGGTTGAATCGGGGTCCTTCGAGCTTTGCACCGGCGTCACACTGCGTCCATACGTAGTACTCGCCGCTGTCCGGAGCACGACACGGGGACGGCGGGGCGATTGCCCGGCCCGAACCGGTGGGTGCGCGGCGCCGGGGGCCCGGGGCGCTGGCTACGATGGGCCAGCCGGTGGCCGATGTGGCCGCGCGGCCCAGCGACCCTCCGGGAAGGCCATGCTGAACAAGTACGCGCGTGCATTCTTCACGCGTGTTCTCACGCCATTCGCCGCATTCCTCCTCCGGCGGGGGGTGAGCCCGGACGCGGTCACCCTGATCGGCACGGCCGGAGTGGTGGCGGGCGCGCTGGTCTTCTTCCCCCGGGGGGAGTTCTTCTGGGGCACCATCACCATCACCCTGTTCGTGTTCTCCGACCTGGTGGACGGGAACATGGCCCGCCAGGCGGGCGTCTCCAGCCGCTGGGGCGCCTTCCTCGACTCCACGCTCGACCGGGTGGCCGACGCGGCGATCTTCGGCGGCCTGGCCCTCTGGTACGCGGGCAACGGGAACGACAACGTGCTCTGCGCGGTGGCGATCTTCTGCCTGGCCAGCGGCCAGGTGGTCTCGTACACCAAGGCCCGCGGGGAGTCGATCGGGCTGCCGGTGGCCGTCAACGGACTCATCGAGCGCGCCGAGCGGCTGGTGATCTCGCTGGTCGCGGCCGGTCTGTCCGGGCTCCAGACCTTCGGGGTGCCCTCGTGGATCGGGGTGCTGCTGCCGATCGCGCTGTGGATCGTTGCGGTGGGCTCGCTGGTCACGCTGATCCAGCGGGTGGTCACCGTACGCCGTGAGGCGGCGGAGGCCGACGCCGCGGCCGCCGTGGCCGAGGGCGGCGCGGCCTGATGGCCGGCACGCTGCGGGACAAGCTGGTCGACGGGCTGTACGGGCTCGGCTGGGCCGGGGTGAAGAAGCTGCCGGAGCCCGCCGCGGTGGCGCTCGGGCGCCGGATCGCCGACTATGCCTGGAAGAGGCGCGGCAAGAGCGTGCTGCGGCTGGAGTCGAACCTGGCCCGCGTGGTGCCGGACGCCTCGCCGGAGCGGCTGCGCGCGCTGTCGCAGGCCGGGATGCGCTCGTACATGCGGTACTGGATGGAGTCCTTCCGGCTGCCGACGATGGAGACCAGCCGCTTCGGCCAGGACGTCCTGATGAAGGACGAGCACATCCTGCGCGAGGCCCTCGCCTCCGGCCGCGGGGTCGTCGTGGCCCTGCCGCACCTGGCCAACTGGGACCTCGCCGGGGCGTGGGCCGTCGGCCACCTCGGCGTCCCCTTCACCACGGTCGCCGAGCGGCTCAAGCCCGAGAGCCTCTTCGACCGCTTCGTGGCCTACCGCGAGAGCCTCGGCATGGAGGTCCTGCCGCACACCGGCGGCGCCGCCTTCGGCACCCTCGCCCGCCGGCTGCGCTCCGGCGGGCTGGTCTGCCTGGTGGCGGACCGCGACCTGTCCGCCTCCGGCGTGGAGGTGGACTTCTTCGGCTCCACGGCGCGCATGCCGGCCGGGCCGGCCCTGCTGGCGCAGCAGACGGGGGCGGTGCTGCTCCCGGCGACCCTGTACTACGGGGACACGCCCAGGATGTACGGCCGGATCCACCCCGAGGTGACGGTGCCGCAGGCCGGTACCCGCGCCGAGAAGACCACCGCCATGACCCAGGCGGTCGCGGACGCCTTCGCGTCGGGCATCTCCGAGCACCCGGAGGACTGGCACATGCTGCAGCGGCTGTGGCTGGACGACCTGGAGGAGCGCGCGCAGTGAAGATCGGCATCGTGTGCCCGTACTCCTGGGACGTACCGGGCGGCGTCCAGTTCCACATCCGCGACCTCGCCGAGCACCTGATCCGCCTCGGCCACGAGGTGTCGGTGCTGGCCCCGGCGGACGACGAGACGCCGCTGCCGCCGTACGTGGTCTCGGCGGGGCGGGCGGTGCCGGTGCCGTACAACGGGTCGGTGGCCCGGCTGAACTTCGGCTTCCTGTCGGCGGCGCGGGTGCGGCGCTGGCTGCACGACGGCGTCTTCGACGTGATCCACATCCACGAGCCGGCCTCGCCCTCGCTGGGACTGCTGTCCTGCTGGGCGGCCCAGGGACCGATCGTGGCCACCTTCCACACCTCGAACCCGCGCTCGCGGGCCATGATCGCCGCGTACCCGATCCTCCAGCCGGCGCTGGAGAAGATCAGCGCGCGGATCGCGGTGAGCGAGTACGCGCGCCGCACGCTCGTGGAGCACCTGGGCGGCGACGCGGTGGTGATCCCCAACGGGGTCGACGTGGACTTCTTCGCCTCGGCCGAGCCCAAGCCGGAGTGGGGCGGGCAGACCCTCGGGTTCATCGGCCGGATCGACGAGCCCCGCAAGGGGCTCCCCGTGCTGATGGCCGCCTTCCCCAAGATCGTGGAGGCCTGCCCGGACGTACGGCTGCTCGTCGCGGGCCGCGGCGACGAGGAGGAGGCCGTGGCCTCCCTGCCCGCGGACCTGCGCGAGCGGGTGGAGTTCCTCGGCATGGTCTCGGACGAGGACAAGGCGCGGCTGCTGCGCAGCGTCGACGTGTACGTGGCCCCGAACACCGGCGGCGAGAGCTTCGGCATCATCCTGGTCGAGGCCCTGTCGGCGGGGGCCGCGGTGCTGGCCTCCGACCTCGACGCGTTCGCCCAGGTCCTGGACCAGGGGGCGGCGGGGGAGCTGTTCGCCAACGAGGACGCGGACGCGCTGGCAGCCCGCGCGGTGGCCCTGCTGGGAGACCCGGAGCGCCGCGCGGAACTCGGCGCCCGCGGCTCCGCGCACGTGCGCCGCTTCGACTGGTCGACGGTCGGCGCGGACATCCTCGCGGTCTACGAGACCGTGACGGACGGCGCGGCGGCGGTGGCCACGGACGAGCGGGTGAGCCTGCGCACCCGCCTGGGCCTGACCCGCGACCCTTCCTGACCGGTACGGGGTACCCGGTACCGGGATCCCGGGCCCCGGCGCGGGATCCCGACCCGTGCGGATCCTGACCCGGGTGCCGGGGTCCTGACGACCGACCCGGAATCCGTCACGGCCCCGCGCACGGGGTAATGTCGCGGGCCGTGATCGAAACCCTTGTCTGGACCGTCCTCGCGCTCGGCGTCGTCGGGGTCTACCTCAGCTGGACCGCCGGACGGCTGGACCGGCTGCACTCGCGGATGGACGCCGCCCGCGCCGCCCTCGACGCGCAGCTCGTACGGCGCGCCTCGGTGGTGCTCGAAGTGGCCACCTCCGGAGTGCTCGACCCCGCCTCCTCGATCGTCCTGTACGAGGCCGCCCACGCCGCCCGCCAGGCCGACGAGGAGAACCGCGAGGTCGCCGAGAGCGAGCTCAGCCAGGCGCTGCGCGCGGTGTTCGCCGATGCCGACCAGGTGGACCTGCTCAAGTCCGCCCCCGGCGGCGAGGCGGCCGCCGAGGAGCTGGCCGCGGCCGTCCGCCGGGTGCCCATGGCGCGCCGGTTCCACAACGACGCCGTACGGGCCGCCCGCGCGCTGCGCCGGCACCGCAAGGTCCGCTGGTTCCGGCTGGCGGGCCACGCCCCGTTCCCGCTCGCCTTCGAAATGGACGATGAGCCTCCGGTGGATCTTGCCGACCGGCCGTAGCGGAACGCATCGGCCTCAGTTGTACCCAAAGGCCAAGTTGAAAGGGGCCACCGGCTCCTCATTGGCCCTTGCGGTGGACTGGTCCGGAAGGGTTTGCTCGGCGCAGTAGCACCGCGGTCCGTGGCTCACGCCCGGGGGCGGTACCACCGCAGCACCCGTCTTCCTTCGAGTGAGGTCAATCCGTGAGCACGCTTCCCTCCACCCCGCAGTCCGCTGAGTCCGCGATCGGCACCTCCCGCGTCAAGCGCGGCATGGCCGAGCAGCTCAAGGGCGGCGTGATCATGGACGTGGTCAACGCCGAGCAGGCGAAGATCGCCGAGGACGCCGGCGCCGTGGCCGTCATGGCCCTGGAGCGGGTCCCCGCCGACATCCGCAAGGACGGCGGCGTCGCGCGCATGTCGGACCCGAACATGATCGAAGAGATCATCGAGGCCGTCTCCATCCCCGTCATGGCCAAGTCGCGCATCGGCCACTTCGTCGAGGCCCAGGTCCTGCAGTCCCTCGGCGTCGACTACATCGACGAGTCCGAGGTCCTGACCCCGGCCGACGAGGTCAACCACTCCGACAAGTGGGCGTTCACCACCCCCTTCGTCTGCGGTGCCACCAACCTGGGCGAGGCCCTGCGCCGCATCGCCGAGGGCGCGGCCATGATCCGTTCGAAGGGCGAGGCCGGCACGGGAAACGTCGTCGAGGCCGTCCGCCACCTGCGCCAGATCAAGAACGAGATCGCCAAGCTGCGCGGCTTCGACAACAACGAGCTGTACGCCGCCGCCAAGGAGCTGCGCGCCCCCTACGAGCTGGTCAAGGAGGTCGCCGAGCTCGGCAAGCTCCCGGTCGTGCTGTTCTCCGCCGGTGGCGTCGCCACCCCGGCCGACGCCGCACTGATGCGCCAGCTCGGCGCCGAGGGCGTCTTCGTCGGCTCCGGCATCTTCAAGTCGGGCGACCCGGCCAAGCGCGCCGCCGCCATCGTGAAGGCCACCACCTTCTACGACGACCCGAAGATCATCGCGGACGCCTCCCGCAACCTGGGCGAGGCCATGGTCGGCATCAACTGCGACACCCTCCCCGAGGCCGAGCGCTACGCCAACCGCGGCTGGTAGTCGACATGACCAACCCGTTGATCGGTGTCCTGGCCCTCCAGGGCGACGTACGGGAGCACCTGATCGCCCTGGCCGCGGCGGACGCCGTGGCCAGGCCGGTCCGGCGCCCCGAGGAGCTCGCCGAGGTCGACGCCCTGGTGATCCCCGGCGGCGAGTCCACGACGATGTCGAAGCTCGCCGTCCTGTTCGGCATGCTGGAGCCGCTGCGCGAGCGCGTGAAGGCCGGTATGCCGGTCTACGGCACCTGCGCCGGCATGATCATGCTCGCCGACAAGCTGCTCGACGGCCGTGACGACCAGGAGACCCTGGGCGGCATCGACATGATCGTGCGCCGCAACGCCTTCGGCCGCCAGAACGAGTCATTCGAAGCGAAGATCGATTTCGCGGGCATAGAGGGCGGCCCCGTCGAGGGCGTCTTCATCCGCGCCCCGTGGGTCGAGTCGGTCGGCGCCGCCGCCGAGGTGCTCGCCACGTACGAGGGCCACACGGTCGCCGTGCGCCAGGGCAACGTCCTCGCCACCTCGTTCCACCCCGAGCTGACCGGAGACGACCGGGTCCACGCGTACTTCGTCGACATGGTGCGCGCTGGGCTGTAAACAGGTCCCGGTAGGATCTGAGGTGCACACTGTTGGTTACGCGAAGGAGACAGGCGGATGTCCGGCCACTCTAAATGGGCTACGACGAAGCACAAGAAGGCCGTGATCGATGCCAAGCGCGGCAAGCTCTTCGCGAAGCTGATCAAGAACATCGAGGTCGCGGCCCGTATGGGCGGTGCCGACATCGACGGCAACCCGACCCTCTTCGACGCCATCCAGAAGGCCAAGAAGAGCTCGGTCCCGAACAAGAACATCGACTCCGCGGTCAAGCGCGGCGGCGGCCTTGAGGCCGGCGGCGCCGACTACGAGACGATCATGTACGAAGGCTACGGCCCTAACGGTGTCGCGGTGCTCATCGAGTGCCTCACCGACAACCGCAACCGCGCCGCGTCCGACGTCCGCGTCGCCATGACCCGCAACGGCGGATCGATGGCCGACCCGGGCTCGGTCTCGTACCTGTTCAACCGCAAGGGCGTCGTCCTGCTGCCCAAGGGCGAGCTCTCCGAGGACGACGTCCTGGACGCGGTGCTCGAAGCCGGTGCCGAAGAGGTCAACGACAACGGCGACACCTTCGAGATCATCAGCGAGCCGACCGACATGGTCGCGGTCCGCACCGCGCTCCAGGAGGCGGGCATCGACTACGACTCGGCCGACTCCAGCTTCGTCCCGACCATGCAGGTCGAGCTCGACGAAGAGGGCGCGCGCAAGATCTTCAAGCTGATCGACGCGCTGGAGGACAGCGACGACGTGCAGAACGTCTTCGCCAACTTCGACGTCTCCGACGAGGTCATGGAGAAGGTCGACGCCTGATCGGGCATCAGCGGCGGGCCGGCGGGGACACACCCCGCCGGCCCGCCGCTTTGTCAGTGCCACCGGTTAGCCTGCACGCACTGGTGATGGACGGACCGTAGGGGGGTGGTGCAGTGCGCGTACTCGGCGTGGACCCGGGACTGACCCGGTGCGGTGTCGGCGTCGTCGAGGGGGTCGCCGGCCGCCCGCTGGCGATGCTCGCGGTGGGGGTCGTACGGACGCCCGCGGACGCGGAGTTGGGGCACCGGCTCGTCGCGATCGAGCAGGGCATCGAGGAGTGGCTGGACCGCCACCGGCCCGAAGTCGTCGCCGTGGAGCGGGTGTTCAGCCAGCACAACGTCAGCACGGTGATGGGGACCGCCCAGGCGAGCGCCGTCGCCATGCTGTGCGCGGCGCGCCGCGGGATACCGGTCGCCCTGCACACCCCCAGTGAGGTCAAGGCCGCCGTCACCGGCTCCGGCCGGGCCGACAAGGCGCAGGTCGGGGCCATGGTGACCCGGCTGCTGCGGCTGTCCGCCCCGCCCAAGCCGGCCGACGCCGCGGACGCCCTCGCCCTCGCCATCTGCCACATCTGGCGGGCCCCCGCCCAGAACCGCCTCCAGCAGGCGGTCGCCCAGCACGCCCTGCACGCCTCGAAAGGCCGCCCCTCATGATCGCCTTCGTCAGCGGCCCGGTCGCCGCGCTCGCCCCCACCCTGGCCGTGATCGAGGTCGGGGGAGTGGGCATGGCCGTGCAGTGCACGCCGAACACCCTCGCCGGCCTGCGCACGGGTGAGACGGCGCGGCTGGCCACCTCGCTGGTCGTACGGGAGGACTCGCTGACGCTGTACGGCTTCGCGGACGACGACGAGCGGCAGGTCTTCGAGCTGCTGCAGACGGCGAGCGGGGTCGGGCCGCGCCTCGCCCAGGCGATGCTCGGCGTGCACAGCCCGGACGCGCTGCGCCTGGCGGTCGAGTCGGGGGACGAGAAGGCCCTGACGGCCGTCCCCGGGATCGGGAAGAAGGGCGCGCAGAAGCTGCTGCTGGAGCTGAAGGGCAAGCTGGGGGCGCCGACCGCGGTGGTCGGGGCCCAGCGGGCCGTGGCGTCCGGACCGGCCCCCTGGACGGAGCAGCTCTCGGCGGCGCTGATCGGGCTCGGCTACGCGTCGAGGGACGCGGAGGAGGCCGTCGACGCGGTGACCCCGCAGGCGGAGGCGGCCATCGCCGCCGGTGGCAGCGCCCCCGTACCGCAGCTGCTGCGCGCCGCCCTCCAGTCCCTGAACCGCACCCGCTGACCCCCCGGGGCCGGGTACCGGCGACGACCACCGCACTGACGCAGAAGGCAGACTGACCACCGTGAACTGGGATGACGAGAGCGACGACCGGATCGTCGCGGCGGCGGCGGACGGCGAGGACACCGCCGTGGAGGCGGCCCTGCGCCCCAAGGACCTCGGCGAGTTCGTCGGCCAGGAGAAGGTCCGCCAGCAGCTCGACCTGGTGCTGAAGGCCGCCCGCCAGCGCGGCGCCACCGCCGATCACGTGCTGCTCTCCGGCGCGCCCGGACTCGGCAAGACCACCCTTTCCATGATCATCGCCGCCGAGATGGGCGCGCCCATCCGGATCACCTCCGGCCCCGCCATCCAGCACGCCGGCGATCTCGCCGCCATCCTGTCCTCCCTCCAGGAGGGCGAGGTCCTCTTCCTCGACGAGATCCACCGGATGTCCCGGCCCGCCGAGGAAATGCTCTACATGGCCATGGAGGACTTCCGCGTCGACGTGATCGTCGGCAAGGGGCCGGGGGCCACCGCCATCCCGCTGGAGCTGCCGCCCTTCACCCTCGTCGGGGCCACGACGAGGGCCGGCCTCCTCCCGCCGCCGCTGCGCGACCGCTTCGGCTTCACCGGGCACATGGAGTTCTACGCCCCCGAGGAGCTGGAACGCGTCATCCACCGCTCCGCCCGCCTCCTCGACGTGGAGATCGACACCGCCGGCGCCGCCGAGATCGCCGGCCGCTCGCGCGGCACCCCGCGCATCGCCAACCGCCTGCTGCGCCGCGTCCGCGACTACGCGCAGGTCAAGGCCGACGGAGTGATCACCCGGGAGGTGGCCGGCACCGCCCTCCAGGTCTACGAGGTCGACGCGCGCGGTCTCGACCGCCTCGACCGCGCCGTGCTCGAAGCCCTGCTCAAGCTGTTCGGCGGCGGCCCCGTGGGCCTGTCCACCCTCGCCGTGGCCGTCGGGGAGGAGCGGGAGACCGTCGAAGAGGTCGCCGAGCCGTTCCTCGTACGGGAAGGCCTGCTCGCCCGTACCCCGCGAGGCCGGGTCGCGACCCCCGCCGCATGGGTTCACCTGGGGCTCGTACCGCCCCACCAGCAGGGGAGTGGATCAAGCGGACAACAGGGCTTGTTCGGGGCCTGACGGCGCGGAGGTTGGCACCGTCAGGAACTGCGGTGCCATGCTGGGCGTTGTTCCATCGGTGCGGACTCGCCTAGACTCCGCCGATGCCGACCCTTCAGGTCGGCATGCCCACCCCCGTAGAAATTGGCCGTCTCCCGTGCGGTCGTGCGAAGGATCTCCGTCCCGTGAATCTCGTGACACTCCTCCCGTTCATCGTGCTCATCGGGGCGATGTTCCTGATGACCCGCTCCGCGAAGAAGAAGCAGCAGGCGGCCGCGCAGATGCGCGACCACATGGCGCCCGGCGCCGGCGTCCGCACCATCGGCGGCATGTACGCCACGGTGAAGGAGGTCGGCGAGGACACCGTCACCCTTGAGGTGGCCCCCGGCGTCCACGCGATCTACGCGAAGAACGCCATCGGCGCCGTCCTGGAGGACGCGGAGTACAACCGCATCGTCCACGGCGCCAGTGATGATCTGACGATCGACACGCCGGTCGTTCCGGACGACGCCTCCTCGCTGACCCTGGACAAGGACGCGGACAAGGGCGCGGACGAGGCCGAGGCCCCGAAGCTGGACCTGGGCAAGAAGGACGAGCCCGCGGCCGAGGAGCCGAAGGACGGCCCGACCGGGCCCAAGGGCGACGAGCCGAAGGACGGCAAGGCCGACGGCGAGGCCGGCGCGAAGTAGCGCGCGGCCGGGGGACCGGGCAGGACGCCTGACCGGCGGCCGCCACGGTCCCCGTCAGTGACACTTCTGCGGGGGGCAGGGGTCCCCACCACACATTTCGTGGCCGTCCGCGCGCTGACCCGGCGCGGGGCGGTTGGACAGGGAGATACGACAAGGTGGCAGCACCGAAGAAGGGCCGGCGGCCCACGGGGGCTCAGGGGAGGCCGGGGCGCGCCCTGGCGATCATCCTGATCGCGATGGTGGCGCTCACCGCGGGGATGTTCCTCACGAAGCAGACGACTCCCCGGCTCGGCATCGACCTCGCGGGCGGTACGAGCATCACGCTCAAGGCCAAGAGCGAGCCCGGCAAGCCGGACGCGATCAACGAGACCAACATGAACACGGCGGTCGGCATCATCGAGCGCCGCGTCAACGGTCTCGGCGTGTCGGAGGCCGAGGTCCAGACGCAGGGCCGCGACCACATCATCGTGAACATCCCCAAGGGGACGAACGAGAAGCAGGCCCGCGAGCAGGTCGGTACCACCGCCCAGCTCTACTTCCGCCCGGTCCTGGCCTTCGCCGACGGCGCGCCGGCGGCCCCCGAGGCCACGCCGAGCCCCTCCGCGAGCACCTCCGGTGCCCCGAAGGCCGAGGGCAGCGGCAAGCCCAGCGCCCCGGCCACCCCGTCGTCCAGCGCCACTTCCCAGGGCCGTGTGCTCAGCGAGGCCCTCAAGGCCCCGGCCGCCACCGCCTCTCCCTCGCCCTCGGCGAGCGAGTCGAAGAAGGCAGACGACAAGGCTCCGGCCCCCACCCCGGCCCCCTCGGGCGTCGAGGCGGCCGCAGCCGACCTCCAGGCGAAGTTCGCGGCGCTGGACTGCACCAACGAGGCGCAGCGCGCCGCGGCCGGCAAGGGCGTCAAGCCCGAGGACGCGACGGTCGCCTGTGGCAAGCGCGGCGACGCCTGGGGCAAGTGGATCCTCGGCCCGGTCGGTGTGTCCGGTACGGACGTGAAGGACGCCAAGGGACAGATCAACCCCCAGACGGGGCAGTGGATCGTCACCATGCAGTTCACCGACAAGGGCGCCGACAAGTTCGCCAAGATCACCGGTGAGCTCGCCACCAAGCAGATGCCGCAGAACCAGTTCGCGATCGTGCTCGACGGCGAGGTCGTCTCCGACCCGTCCGTGAGCCAGGCGCTGACCGGCGGCAACGCCGAGATCTCCGGCGGTTTCACGCAGCAGTCCGCGATGGACCTGGGCAACATGCTCTCGTACGGCGCCCTGCCGCTGACCTTCCAGGAGGACAGCGTCACCACCGTCACCGCCGCGCTCGGCGGCGAGCAGCTGAAGGCCGGCCTCATCGCCGGGGCCATCGGCCTGCTCCTCGTGGTGATCTACCTGCTCGTGTACTACCGGGGCCTGGCCTTCATCGCCATCGTCAGCCTCCTGGTGTCCGCGATCCTCACGTACACGATCATGGCGCTGCTCGGAAAGGGCATCGGCTTCGCGCTGAACCTGCCCGCCGTCTGCGGTGCGATCGTGGCGATCGGCATCACGGCGGACTCGTTCATCGTGTACTTCGAACGCATCCGCGACGAGATCCGCGAGGGCCGCACCCTGCGTCCCGCCGTGGAGCGGGCCTGGCCGCGCGCCCGGCGCACCATCCTGGTCTCCGACTTCGTGTCGTTCCTGGCCGCCGCGGTGCTGTTCATCGTCACCGTCGGCAAGGTGCAGGGCTTCGCCTTCACCCTGGGTCTGACGACCGTGCTCGACGTGGTCGTGGTGTTCCTGTTCACCAAGCCGATCATGACGCTGATGGCCCGTACGAAGTTCTTCTCCAGCGGTCACCCCTGGTCCGGGCTGGACCCGAAGCGGCTCGGCGCCAAGCCGCCGCTGCGCCGGTCCCGCCGCACCGGCTCCGGCACCGGTTCCGTCACCGCTCCCGTCGACGTAAAGGAGGCGTGAGAGATGTCGAAGCTGGGAGATCTCGGCGCCAAGCTGTACCGCGGTGAGGTCGGCTACGACTTCGTCGGCAAGCGCTTCGTCTGGTACGGCGTTTCCATCCTGATCACCATCACGGCGATCGTGGCCCTGGCCGTTCAGGGCCTCAACATGGGCATCGAGTTCAAGGGCGGTGCGGTCTTCACCACCCCGAAGACCGCGGTGTCGGTGACCGCGGCCACCGAGGACGCCGAGAAGGCCTCCGGCCACCAGGCGATCGTGCAGAAGCTCGGCAACGGCACCCTGCGCATCCAGATCTCCAGCCTGGACCCCGCGCAGGCCAACGCCGTCAAGACCAAGCTCGCGGCCGACCTCAAGGTCCCCGAGGCCGAGATCAACGCGGACCTGGTCGGCCCCAGCTGGGGTGACCAGATCGCCAACAAGGCCTGGACCGGCCTCGGCATCTTCATGGTCCTCGTGGTGATCTACCTCGCCATCGCCTTCGAGTGGCGGATGGCCGTCGCCGCGCTGATCGCCCTGATCCACGACCTCACCATCACCGTCGGCGTGTACGCGCTGGTCGGCTTCGAGGTCACGCCGGGCACCGTGATCGGTCTGCTGACCATCCTCGGTTACTCCCTCTACGACACCGTCGTCGTCTTCGACGGTCTGAAGGAGGGCTCGAAGGACATCACCAAGCAGACCCGGTACACGTTCAGCGAGATCGCCAACCGCAGCATCAACGGCACCCTGGTCCGCTCGATCAACACCACCGTGGTGGCGCTGCTCCCGGTCGGGGCGCTGCTCTTCATCGGCGGCGGCCTCCTGGACGCCGGCATGCTGAACGACATCTCGCTGTCGCTGTTCGTCGGCCTCGCGGCCGGTGCGTACTCCTCGATCTTCATCGCGACCCCGCTGGTCGTGGACCTCAAGGAGCGCGAGCCGGCGATGAAGGCGCTGAAGAAGCGGGTGCTCGCGAAGCGGGCGGCCGCCGCTGCCAAGGGCGAGTCCGCCGAGGACGAGGGCTTCGAGGGTGCCGGGACCCCGCAGGTCGTGGCCCAGGGCCGGGCCGGGCGGCGCCGGTGAGCACGCTCTCCCCCGAGGTCCGCGAGCTGCTGCTCAGCCGGATCAAGGACGTCGCGGACTACCCGAAGCCCGGGGTGATGTTCAAGGACATCACCCCGCTGCTGGCCGACCCGAAGGCCTTCGCGGCCCTGACGGACGCGCTGGTGGAGCTGGCCGGGCGGTACGGCGCGACCAAGATCGTCGGGCTGGAGGCGCGCGGGTTCATCCTGGCGGCGCCGGTGGCGGTCCAGGCGGGCATCGGCTTCGTGCCGGTGCGCAAGGCCGGGAAGCTGCCGGGCGCGACGCTGGCGCAGTCCTACGAGCTGGAGTACGGCACGGCGGAGATCGAGGTCCACGCCGAGGACCTGTCGGCCGGTGACCGGGTCATGGTCATCGACGACGTGCTCGCCACGGGCGGCACCGCCGAGGCCTCGCTCTCGCTGATCCGCCGGGCCGGGGCCGAGGTCGCCGGAGTGGCGGTCCTGATGGAGCTGTCGTTCCTGCCGGGCCGCGAGCGGCTGGCCGGCGCCCTGGCGCAGGCCCCGCTGGACGCGCTGATCGTCGTCTGACGACGCCGACCGGGAAGCGGGCGGGTACCGGGACATACCGGTACCCGCCCGCTTCGTCGTACGCGGCCGGGCGGCGAAGGCGCCGGGACTCGGGGAACGGGCCGGGGCAACCATCGCTACCATTGGTTATCCGGACCTGACCGGGGCCCCGGATCCTCCCCCGCACTTCGTCCGGGGGACCCCCAGAGGAGCGCTCTTGCCAGACGAGGTCCAGCCACTCTCCGCCGCGCAGCCCGACCCGCAGGCCGAGCGGGCCGCGACGCCCCCCGCGACGCCCCCGCCGGCGCCTCCGGTGAAGCCCGCGCCCGTGAAGCCCGCGCCCGCGAAGTCGGCCGGGTCCTCCAACCGCGTGCGCGCCCGGCTCGCCCGCCTCGGCGTCCAGCGTTCCAACCCGTACAACCCGGTACTGGAACCCCTGCTCCGCATAGTCCGCAGCAACGACCCGAAGATCGAGACGGCCACGCTGCGCCAGATCGAGCAGGCGTACCAGGTCGCCGAACGCTGGCACCGCGGCCAGAAGCGCAAGAGCGGCGACCCGTACATCACCCACCCGCTCGCGGTGACCACCATCCTCGCCGAGCTCGGCATGGACCCGGCCACCCTGATGGCGGGCCTGCTGCACGACACCGTCGAGGACACCGAGTACGGGCTGGAGGACCTGCGCCGCGACTTCGGCGACGCCGTGGCCCTGCTCGTCGACGGCGTCACCAAGCTGGACCGGGTCAAGTTCGGCGAGGCCGCGCAGGCCGAGACCGTGCGCAAGATGGTCGTCGCCATGGCCAAGGACCCGCGCGTCCTGGTCATCAAGCTCGCCGACCGCCTGCACAACATGCGCACCATGCGCTACCTCAAGCGGGAGAAGCAGGAGAAGAAGGCCCGCGAGACGCTGGAGATCTACGCCCCGCTGGCGCACCGGCTGGGCATGAACACGATCAAGTGGGAGCTGGAGGACCTCGCCTTCGCGATCCTCTACCCCAAGATGTACGACGAGATCGTCCGCCTCGTCGCCGAGCGCGCGCCCAAGCGCGACGAGTACCTCACCGTCGTCACCGACGAGGTCCAGACCGACCTGCGCGCCGCCCGCATCAAGGCCACCGTCACCGGCCGCCCCAAGCACTACTACAGCGTCTACCAGAAGATGATCGTCCGCGGCCGTGACTTCGCGGAGATCTACGACCTGGTGGGCATCCGCGTCCTCGTGGACACCGTCCGGGACTGCTACGCGGCCCTCGGCACGGTGCACGCGCGCTGGAACCCGGTCCCCGGCCGGTTCAAGGACTACATCGCGATGCCCAAGTTCAACATGTACCAGTCGCTCCACACGACGGTCATCGGCCCCAGCGGCAAGCCCGTCGAACTCCAGATCCGCACCTTCGACATGCACCGGCGCGCCGAGTACGGCATCGCCGCGCACTGGAAGTACAAGCAGCAGACCGTCGCCGGCACCTCCAAGGTCCGCACCGACGTCCCGCAGGCGGCCAAGGGCAGCGCCGGGCAGGACACGGTCAACGACATGGCCTGGCTGCGCCAGCTGCTCGACTGGCAGAAGGAGACCGAGGACCCGGGCGAGTTCCTCGACTCGCTGCGCTTCGACCTCTCCCGCAACGAGGTCTTCGTCTTCACGCCCAAGGGCGACGTCATCGCCCTGCCGGCCGGAGCCACCCCGGTGGACTTCGCGTACGCCGTCCACACCGAGGTCGGCCACCGGACCATAGGCGCACGCGTCAACGGCCGCCTCGTCCCGCTCGAATCGACCCTGGACAACGGCGACCTCGTCGAGGTCTTCACCTCCAAGGCCGAGGGCGCGGGCCCGTCCCGCGACTGGCTGGGCTTCGTCAAGTCCCCGCGCGCCCGCAACAAGATCCGCGCCTGGTTCTCCAAGGAGCGCCGCGAGGAGGCCATCGAGCACGGCAAGGACGCCATCGCGCGGGCCATGCGCAAGCAGAACCTGCCGATCCAGCGCATCCTCACCGGCGACTCGCTGGTCACCCTCGCGCACGAGATGCGCTACCCCGACATCTCCTCCCTGTACGCGGCGATCGGCGAGGGCCACGTGGCCGCGCAGGGCGTCGTACAGAAGCTGGTGCAGGCCCTCGGCGGCGAGGAAGCGGCCAACGAGGACATCGAGGAGAGCGTCCCGCCCTCCCGGACCCGGGGCTCGCGCCGCAAGAACGCCGACCCGGGCGTGGTCGTCAAGGGCGTCGACGACGTGTGGGTCAAGCTGGCCCGCTGCTGCACCCCGGTGCCGGGGGACCCGATCGTCGGCTTCGTCACGCGCGGCAGCGGCGTATCGGTCCACCGCGCGGACTGCGTCAACGTGGACTCCCTCTCCCAGGAGCCCGAGCGGATGCTGGAGGTCGAGTGGGCCCCCACCCAGTCCTCGGTCTTCCTCGTCGCCATCCAGGTCGAGGCCCTGGACCGCTCCCGGCTGCTGTCGGACGTCACCCGCGTCCTGTCGGACCAGCACGTGAACATCCTCTCGGCGGCCGTCCAGACCTCCCGCGACCGCGTCGCCACCTCCCGCTTCACCTTCGAGATGGGCGACCCCAAGCACCTGGGTCACGTCCTGAAGGCCGTACGGGGTGTGGAAGGCGTCTACGACGTCTACCGTGTGACGTCTGCAAGGAGGCCGTGACCAAGGCCTGACCGCCGCTCTCCCGCAGCACGCACAGGAGATGGGCATGGGCCGGCTGCGGCTGGTCCGCAACCGGGCGCGCGCCGTACGTGGGACGCCGGCCGGCCGGGCCCGTCCTGGCGGCGGACATCCGCTCCGCGATGGTCGTCGCGGGGCTCGGGCTCGCCCGTACGCTCCGCGCCGCGGGGTACACCCGTGACGCTGCTCCAGGACGGCAGCCGGGCCGTCCCGTGAGCCCAGGAACGCGCGAACGCCCCGGTACGGGGAACCGTACCGGGGCGTTCGCATCATCCGGAGGGCGTCAGCCGCCGAACTCCTCCAGCCCCTTCAGGGCCTGGTCGAGGAGGGCCTGGCGGCCCTCCAGCTCGCGCGAGAGCTTGTCGGCCTTCGCGTTGTTGCCCGCCGCGCGGGCCGCGTCGATCTGCTCACGCAGCTTGTCGACCGCCGCCTGGAGCTGACCCGTCAGACCGGCCGCACGGGCCCGCGCCTCGGGGTTCGTACGGCGCCACTCGCCCTCCTCGGCCTCCTGGATCGCCCGCTCCACCGCGTGCATCCGGCCCTCGACCTTCGGCCGGGCGTCGCGCGGCACGTGGCCGATGCCCTCCCAGCGCTCGTTGAGGGAGCGGAACGCGGCCCGGGCCGCCTTCAGGTCCGTGATCGGGACGAGCTTCTCGGCCTCCTCGGCCAGCTCCTCCTTCAGCTTCAGGTTCTCCACCTGCTCGGCGTCGCGCTCCGCGAACACCTCGCTGCGCGCCGCGAAGAACACGTCCTGCGCACCGCGGAAACGGTTCCACAGATCGTCCTCGGACTCGCGCTGCGCCCGGCCCGCCGCCTTCCAGTCCGCCATCAGCTCGCGGTAGCGGGCGGCCGTCGGACCCCAGTCGGTCGACTTCGACAGCGACTCGGCCTCCGCGACCAGCTTCTCCTTGACCTTGCGGGCGTCCTCGCGCTGCGCGTCGAGCGAGGCGAAGTGCGCCTTGCGGCGCTTGGAGAAGGCGGAGCGGGCGTGCGAGAAGCGGTGCCACAGCTCGTCGTCCGACTTGCGGTCCAGGCGCGGCAGACCCTTCCAGATGTCCACCAGGGCCCGCAGCCGCTCGCCGGCGCTGCGCCACTGGTCGCTCTGCGCCAGCTGCTCGGCCTCGGCCACCAGCGCGTCCTTGGCCGCACGGGCCTCGTCCGTCTGCTTGGCCTTCTGGACCTTGCGCTCCTCGCGCCGCGAGTCCACGGTCGCCACCAGCTTGTCCAGCCGGACGCGCAGGGCGTCGAGGTCGCCCACGGCGTGGTGCTCCTCCACCTGCGTGCGCAGGTGGTCGATGGCCGTCTGCGCGTCCTTGGCGGACAGATCGGTGGTCCGCACCCGCCGTTCGAGGAGGCCGATCTCGACCACCAGGCCCTCGTACTTGCGCTCGAAGTAGGCCAGGGCCTCCTCGGGGGTGCCCGCCTGCCAGGAGCCGACGACCTTCTCGCCCTCGGCAGTACGCACGTACACGGTGCCCGTCTCGTCGACGCGGCCCCACGGGTCGCTGCTCACAGCGCCTCCTCCACCTGATGCCTGCGAGGGGTTCACCCCCTGGGCATCGTCCACAGTTTCCTGGGGCGGGCAGCGCCCGCCCTGCACAACGCCAACATAGGCGACCGCCGGGCCGGCTGTCCGCATCCCGCACGACGGAATATCGCCGTACGGGCCGGACGCCGGCCGGGCCCGGGGCCGCCGGAACCCGTCAGTTCTGGGTAACGGCGCCCTTCTGGATGGTCACCGGGGTCTTGGGGGCCCCGTCCTGGCCGCCGTCGGCCGTACCGGCCTTGGCCACCTCCTCCAGCGCCTTCAGACCCGCCGCGTCGATCTTGCCGAACGGCGTGTACGAGGGCGCCAGCGGGCTGTCCTTGTAGACCAGGAAGAACTGGCTGCCGCCGCTGTGCGGCTGGCCGGTATTGGCCATCGCCACCGTGCCCGCCGGGTAGATCACCTGACCCTGCTCGTTCGGCTTGCCCAGCGAGTCGAGGTTCTCGTCCGCGATGGTGTAGCCGGGGCCGCCCATGCCCGTGCCCTCCGGGTCGCCGCACTGCAGGACGAAGATCCCGGAGGTGGTCAGGCGGTGGCACTTGGTGTTGTCGAAGAAGCCCTTGTCCGCGAGCGACTTGAACGAGTTGACGGTCTCCGGCGTCTTCGCCGCGTCCATCTCGAACTTGATCTCACCCGCGGTGGTCTTCAGGTCGAACGTGTACTTCGCGTTCTTGTCGATCGCCATCGCCGGCGCGGGCGAGGTCTTCGGCGAGGGCGCTGGCGAGGCCGACGGGTTCGCCGCCGGGTCCGCCGCGCTGTCCTTCTTGTCCTTGTCGAAGACGCCGCCCACGACGAGGCCGACCAGCGTCGCGACCACCACGGCCACCGCCGCGCCGATCACCGCCGCCCGCTGCCGCGTCTTGCGGCGGGCCTCGGCCCGGCGCTTCTGCTGACGCTCGTACTTCTCCCTGGCGAGCTGTCGCCGCCGCTGATCGCTCGTGACCACCGGGTCGTCTCCTTGTACGTGTAGGGCACCGCTGTCCGGGCTCGGTAAGGCCGTACCGTATATGGGTTCGCTGTGGAACGAGCGGCGCCGGTAGGCTCTGAACAGCGGCATTCCGATCAGGCCGCCGCCGAAGCTCCCGACGGACGACGATTGAGGACGAACGTGCTGATTGCCGGGTTCCCCGCCGGGGCCTGGGGGACCAATTGTTACGTGGTCGCCCCCGCCGCCGGTGAGGAGTGCGTGATCATCGACCCGGGCCACCAGGCCACCTTGGGCGTCGAGGAAACGCTGAAGAAGCATCGGCTCAAGCCCGTCGCGGTCGTCCTCACCCACGGCCACATCGACCATGTGGCCTCGGTGGTCCCGGTCTGCGGAGCACATGACGTCCCGGCGTGGATCCACCCCGAGGACCGCTTCATGATGAGCGACCCGGAGAAGGCCCTGGGCCGCTCCCTGGGAGCGCAGCTGATGGGCGAGCTCACCGTGGGGGAGCCCTCCGACGTGAAGGAGCTCACCGACGGCGCGAAGCTGGCGCTGGCGGGCATGGAGCTCACCGTGTCGCACGCGCCCGGGCATACCAAGGGGTCGGTGACCTTCGGGATGCCCGAGGCGGGGGACATCCCCCCGCTGCTGTTCTCGGGCGACCTGCTCTTCGCCGGCTCCATCGGACGTACCGACTTCCCGGGCGGCAGCCACGCGGACATGCTGCAGTCGCTGGCCCGCGTGTGCCTGCCGCTCGACGACTCGACCGTGGTGCTGCCCGGTCACAACGAGCACACGACCATTGGCCGTGAGCGCGCCACCAACCCTTACCTGCGGCAGGTGGCCGCCGGCCTGGGAGACGGTTTCACGTCTCCACGACGAGGAATGTGACGAGAGTTTCGTGAGCACCTTCAAGGCCCCCAAGGGCACGTACGACCTGATCCCGCCGTACTCGGCGAAGTACCTGGCCGTCCGGGACGCCATCTCGGCCCCCCTGCGCAAGGCCGGGTACGGCTACATCGAGACGCCCGGCTTCGAGGACGTCAACCTGTTCGCGCGCGGTGTCGGGGAGTCCACCGACATCGTGACCAAGGAGATGTTCACCCTCACCACCAAGGGCGGCACCAACCTGGCCCTGCGCCCGGAGGGCACCGCCTCGGTGCTGCGCGCGGCGCTGGAGGCGAGCCTGCACAAGAAGGGCAACCTGCCGGTCAAGCTCTGGTACTCGGGCTCCTACTACCGGTACGAGCGGCCGCAGGCGGGCCGCTACCGCCACTTCTCGCAGGTCGGTGCCGAGGCGATCGGCGCCGAGGACCCGGCGCTGGACGCCGAGCTGATCATCCTGGCCGACCAGGCCTACCGCACGCTCGGCCTGCGCGACTTCCGGATCCTGCTGAACTCGCTGGGCGACAAGGAGTGCCGCCCGGTGTACCGGGAGGCACTCCAGGCCTTCCTGCGCGGGCTGGACCTGGACGAGGAGACCGTCCGCCGGGCCGAGATCAACCCGCTGCGCGTCCTCGACGACAAGCGGGCCGAGGTGCAGAAGCAGCTCGTCGGCGCGCCGATGCTGCGGGACTACCTGTGCGACGCGTGCAAGGCGTACCACGAGGAGGTCCGGGCGCTGATCACGGCCGCAGGGGTCGCCTTCGAGGACGACGAGAAGCTGGTGCGCGGGCTGGACTACTACACGCGCACCACCTTCGAGTTCGTGCACGGCGGCCTGGGATCGCAGTCGGCGGTCGGCGGCGGCGGCCGCTACGACGGCCTGTCCGAGATGATCGGCGGGCCGGCCCTGCCGTCGGTGGGCTGGGCGCTGGGCGTGGACCGTACGGTGCTGGCGCTCGAAGCGGAGGGCGTCGAGCTGGACATCCCGGCGGCCACCTCGGTGTTCGCGGTGGCGCTGGGCGAGGCGAAGCCGGTGCTGTTCGGGCTGGTCACGGAGCTCCGCAAGGCCGGTGTCGCGGCCGACATCTCGTACGGGGGCAAGGGCCTCAAGGGCGCGATGAAGGACGCGAACCGCTCCGGGGCGCGGTTCGCGGTGATCGCGGGTGACCGCGACCTCGCCGAGGGCGTCGTCCAGCTGAAGGACATGGAGTCCGGCGAGCAGTCCGCGGTCGCCCTGGCGGAGGTCGTCGAGGTCCTCCGCGCCAAGCTGGCCTGACGGCCGCCGCTTCCGGGCGCCCGCGCCGTCGGGCGCCCGGGCGCCCTCAGAGGAGGTCGTGCCGCATGGCCGTGGTCACCGCGGCCGTGCGGTCCGTCACCTCCAGCTTGCCGAAGATCCGCAGCAGGTGCGTCTTGACCGTCGACTCCGCCACGAACAGGCGGCGGCCGATCTCGGCGTTCGTCGCCCCCTCCGCGACCAGGCGCAGGACCGCCACCTCCCGGTCGGAGAGACGGGGGCGCTCGGGGCGCGTGCGCAGGCGGTCCACGAGGCGGCCCGCCACCGAAGGGGCCAGCACCGTCTCGCCCCGTACCGCCGCGCGGACGGCGTCGGCGAGCTCGGCCCGGGCCATGTCCTTCAGCAGGTAGCCGGCCGCCCCCGCCTCCACCGCCCGCAGGATGTCCCGGTCGTTCTCGTACGTCGTCAGCACGACCACCCTGACCGGCAGTCCGGCCGCGCCGATCCGGGCGATCGACTCGACCCCGTCCCCGCCCGGCATCCGCAGGTCCATCAGGATCAGGTCCAGATCGGGCAGCAGCTCCGCGGCCAGCGCCTCCGCCTGCGGACCGTTCGAGGCCTCCGCCACCACCTCCAGGTCCGGTTCGGCGCTGAGCATGCCGCGCAGGCCCTCCCGTACCACCGGGTGGTCGTCGGCCAGCAGGATGCGGATCATGTTCTGCGGCTCCTCAGAGCGTCGTCGGGAGGGTGACGGTGACCGTGGTGCCGGTGGCGCCCGGTACGGAGGTCACCGACGCCGTGCCGCCCACCTCCGCCGCGCGGGCGCGCAGCCCCCGCAGGCCGTAGCCCGGCACCGGCGCCGCCGGGTCGAAGCCGCGCCCCGTGTCCCGGACCGTGACGGTCAGGTCGCCGTCACCGTAGGCCAGGCGGACCGAGCAGCGCGCCGCCGCCCCCGCGTGCTTGGCCGCGTTCGACAGCGCCTCCTGGCAGGAGCGCAGCGCCACCACCTCCAGCGCCGCGGCCAGCGGGCGCACCCCGCCGGTCACCGACACCGCCGCCGGTGGGTCCTGCCGGGCCGCGAGACGGCGTACGGCGTCCGGCAGGGAGCCGGCGTCCAAGTCGGCGGGGGCGCCGCCCGCGACCAGGGCCCGGGCCTCGGCCAGGTTCTGCCGGGCGGTGGCCGCCATGAGGTCCAGGTGCCGGCGGGCCTGTTCCGGGTCGGTGTCCAGCTCCGACTGCACGGCCTGGACCAGCATCAGCAGGCTCGTGAAACCCTGCGCGAGGGTGTCGTGGATCTCCCGGGACATGCGTTCCCTTTCGGCGTGGGCGCCCTGCGCGGCGGAGAGCCGGGCCACCTCCTCCCGGCTGGCGTCGAGTTCGGCGATCAGCGAGGCCCGCTCCTGGCTCTGCTCGATGATGCGCACGATCCAGGCGCCGAAGAAGGAGGAGAAGGCGAAGGTGACGAAGGCGCCGACCGCGTTGATGAAGACGATGTGCCCGGCCGGCCGCCACAGCAGCGCCCACCCGGCCACCGGCAGCAGGGACACCACGGCCATCGCGCCGATCGCCCGGCGCAGCGGCAGCAGCATGAAGCAGTGCGGGGCGAGTGCGAAGGTGATCAGCCGGGTCTCGCCGACCAGGAAGGCGGCGGGCAGGAACAGCGCCAGCGTCACGCCGAGGTAGCGCAGGGACAGTCCCGGTTCGGCGCCCGGATCCTTCAGGAGCAGGGGCCGGCCGGCCCACGCGTACCAGGGGATCAGCAGCGCGAGCAGGGCCGCGGCGGGGATCCGGTAGGACAGGGCCGGGAAGTCCGCGCCCAGGACGAAGGCGACGGTCGCGGCCCACACGGAGCCGAAGTAGAGGTCCCACGGCCCGAACGCGCGGTCCCAGACGTGGGATTCGCGCGCTCCGGCCGCCCCGGTGAAGCCGTTCAGCCGTCTCGGCGGTTCTTCCACTTGAAGGTCAGCAGACACAGGACCAATCCTCCGACGACCCAGGCACCCAGGACCAAGGCGACCTTTCCGTACTCCCAGCCGCCCGCCTGCTCCAGCACGGCCGCGGATTCCGGCAGGAACACACCGCGCAGACCCTGGCACATCCACTTGAGCGGGAACAGCGCGCCGATGTTCAGCAGCCAGTCCGGGATCGTGTTGACCGGGATGAACACCCCGGAGATGAACTGGAGGATCAGGAAGGGCAGGACGACGACGGAGCTCGCGCTCTTGCCCGACCTGGGCAGACTGCTGATGGCGATGCCGAGCAGGGCGCAGCCGGTCAGCCCGAGGGCGAAGATCCAGCCGAAGGTGAGCCACTTCGCGGCCGAGGACGGCAGGTCGAGGTCGAACAGGGTGGAGCCGACGAGCAGCAGGATCGCGGTCTCGGCCAGTCCGGTGGCGAGCACCATCCAGACCTTGCCGAGGAAGTACGCGGCCGGGGGCATCGGGGTCCCGCGCAGCCGGCGCAGCACCTTCTCGTCCCGCTCGACGGCGATCGAGATGCCGAGCGACTGGAAGCTGGTGGACATGATGCCCGCGGCGACCATCCCGGCCGCGTACAGCTGGGAGGCCGTGACCCCGGTGTTCTCCACGCTCTCGCTGAAGATCGAGGCGAAGAGGGCGAGGAAGACGATCGGGAAGGCGAAGGTGAAGATCATCGCGTCGCGCTGGCGCACGAACTGCTTGATCTCCAGGGCCCCGCGGCTCAGTCCCAGGGTCCAGGCGCCGGGCAGCGCCTTCGCGGCCGCGGCGGCCCGGCCGCCGCCCGTCGCGGTCGTGGCGGTGGCTGCGGGGGTGGCGGGGGTGGCGGGGGTGCTCATCGTGCGTCCTCCAGCGGCTGCGCGGTCGTGGGTACGAGCTGGCCCGTGAGGCGCAGGTACACGTCCTCCAGGGTGGGCCGGCCGATCTTCAGCCCCGGGATCTCGCCCTCGAAGCGGGCCATGAGCTCGGCGACCGTACGGGTGGGGGTCTCTGTGGCGACGCTCTGCGGGGCGCCGTCGGCCCCGGTCCACTCGACGGTGGCGCCGGTGCCGAAGCGGGAGCGCAGCTCGGCCGGTTCGCCCTCGGCGACGACCCTGCCGCCCGCGATGACCGCGAGCCGGTCGGCGAGGGCCTCGGCCTCCTCCAGGTAGTGCGTGGTGAGGACGATGGTGGTGCCCTCGGCGGCGAGCAGCCGGATCAGGTCCCAGAACTGCCGCCGGGCCGCCGGGTCGAAACCGGTCGTCGGCTCGTCGAGGAGCAGCAGCTCGGGATCGCCGATGACGCCGAGCGCCACGTCGAGCCGGCGCCGCTGCCCGCCCGAGAGGCCCTTCACCCGCTGGTCGCGCTTGGGCTCCAGACCGACCAGGGCGATGACCTCGGCCGGGTCGCGCGGGGCCGGGTAGTAGCGGGCGAAGTGCTCGACCGTCTCCCGTACCGTCAGTTCGGCGGGCGCCGACTCGTCCTGCCAGACGATCCCGACGCGCGAGCGCCAGGCCCGCCCGGCGGTGGCCGGGTCCGCGCCGAGCACGCTGACCTCGCCCCCGTCCCGTTCCCGGTGGCCCTGAAGGATCTCCACCGTCGTGCTCTTGCCGGCGCCGTTGGGCCCGAGGAGCCCGAAGACCTCGCCCTGCCGGATCGTCAGATCGAGTCCGTCCACCGCGGTGACCTCGCCGTACTGCTTGCGAAGCCCCCGTACTTCCACCGCGTTCTGTGTCATGTCCCACATGGTGTGGCGGAACGCGGGCCACCGGTCCCCCCGTGCGTACGTCCTTATGTCCATCGAACGGT